>DASVXU010000019.1:0-16849 GCA_036392515.1 Gemmatimonadaceae bacterium | reverse complement strand
CAGGGCGCGCCTAACGCAGCGACGCCGAACCCCGACAGCGTCGCCGCCGCGCGCGCCCGGCGCCTCGCGCGGGCACGCCGCGACAGCATTCGCGCCGACTCGGTGCGCCGCGCCAACGCGGACAGCGCGACGCGTCCCGCGTCGCGCGACACCGCGCGGCGCGACACCGCCCGCCCGGTGACCTCGCCCGTCGTTCCGCCGGTCACGCCCACCACGCCACCGGCCGGGGGTACGCCTCGATGAGCTGGCGCTCGCTTCGCCCCATCATCGCCTTCCTCATCCTGGTGGTGCTGCACTACACGCTCCGCCCGGTGCTCGGCTGGCGCACGTCGATCGACTTCCTCGTGATCGCGCTTCTGCTCGCCAGCGTGCGCATCCGCCCGGGCGCCGCCGCGGTGCTCGGCTTCGCGATGGGGCTCGTCGCCGACTCGCTCTCGGTCGGGGCGTTCGGCTCAGCCGCGCTGGCGATGAGCGTCGTCGGCTTCACGGCATCCTGGCTCCGCGCGGTCGTGTTCGCCGAGAACCTCGTCCTGCATGCCGCTTTCTTCTTTGCGGGAAAGTGGCTGTTCGATATCGTGTTCCTCATCGTCGAGCGCCGCGTGAAGGGGCTCGACCTCGTCTTCCAGCTCCTGATCTGGTCGCCCCTGACGGCGATGGTCACCGCGCTCGCGGGGATCGTCGTGCTCATCGTGATGCGGCCCATGCTCGACACGCAAGCCGCCTAGCGGGAGGAGAGCGGCATGAGCTTCCATCCGAACGACGTCGCACGCCGCGGACGTACCGCGTCGTTCATCGCGGCGGGGATCATCGCGTTCCTGCTCGCCGCGTTCTTCAGGACGCAGGTGCTCGACCGGGCGCGCTACGCGCTGCAGTCCGAGGAGAACCGCCTGCGCGAAGTGCCGCTCCCCGCCCCACGCGGCATCATCTACGACCGGACAGGCCGCGTCATCGCGGAGAACGTCCCCGGCTACTCCGTCTCGATCCTCAGCCCCTCGGCGGATTCGCTGCGCGAGGCGATGCGCCGTCTCGCAGGGACGATCCAGCTCACCCCCGGCGAGATCGAGCTCGCGGTGCGCCGCTACAAGCGTGCGCCTAACCGTCCCACGGTGATCCTCAGCGACGCGAAATTCGACGTCGTGTCGGTGCTCGAGGAGCACCGCGTCGAGTTCCCGGGGCTGATCATCCAGGCGGCGCCGAAGCGCTTCTACCCGGACAGCACGATGGTCGCGTCGATCGTCGGCTACACGGGCGAGATCACCGAGGACGAGCTGAAGAAGCCGCAGTACGAGGGGTACAAGGCGGGACAGCAGATCGGCAAGGGAGGACTCGAGCGCTACTACGAGAGCGACCTGCGCGGTCGCGAAGGCGTGCGCTTCGTCGAGGTGGACGCCCGCGGCCGCGTCGTGCGCGAGGCCGGCGCGCGACAGGACATCGAGCCGCTCGCCGCCGATCCGCTGCAGACGAACATCGATCTCAAGCTGCAGGAGTACACCGCCCAGCTCTTCGGCGACTCCCTGCAGGGCGGCGTCGTCGCGCTCGACCCGAAGACCGGCGGGGTGCTCGCGCTCTACAGCGCGCCGAGCTTCAATCCGAACCGGTTCGTCGGCGGCATCCCGGCCGACTACTGGCGCGAGCTGACGACCGATCCGCGGCACCCGCTCTACAACAAGGCGATCCAGGGAACCTATCCCCCCGGCTCGACGTGGAAGCTGGCGACCGCCGCGGTCGCCCTCGAGAACGGGATCGTCAAGATGGACGATCACATGCCGCAGCCATGCACCGGCGGCTACCAGTACTTCAATCGGTACTTCCGCTGCTGGGAGCCGCGCGGTCACGGGAACGTGAACCTGCAGCAGGCGATCGAGAAGTCGTGCGACGTCTACTTCTATCAGCTCGGGCTGAAGATGACGCTCGAGAATCTCATCGCCGGCGGAGTGCGGCTCTCCTTCCGCGAGCGGACGGGGATCGATCTGCCGAGCGAGTCGAAGCCGATCTTCCCCGACGCGATCCGCTACTACGACGAGCGTTATGGCCCGAAGCGCTGGAGCCGCGCGGTGACGCTCAACCTCGCGATCGGGCAGGGCGAGAACAACCAGACCGTCATCAGCATGGCGCGCTTCTACACCGCGCTGGCGACCGACGGCACGGCGGCGCAGCCGATGATCGCGAAGGGTACCGCGAAGCGGCAGCGGCTGTTCTCGCTCACCCCGGACCAGATGCGCGGGCTGCGCGAAGCGCTCGCCGGCGTGGTCGAGGCGGGAGGCACCGCGGCGAGCGCGCGCATCCAGGGCGTCGTCCTCGCCGGGAAGACGGGCACCGCGCAGAACGCGCAGGACCCGCTGCATCACCACGCGTGGTTCGTCGGCTTCGCGCCGGCCAACGATCCGAAGATCGTCGTCGCCGTGATGCTCGAGTTCGGAGGACACGGCACGCGCGCGGCGCGCATCGCCTCCTCGATCATCTCGCAGTACCTCAACGTCGTGCCGACCCAGATGCTCGAGACGGAGGGCGACTGATGCGCCGCCTCATCGGCGATCCGCCGCTCTTCGCGATCGCGCTCGCTCTCTCGCTCTACGGATTGTCCATCGTCTACTCCGCGGGGCAGACCGACGTCCCGACGGTCGCGACGCACGCGTGGCGCGCGCAGACGATCTGGATCATCCTCGCGATCGGCGTCTCCTTCGCGATCGGCAAGGCGTCGGTGCGGATGCTCGACTGGGTGACGATCCCGCTGTTCACGCTCACCCTGCTCGGGCTCGCGGCGACGCTGCTCGGCTTCGGCTGCGGTGCAGGCACGGCGGCGAGCACCAAGAGCTGGATCTGCCTTGGCAGTCACCGCATCGGTCAGCCTTCGGAGCTGGCGAAGGTCACCGTCGTGCTGATGCTCGCGCGCGTGCTGAGCGCGAAGAAGGATCCGCCGAAGACGCTGGCCGAGCTCTGGCCGGCGGCGCTCGTCGTGGGCATTCCGTGGCTCATGATCATGCTCCAGCCCGACCTCGGCACCGGTCTCGCCTTCATCGGGATCTTCTTCGGCATGCTGTTCTGGGCGGGCGTGTCGTGGCCGCTCCTGCTCCTCATCGCGAGCCCGGTGGTGAGCCTCATCGGCGCGGTCAACGTGTGGATCTGGGGCGCCTGGTTCATCATCCTCATCGTCCTCGTCTACCGGTACCGCCCGTACCTCGGCGAAGGGATCGTCCTCGTCGTCGCGAACTTCGTGATGGGAGTGCTCGCGCCGATTCTCTGGGATCGGCTGCAGCCCTACCAGCAGAAGCGACTGCTCACCTACCTCGACCCCACCGCCGACGCGCGCGGCTCGGGCTATCACGTCATCCAGTCGATCGTGGCGATCGGATCGGGGGGCTGGTTCGGGAAGGGCTACACGCTCGGCACGCAGAAGCGACTCGCCTTCCTTCCCGCGCAGCACACGGACTTCATCTTCTCGGTCGTGGGGGAGGAGCTCGGCTTCGTCGGGGTGACGCTCGCGCTGTCGCTCTTTCTCCTGCTGCTGCTGCGAACGATCCGCATCGCGACGCGCGCCAACGACTCGTTCAGCAGCCTGATCGCGATCGGCCTCGCCGCGAGCTGGTTCGTGCACATGCTGATCAACGTCGGCATGACGCTGAGCCTCATGCCGATCACGGGAATTCCGCTGCCGTTCTTCAGCTACGGTGGATCATTCATGCTCGCCAGCTGGCTCTCGGTCGGAATCCTCATGCGAATCGCATCGGAGGGACGCGGGGGGCGTACGGACTTCGCGGTGTGATGCGGGGCCACGAGAACCAGCGATGCGGGGTGGGCGGCGCTGCGCGCGGCGATACCGCGATGCGGGATGCGCGGATACGGGCAGCAACCATGATGCGGAATGGGGCCGAGCGCGGCGCCGCGGGCGGCCCGCGCTCGGCCAGCCCCGTATCGTCGGGTTGTTTCCCGAATTCCGCGTCTCGTATCGCAGTCTCGCGGGCGCGCCAACGGCGAGCCGCCCCCTCGCATCGCTGTTTCCCGACGCCCCGCATCAGACTCGTCGCGCCTTGCTCTGTTCCCCCCACGGCGTCATCTTTTTCCAATGGCTTGGTTCCGGAAAGAAAAGAAACCGCGGCAGCCGAGGCGTGAGCGCCTCGAGATTCCCGCGGATGCGTGGGAGAAGTGCGAGGCGTGCGGGCACACGGACCTGCGCGAGAAGTTCGTGCGCAACCTCAACGTCTGCCCCTCGTGCGACTATCATCGGCGCATCCGGGCCAGCGAGTACCTGAACATCCTCTTCGACGAGGGCACGAGCGAGGAGACCGAGGTCGATCTGCGGTCGACCGACCCGCTCGGCTTCCCCGAGTATCCAGGGCGGCTCAAGAAGGCGACGACCAACGCCGGCGAGGGGGACGCGATCATCACCGCGACCGGAATGCTCGGCGGCGCGCCGGTCAACATAGGCGTGATGGACTTCGCCTTCATGGGCGGATCGATGGGCTCCGTCGTCGGCGAGAAGATCGCGCGGCTCGGCCAGCGTTCGCTCGAGCGGAAGTATCCGCTCGTCGTCATCAGTGCCTCGGGCGGCGCGCGCATGCAGGAGGGCGTGCTGTCGCTCATGCAGATGGCGAAGACCTCCGCCATGCTCTCGATGCTCGGCGAGCGCGGCATCCCCTACATCTCGATCCTCACCAACCCGACCACGGGCGGTGTGAGCGCGAGCTACGCGATGCTCGGCGACGCGATCATCGCGGAGCCAGGCGCCGTGATCGGGTTCGCCGGCCCGCGCGTCATCAAGCAGACCCTCGGGCAGGATCTCCCCGAGGGGTTCCAGACGGCGGAGTTCCTGCTCGACCACGGGATGCTCGACGCGGTGGTCCATCGCAAGGACCTCAAGGCGACGGTGGGTCAGCTCCTGCGGCACATGACCGGGAAACCGGCGGCGACGGGGTGGACGTCGCCCTGAGAGATTACCACGCCGCGGTCGACGCGCTCTTCGCGCGCACCGCGGGCGGCGTCAAGCCGGGACTGGAGCGCACGGAAGCGATCCTCGAAGCCGTCGGGTCTCCTCACCGACGGCTTCGCGTCTTCCACGTCGCGGGAACGAACGGGAAGGGGAGCGTCTGCGCCACGCTGGATGCCGTGCTGCGGACCATGGGCTTCAGGGTCGGCCGGTACACCTCTCCGCACCTCGTCGACTTCCGCGAGCGCATTCTCGTCGATGGGGTGCCGATTTCCGCGGGCGACGTCACCCGCTGGCTGCGGGCGCAGGAGCCGGTGATCGACCGCCTCGGGGCGACCTTCTTCGAGGCCACCACCGCGCTCGCCTTCGACCATTTCGAGCGCGCCGGGGTGGACGTCGCGGTGGTCGAGACGGGGCTCGGCGGGCGGCTGGACTCGACCAATGTCCTCCAGCGTCCGCTCGCCGCCGTCGTCACCTCGATCGGGCTCGATCACACCGACCTGCTCGGTGATACGCTGGAGAAGATCGCGCTCGAGAAGGCGGGAATCTTCAAGCCGGGGTCGCCTGCCGTGGTCGGAGAGCGGAATCCGGCGATCGCCTCGCTGCTCGACGCTGCGGCGCGAGAGCGCGGTGCCTCCGCGATTCATCGCGAGGGCGAGGCCTGGAAGGTGGACGACGTGCGCGTCGTGGGAGCGCAGACGACGTTCCTGCTCGAGCGCGACGGAGCCTCGCGCCGCGTCGCGACGCCGCTCATCGGGACGCACCAGGCGTACAACACGGCGGTCGCCCTCGCCGCGTTTCGCGCCGCCGGGGAGCCGTGGTCGCCGAGCGCCTCGCAGGTGGATGCCGGCCTGGCGAAGGTCCGCCTCGCCGGCCGCTTCCAGCGCGCGGACGACACGATCTTCGACGTCGCGCACAACCCCGCGGGGGCAGCGGTGCTCGCGACGACGCTGCGCGGCCTGGCGGTCAAGCGGCCGGTCGTCACTCTGCTCGCGGTGCTCGCGGACAAGGACTGGCGTGGGATCATGCGCGAGCTGGCGGCGACGACGGGACGGTTCGTGCTCACCATCGCGCCCACCGCGCCGGCGGGTCGCGTCTGGAATCTGGAGGAGGCGCTCGCCTGGGCCCGAGGGCAGGGCCTGGCGGTGGACGCGGTGCCCGACTTCGACGCGGCGCTCGCCGCCGCCGCGCGCGGCGCGGGGACGCGCGTCATCACCGGCTCCTTCCACACCGTGGGCGACGCGATGGCGCGCTTGCAGGTCGATCCGCTCGCCGGGTAAATTAGGCGGAATGGCTCAAGGCGCGCTCCCCGGATTCCGCGACTTCTACCCTCAGGAGCTCGCCGAGCGCGCTTACATCATGAGCGTGTGGCGCGAGGTCGCCTCGCGCTACGCGTTCGTCGAGTACGACGGGCCGCCCCTCGAGCCGCTCGAGCTCTACACCAGGAAGAGCGGCGAGGAGATCGTCGGTCAGCTCTACAACTTCGAGGACAAGGGCGGCCGTCAGGTCGCGCTCCGTCCGGAGATGACGCCGACCGTGGCGCGAATGGTCGGCGCACGCGCGAACGCGTTGCGAAAGCCGGTGCGCTGGTTCTCGATCCCGCAGCTCTTCCGCTACGAGCGGCAGCAGAAGGGCCGGCTGCGCGAGCACTACCAGCTCAACGTCGACATCTTCGGCGAGGCGTCGGTCGCCGCCGACGCGGAGCTGATCGCGGCGTCGCTCGACATGATGCGCGCCTTCGGGCTCGGACCAGAGGACGTACGGGCGCGGGTATCCGACCGGCGGCTGCTGCGCGCGGTGCTGACGACGATCGGCGCGGCGGAGGACTCGCACGAGGCGGTGTTCGCGGTGATCGACAAGGTCGAGCGCACGCCGCGCGCCGTCTCGGAGGAGAAGCTGCGCGCGGCGGGGCTCGACGACGCACCGATCGGCAAGCTCTTCGAGCTGCTTCGCGCGCGCACGCCGGCGGCGTTGCGCGAGGCGCTCGGCAAGGTGGACCGCGGCGTCGAGGAGCGGATCGCGGAGATGGAGCAGTACCTCGACTTCACCGCCCGGCTCGGCGTCGGCGAGTACGTGCAGCTCGACCTCACGATCGTGCGCGGGCTGGCGTACTACACCGGGATCGTCTTCGAGCTGTTCGACGCGAAGGGGGAATTCCGCGCGATCGCCGGCGGCGGGCGCTACGACACGCTCCTCGCCTCGCTCGGCGGCGCCGACCTGCCCGCGTTAGGCTTCGGGATGGGGGACGTCGTGCTCGGCGAGCTGCTGCGGGCGCGCGGGCTGATGAAGGCCGCGGCGCGGCCGATCGACGTGTGGGTGGCAGGCGGTGAGCGGACGGTGGACCTGCAGAAGGTGATGACGCTCGCCGCGGCGCTGCGGGCGGAGGGGCTGGCGGTGGAGTATTCGCTCAAGCCGCAGCAGATCGCGAAGCAGTTCAAGGCCGCCTCGACCGCGGGCGCGAAACGCGCCGTCGTGGTGCCTTTGTCGACCGAGGCGGTGGGCGGGACGGAGTACACGATCCGCGATCTCGACACGGGCGAGCAGACGAAGCACCCGGACGCGAGCGCGGTGGTGCGCGCACTCGTCGCGATCCGCGACGAGCGCTGACGAACGAGGAACGACGACATGGCCGACGAGAAGAAGCTGACGACCCGCGCCGAAGATTTCAGCGCGTGGTACAACGAGCTGGTGCTGCGGGCCGAGCTCGCGGACTACGCGCCCGTGCGCGGATGCATGGTCATCCGCCCGAACGGGTACGGGATCTGGGAGCGCATGCAGCAGACGCTCGACCAGATGTTCAAGGAGACCGGCCACAAGAACGCCTACTTCCCGCTCTTCATCCCGCAGAGCTACCTGCAGAAGGAGGCGCAGCACGTCGAGGGATTCGCTCCCGAGACCGCCGTCGTCACGCACGGCGGCGGGAAGGAGCTCGAGGAGCCGCTCGTCGTCCGCCCCACCAGCGAGACGATCATCTACTCGATGTTCGCGAAGTGGGTGCAGAGCTATCGCGATCTTCCCGTCCTGATGAACCAGTGGGCGAACGTCGTCCGATGGGAGATGCGCACGCGTCTCTTCCTGCGCACGCTCGAGTTCCTCTGGCAGGAAGGGCACACCGCGCACGCGTCGCACGACGAGGCCGAAGAGGAGACGCGGAAGATGCTCGGCGTCTACCGCGACTTCATGGAAGGCTGGATGGCGATGCCCGTCGTGACGGGACAGAAGACCGAGAGCGAGAAGTTCGCGGGCGCGCTGCGCACGTACTCGTGCGAGGCGATGATGCAGGACAACAAGGCCCTCCAGGCGGGCACCTCGCACAATCTCGGGCAGAACTTCGCGAAGGCGTTCGACCTGAAGTTCCAGAGCGAGTCCGGGGCGATCGAGTACGCGTGGAACACCAGCTGGGGCGTCTCGACGCGCATGGTCGGCGGCCTGGTGATGACGCACTCCGACGACAAGGGGCTCGTCTGCCCGCCGCGGCTCGCGCCGCTCGAGCTCGTGATCGTCCCGATCTACAGGACGGACGAGGAGCGCTCGCGCGTGCTCGAGGTGGCGAACCGCCTGAAGCGGTCGCTCGACGAGTGGGAGCGCCGCGCGCCCGGCCGCATGCGCGTCGAGATCGACGCACGCGACGGGCTGAAGCCCGGCGCGAAGTACTATCACTGGGAGCTGCGCGGCGTGCCGCTCCGCATGGAGCTCGGCCCGCGCGACATCGAGAAGGGGCAGTGCGTCATCGTGCGCCGCGACACGGGCGAGAAGACGAGCGTCAACCTGCTCGCCATCGGTGAAGAGGTGCACGAGCGGCTCATCGTCATGCAGGACGACATGCTCATCGCGGCGCGCGAGCGCCGCGAGAAGAACTCGGTCCGCCACGCGATCTCCTACGACGACTTCAAGTCGCTGATGGAGGGACAGGGCGCGTTCGTCTACGCCGGCTGGTGCGGCGGCGCCGAATGCGAGGCGGCGGTGAAGGAGGACACGAAGGCGACGATCCGCTGCCTCCCGGACGAGGAGTTCCGCTCCGCGGAGACGCCGACCAAGTGTCTGCGCTGCGGCAAGGCGTCGGAGCACGAGGCGCTGTGGGCGAGGGCATACTGACCCCCGCCCGCAACGCCGCGCGCGAGGGCGTGGTCGGGTTCACGCGTCAGGGCGGCTGGCTGCACGCCGACGCCGTCGCGCTGGCGGACATCGCGCGCTTCGCCGGAACTCCGGCCTACGTCTACAGCGCGTCAGTCGTGCGCGCGCAGTACGAGCGGCTCGACGCGGCGCTGTCCGGCGTCCCGCACCGAATCCACTACAGCGTGAAGGCGAACGGGAACCTCGCGCTGCTCGGGCTGCTCCGCGGCCTCGGCGCCGGCGTGGACATCGTCTCCGAGGGCGAGCTGTACCGCGCGCGAGCCGCCGGCTTCCGCGGTGCTGACGTCGTCTTCAGCGGCGTCGGGAAGACCGTCCGCGAGCTGGACGAGGCGGTGCAGGCGGAGGTGAAGCTCGTCAACGTCGAGTCGGAGGCGGAGCTGCGCCTGCTCGACGACGTCGCGCGGCTGCACCGGCGGGTCGCGCCCGTCGCGCTCCGGGTGAACCCTGAGGTCGAGGTCGAGACGGCGCACCACTACACGCGCACCGGCGCGCGCGGCGACAAGTTCGGCATCCCCTACGACGAGGCGCGCGAGGTGGCGCGACTCGCCGACTCGCTGCCTAACGTCTCGCTCGCGGGGCTCGACATGCACATCGGCTCGCAGCTCACGCGCATCGAGCCGTACGCCGACGGGCTGGCGCGGCTGCTCGAGCTGCGCTCGGCGATCGCGGCCGACGGGGGCGGGAAGGATCTGCGCTACCTCGACATCGGTGGAGGGCTCGGCGTGACGTACGACGCCGAGTCGGAGGCCGACCTCGACGCGTTCGCGCGCATCGTGGTGCCGGCGGCGAAGCAGAGTGGGCTCGAGCTCGTGATGGAGCCCGGGCGATTTCTCGTCGGAAACGCGGGGGTGCTGCTGACCCGCGTGCTGTACCGGAAGCGGAGCGGCGGAAAGGACTACGTCATCACCGACGCCGGGATGACCGAGCTGCTGCGCCCGTCGCACTACAACGCGTTCCACCGCATCGAGCCCGTGGGGCCGGCCGGGGAAGCGGGCGTCGTCGACGTCGTGGGCCCGGTGTGCGAGAGCGGCGACTTCTTCGCCCGCGATCGCTCGCTCGGCGACGTCGAGCCGGGCGACCTGCTCGCGATCGGATCGGCGGGCGCCTACGGCGCCGTGATGTCCTCGCAGTACAACGCGCGTCCACGCGTCCCCGAGATCATCGTCGACGGGGAGCGGGTCGCCGTGGCGCGCGAGCGGGAATCGCTCGAGGACATCGTGCGGCACGAGAACGCGGCTCCGACATGGAGGACTCTCTGATGCGTGTTGGCTTGATGGCGGACAGCCATGACCGCCTCCCGGCGATGGCCGAGCTGCTGAAGCGGATGCAGGCGAAGGGTGCGGAGTTCATCCTGCACGCGGGCGACTACTGCTCGCCCTTCGCGCTCCAGCCCTTCTTCGACGCGCAGATGCCGCTCAGCGGCGTCTTCGGGCGCAACGACGGCGACCCCGAGGGACTGCGCGCCAAGGCGCAGCAGGGGATGGGCGTCGAGCTGTACGAGTCGCCGCACAGCTTCGACGTCGGCGGCAAGCGCATCCTCATCGTCCACGACATCGGCGACGTCAACGACCGCTCGATCGAGGGGCACGCGCTCGTGCTCCACGGCTGCTCGCACGAGCGCAGCGAGGAGCGTCGGGGCGCTGTGCTCATCATCAACCCCGGCGAGGCCTGCGGCTGGCTGAGCGGCAGGCCCTCCGCCGCCGTGCTCGACCTCGACGCGCTCACCGTCGAGTGGATCACGCTCGAAGGACCGGAATGGTCGCGCTGAACGACCGCCTGACGCTCAACCCATCGTGACGCGATGACCGCCCGCATCCTGATCATCGACTACGGATCGCAGTACACGCAGCTCATCGCGCGTCGCGTCCGCGAGGCTCGCGTCTACTCCGAGATCCATCCGCCGACTCGCACCGTCGAGTGGGTGCGCGAGTGGAACCCGACAGGAATCATCCTCAGCGGCGGGCCGTGCTCCGTCTACGGGGAGAACGTCCCCACCGCGCAGAAGGAGCTGCTCGAGATCGCGCCGGTGCTCGGCGTCTGCTACGGGATGCAGCTCATCGCGCACATCGAGGGCGGTGCGGTGGAGCGGGCGGGTCGCCGCGAGTATGGACGCGCCGAAGTCGAAGTGACCGAGGCGGCCGGCGTCTTCGCCGGCATGGGCGGGCAGCCCGTCACCGCCTGGATGAGCCACGGCGATCACGTCGAGCGCCCGCCGCGCGGGTACGTGGTGACGGCGCGCAGCGCGAACACGCCCGTCGCCGCGATGCGGCACGAGACGAAGCCGATCTACGGCGTGCAGTTCCATCCCGAGGTCGCGCACACCCCGCGCGGCGGCGAGATCATCTCGAACTTCCTCTTCGAGATCTGCGGGGCCGAGCCGTCGTGGACGCCGGGCGCCTTCATCGAGGACGAGGTGCGCAAGATCCGCGAGCTCGTCGGATCGAAGCGCGTCATCTGCGGGCTCTCCGGGGGCGTCGACTCCAGCGTCGCGGCCGCGCTCGTCCATCGCGCGATCGGCGACCAGCTCACCTGCGTCTTCGTGGACACGGGACTGCTGCGGCTCGGCGAGCGCGAGCAGGTCGAGCGGACGTTCCGCGCGAACCTCGGCATCCATCTCGTCACCGTGGACGCGACCGACCGATTCCTCGGCGCGCTGAAGGGCGTGGAGGATCCGGAGAAGAAGCGCCGCGCGATCGGCCACACCTTCATCGACGTCTTCGAGGACGCGACGACCGAGCACGCGAAGGGCGCCGAGTTCCTGGTGCAGGGAACGCTCTACCCTGACGTGATCGAATCGGCGTCGCCGACCGGCGGTCCGTCGGTGACGATCAAGACGCACCACAACGTCGGGGGACTCAAGCCCGACATGAAGTTCAAGCTGATCGAGCCCCTGCGCGAGCTGTTCAAGGACGAGGTGCGCAACGTCGGCCGCGAGCTCGGGCTCCCCGAGGAGATGGTCGGCCGGCATCCGTTCCCCGGCCCGGGTCTCGCGATCCGCGTGCTCAGCGACGTCTCGCGCGACAAGCTCGAGGTGCTGCGCAAGGCGGACTCGATCTACCTCGAGGAGATCCGCGCAGCGGGGCTCTACGACGAGATCTGGCAGGCGTTCGCGGTGCTGCTCCCCGTGCGCAGCGTCGGCGTGATGGGCGACGAGCGGACCTACGACAACGTCGTGGCGCTGCGTGCGGTGACTTCGGTGGACGGGATGACCGCGGACTGGTACCATTTCCCCCACGACGTGATGGCGGTGATATCGAACCGGATCATCAACGAGGTCGATGGGGTGAACCGCGTCGTCTACGACGTCAGCTCCAAGCCGCCGGCGACCATCGAATGGGAGTAGTGGCTCGTCCGGCGTCGACGCTTCGGCGAGGAACGTGAGAGGATCCGAGTGTTTGACGAGAGCCGGATGAGCGCCCGGGCCTGACTCCCAAACAGTTCGCCGCCACGAGCTTCCTCATCCCTCGTTCTCGCGTCGGAGCCTCTCACGTCTCTCTTCGAAGTGTTGAAGCGGGACCGACGCCCCGAAACAAGAGCGCCCGCGTCGGCACAGCCGACGCGGGCGCAGTCATCTCCGCCGAGATCAGACTCCCTTCTCCTCGAGGAGCTTCAGGAACTGCCCGTTCTCCGTCAGGCCGAGGAGGCGCTGCGGGACGTCGGGCTCCTTGCTGAACTGCGCGATCTTGCCGAGCACAGGGAGATACTGGTTCGACACCTCGAGCGGGGGTGCGACGATCAGGAAGAAGAAGTTGACCGGCTTCTCGTCGATCGCCTTGAAGTCCACGCCGCTCGCCTTCCGGCCGAATGCGACGCGCAGCTTGTTCACGACGAGCGAGCGGCAGTGCGGGATCGCGATCCCGCGCCCGATCCCCGTGGAGCCCAGGTTCTCGCGGCGCTTCAGCATCTTGAAGAGCATCCCCTCGCTCTTCTCGTCCAGCTTCAGCAGCCCGATGAGCTCCTTGAGGACTTCATCCTTGGTCGTTCCCTCCAGATCCAGCTTGATGGCGTCTTCCGAGAAGAACTCGCGCAATTCCATCTATCGAAGTTTCCTGTTGGTCGAGAGGGAGCGTGGTATTGGTCACACGATCGTGGAATCATACCCGGGCGTGGGAACAGTGTCAAACCCTTAGGTTGCACGCATTTCCGCGATCCGGTAACTTTCGGCATGACGCGTCGTGCCTTCCCGTTCCCGCTCGCGCCCGAGGTTCCGCTCTACCTCGCGCCGATGGCTGGAGTCTCCGAATCGCCCTTCCGGCGGCTCTGCCGGGCCCATGGCGCGGACGTCGTCGTTACCGAATTCCTTTCGGCCGAGGGGATTCGCCGCGAGAACGAGGCGACGATCTCGAAGCTCCGCTTCGAGGGGAGCGAGCGCCCCATCGGTGTCCAGATCTTCGGTGCCGACCCGCAGGCGATGGGCGAGGCCGCGGCATTCGTCACCGACGTCTTCCAGCCCGAGTTCATCGACATCAACTTCGGCTGCCCGGTCAAGAAGGTCGTGAAGCGGAACGGCGGCTCGGGGTGCCTCAAGGACCTCGGGCTCGTGCAGGAGGTGATTCGCTCCGTCGCCCGCGCGACGAGCCTGCCGGTGACGGTGAAGATCCGCAGCGGGTGGAGCGAGGAGATGCGCGACCCGGTGACCATCGCGCTGCGCTGCCAGGACGCCGGTGCGCGCGTGCTGACGCTGCACCCGCGCACGCGCTCGCAGATGTACAGCGGCAGCGCGCGGTGGGAGGAGATCGCGGCGGTCACCGCGGCGCTCGAGATCCCCGTGCTGGGCAACGGCGACATCAGGACGCCGCAGGACGCGGTGCGGATGTACCGCGAGACCGGTTGCACCGGCGTCATGATCGCCCGCGGCTCCTTCGGCCAGCCGTGGATCTTCGCCCAGGCGCGCGCGCTCCTCGAGGGAAAGCCGATGCCCCCGGACCCCACCGTGGAGCAGCGCTTCGCCATCGCGCTCGAGCACGCGCGGATGGCGGAAGCGTACGAGCCCGACCGCCGCGGGGCCGCGATCGAGTTCCGGAAGCACCTCGGCTGGTATGCGAAGGGCCTCCCCGGATCCGCGGAGCTGCGCAAGAAGCTCCACGCTGTGACGTCGCTGGGCGAGGTCGAGGGGATCTTCGCCGACTACCTGGCCAACCGCGAGCGCTACGCCGACGCGCCGCGCGACGCCGAACGCGACCTCGAGGTCGCCGAAGCGTGATTCGCGAGCGCGTGCGCGACCTGCTCGGCAAGGTCGCGGACGGGACCCTTCGCATCGACGACGCGCTGGACCGACTGGCCAGCGCGCCGGTCGAGGAGCTTCCGTTCGCGTCGATCGATCACCATCGCGCGCTCCGCCAGGGATTCCCGGAGGTGATCTACGCTCCGGGGAAGACGGTGGAGCAGACGGTCGCCATCGCCGAGCGGATCGCGGCGAAGGGTGATGGCTTCCTCGTGACGCGCACCGAGCGCGAGACGAGAGACGCGCTGCGCGCGCGATTCCCGGATGCGGAGCTGAACGAGCTCGCCCGAACCGTGTGGCTCCGTTCCGAGCACCCCGCGCCACGCGGTGTCGGTGACGTCCTCGTCGTCACGGCCGGAACGAGCGACCTTCCGGTCGCCGAGGAGGCGGCGGTCACCGCGACGGCGATGGGAAATACGGTCAAGCGTCTCACCGACGTCGGCGTGGCGGGGATCCATCGCCTGCTCGCGCGCGCGTCCGAGCTGCACACGGCTCGCGTCGTGATCGTCGTCGCCGGGATGGATGGCGCGCTGCCGAGCGTCGTCGGCGGGCTGGCGCGCGTGCCGGTCATCGCGGTGCCGACGAGTGTCGGCTACGGCGCGAGCTTCGGCGGGGTCGCCGCGCTCCTCTCGATGCTGTCGAGCTGCGCGGCCGGCGTCACCGTCGTCAACATCGACAACGGATTCGGGGCCGCGGTCGCCGCATCGCGGATCACGCACGCCTAACGCCGCGATGAGCGGGCGGCCATCGCCCGAGACCGCGCCCCTCCGCATCACCGCGGAGAGTCCCCCCCTTCCTCCTCGCCGACCGCTTCTGCGCGCGGCGTGCGTCGCCGCGGCGTGGGCGGCATCGATCGGCGCGCTGTACGGGCTGCGGCACGGCCCCGCGATGCCCGGGTGGGTCTCGCTGCTCGCCGCCGCCGCGAACGTCGCCGCGCTCGGCGTGGGGTGGCTCGCGTCGGCGCGAAAGCTTCCCCGCGGTGTCCACGAGCCGTTCGCCGCATGGCTCCTCGCGGCATCGGGACCGCTCTTTCTCCTCATCGAGCTCACCGGCGGGCTTCGCTCGCCGGCGGTACTCGTGCCGGGCTTCGTCGCGCTCGGCATCGCCTGGCGGGGCACCGTGCGGCAGGGAGCGGTCGTCGCCGCCCTCTGGATCGCGGCGCTGATCGCAGCCAGCGTGCTCCTGCGCCACCGCGTCGATCAGGCGTGGCTGCTCTCCATCGCGTTCGCGATCTTCTCGCTCGGCCTCATCCCGATCGTCTACGCGCGGCAGGCGGTCGTCGCCGAGACGAAGGCGCGGCAGCGGCTCGCACGCGTCGAGGGCTATCTCGCGGATCGTCGGATGACGCCCCTCGGCTCCGACGCCATCGTCTCGCCGGGCGACCTGAAGAGCGAGCGCCAGGCGCAGTTCCAGACCGCCGAGGGGCTGCGGCACATCGACGCTCTCGATCGCTACCTCCGCGACGTGCGCGACACGATGGGCGCCGACGAAGTGGTGTTCTGGCGATTCAACGAGGCGCGACAGACCCAGCGCGCGTCGGCGTGGTCCACCGAGGGGGCGTCCGCGCCGCGATACTTCGAGCGCGAGACGTGGGGTCCGCTCGTGCGTTGGGCGGCGGAGACGGGCCAGGTGCAGGCGGTCAGCGACGAAGGCGTCGCCTACTTCGTCGTCGCGCCGGTGCGGGACGGTGCGCGGGTGCACGGCGCGCTGAGCGTCTCCTCGCGCGCCGGCCTCACCCACACCCCGGAGGGAGCGAAGCGATGGGTCGCGCGCCACGCGGCGCACGCGGCGGTGCTGCTCGACCTGCTCGACTTGCGCCGCGAGGCGAGCCGGCACCTGCTCTCGACTCCGGCGCTGGTGAAGGCGGCCGAGCGGCTGCAGGCCGCGAAGACCACCGACGCGTTAGGCATCGCGATCTGCCAGACGGCGATCGAGGTCACCTCGGCGCAGCGCTCCGCCCTCGTGCGCTGGGATCCCGAGCACGAGACCGGGACGGTGATGGCCGTCTCCCGAGGTCACCCGCTGCGTGCCGGGATGGCGATCGACGGAGACTCGCTCGTCGCCGAGCAGTGCGCGATGCGCAAGCTGCTGCACAAGGAAGACGCGCGCGTCCTGCGCGGCGCGGTGATCTACGGCCGCGAGGAAGGGAAGCGCGAGCTGGGCGGGCTCGCGGTCGTCCCCCTGGCACGCGCCGAGATCGGCGTGATCGGGGCGATCGTGATCGAGGCCGACCAGCCGGACGCGATCACCCGGCGCGAGGTCGAGAACGTCAACCTGCTCGGCGTCATCGCCGCGCGGTCGCTGGAGACGGCGTGGGAGATCGAGGAGGAGTGGCGCCGCGCGCGCACGGACCCGCTGACCGGGCTGAGCAACCGCCGGCACTTCGACGAGCAGCTGCAGCGTATCGTGAGCGACGCGCTGGCGCACGGAACGCCTGCGTCGCTGGTCGTCGCCGACGTGGACCACTTCAAGCGCGTGAACGACACCTACGGCCACGAGGCGGGAGACGCCGTGCTCAAGGCGGTCGCGCGGGTCTTCCTCGACTGCCTGCGGGCCGAGGACGTCTG
>DASVXU010000018.1:0-28207 GCA_036392515.1 Gemmatimonadaceae bacterium | reverse complement strand
AACGGGAACGGCCCGGTGAACAGCGACTCGAAGGCCGCGGTGCGCACGGTGCTCGTGGACGGGAAGGAGGTCGGCGTGCTGGTGATGCCGCAGCGCGGCGTGGACTTCTGGAGCGACTGGGGGTGGACGAACCCGCTCGCGATGCGACTGACGGCGGGAGCGCATCGCGTCACGCTCGTGTACGGACCGCTCGACCGGAACATGAATGGCGTGGAGAGCACGGCGCTGCTGGACGCGCTGCGGGCGACGCGGCTGCGGTGACGACGATCATGGCCGATCGATTCTCGAGAGGGTAGTATAGGACCGTGCGAACAGCGCTCTCTCACCGGCGACTCGCGACCCTCGCCACTGCCGTGCTCATTCTCGGCGCGTGCCGTGACTCGGGCGTCGAGCCCGAGCGGTCGCAGCTCGCGTTCGTCCGCGATCCCTCGTACGACACTGTGTACATCGCCGATCCCGGGACCGGTGCGATCGATCGGCAGATCCCCCTCCCCTCCGGTGGCTCGCGCTTCCGACTGTCGCCGCGGGGTGACCGCGTCGCGTTCATCTCCGCTGGCCAGCTCCAGGTGATGAAGGTGGACGGCAGTAGTCTGGTGCCGCTGGCCGCGCACGTGGTCAACATGTCCTGGTCCCCTGACGGCACGCGTCTCGTGTTCGACGTCTCGACGGCGACCGGCGCGCAACTCCACGTCATCGGTGCGAGCGGAGCGAACGAGGCCGTGATACCCGGGGCGGTGCCCGGTGGCTTCGCCGGGCTTGCCTGGTCACCCGACGGCGCGCGCATCGCCTTCGAGGGAATGCGCGGCGGCGCGCGGACGATTTTCCTCGTGAACCCCGACGGATCCGACCTCCGCGATTTCGATCTGTCTCTGCCAGGCCCGGATCCCCGCTCAACCGGCGAGCCGACCTGGTCACCCGACGGCCGGCAGCTCGCCTTCGAGCGCTACGACCCGAGGACGGGAGAAACGCGCCTCTGGGTCGCCAACGTCGCGACCAATGAGGCGCGACAGATCACGTCCAGCGGTGGGCTATCGGACGTCCGTCCCACTTGGAGCCCTGGCGGCAGGATGATCGCTTTCCTTCGCTTCAACGGCGGCGACAGGTCCGACGTGTACGTTGTTGCCCCCAACGGCTCCGGCGCGCGACAGCTCACCGCCACTCCGGCCATTCGCGAAGAAGAGCCGCAGTGGCTCCCTCGCTGATCGGCCTTCACGCTCGCGCCTGACGCGCCTCCAGCGGCTGCCCGAAGTACAGCGTGTGCCCCTGGTCGTCCTCGATGACGAGCTCGCGCGTGTTCCAGTCGGTGTCGTGAACGTCGCAGGCGATGTGCACGCCGTTCTGCCGCAGCACGCGCGCGACCTCTGCCACGTCGTCCACCTCGATGTAGAGGTCCAGATGCCCCGCTTCCCGGACGTACGCGATGCCGGGGTCGGGCTCGTCGACGTGCTTCAGGTGCACGACGTCCTCGCCGAGGCGGACGCCCGCGTAGAAGTCCTCGTAGCGGAACTCCAGCGTCGCGGCGAGCCGGGTCACGTAGAACTCGATGGAGCCGGCGAGGTTCGTCGTGCGGAGCTGGGGGATGACGCGTCGGATCCGCATCAGCGCACCACGGTGACGACGACGCGCTGGTAGCGGGTGAGCGGCGGCGTACCGCCGTCGGTCACCTCGAGCACGAAGTGGATCGTCTGTCCCGGCTCCGCGTCGTCAGGCACCGTCAGCGTGGCGGCGAGCGCGCTCGGGTACGTGAGCGTCACGTCGCCCGGATAGGTATCCACGTCCTTCCATCGCCACCACTGGCCGTGGAGAGCGTCGCCGTCGGGATCCGACGCCGTGCCTTCCAGCCGGACCGTCTCCCCGGGGCGCGCCGAGACTCGGACAGGTCCGCGAAGCCCGACGACCGGATCGTGGTTCGCGCCGGTGTACGTGGGCGTGACCGACCACTTCACCCGCGCGGCGAAGTCGTTCTGCGCGGCGGGGGTGAAGTTCGGCCAGGGTGAGGGAGGACGCGTCGCCGGCCCCTCGGGACCGATCTTCTCGAGGCTGCGCATGAACGCCTCGATCGAGAGCGGCGCGCTCCCCTTGTCGCCGACCGCGGCGATTCGCGGCGCGGGGTTCGTGACCTCGTGCCCCGCCCATCCGCCGGGTGTCTCGTCGCGGTACGCGCCGAGCCCATTGTCGATCAGGCCGAAGAAGGTGAACGTGTCGCCCTCGCCGAGGAACTCGCCCTTCGGTCGCGGGGGCAGCCAGACGACGTATCCCTTCGCGCGCAGCTCCGCGGCGGTCTCGCCCGACCGGCCGAAGTAGTCGAAGCGGTCGCCGGGAACCATCTGCTTCCCGTCTCCCCACACGCGGTAGTGCGCGCCTAACGGTCCACGGCTCGACACGTTCGCGCGCGTCCAGTCCACGCTGAAGTACGGCGCGTTCTCGGCGGAGGCGAAGACGAAGGCGCCGTAGGCGACGTTGACCCCTCCCTGCCCCGCCACGAGCGAGCGGATCTCCGGCCAGCGCGGGTGGATGTACGTCGCGTACGTGTCGTCCTGATCGCCGGAAAGGGAGAGGATCGCCTTGCGCGAGACCTTCGCCCGGATCGCCGGCCAGTCGGCGTCGCCGGCGTGATGCTCCTCGATCGACTTCAGCGCTCGCGCGATCGTGCTCGCGCCGCCCCACGCCAGGAGGTAAATGGGCGCGGGATCGCGGTCGTCCAGCAGCAGATCGCGGATCAGGTCGGAGCCGGGGGTGTCCTTCGAGATGTCGCCGTCGAACTCCACGTTCCCCCAGCGGATCTTCGACCGCAGCTCCGCCGGCGCGGGGTAGCGCGGGTCGTGCACGCGCAGGTTCGGGTAGACCTGCTCGTAGACGTCCACCGCGTCGTCGATGAAGCGCTCGTTCGGTGCCCAGCGCCAGGACTCGCAGGGGCAGAGGTTCAGCCCGAAGCGGTTGTACTCGCGGTCAGGCACCGAGAGCTTTCGTCCCGTGCCGTCTCCCTTCCAGTGGAACTGGCTGCTCGCGTAGACCAGGCCCTCGGTGCGGAAGTCGGTGCTGTAGAGGAGATAGCGGAGGAGCGAGTTCGAGTCGTCGAGCTCCGGATCGGTGGTGACGACGATGCGGGGCTTCGACGCATCCAACGTGACTGAACGAGGCCGGTGGGAGGCGGCGGCACAGCCGGCGAGCGTCGTCGCCGCGAGGGCGAGCCGCAGCGTGGACAACAGCGGATGGCTTCGCATACCGAGGTAAAGGGCGGCGGCGGGCGTTCCGAGTCAACCCCGTTCGCGCGCACACCCCATCGCGCCCCTTTCACCACGCGCTTTCAGACCCCAGTTTCCGCACGGCCGCCCCTCGCTCCCACCCACGCTCCCGGCGCACCGACCGATGACGTTCCGACGCACCCTCCCCGCGCTCGTGCTGCTCGCCGCCGTCGCCTGCAATCCGAACGCGACGCGGACCACCGCGTCGCGCTACGATGCCGCCGTCGCCGGCTACGACCCGTCGCGCGCGCTCGGGCCTCTCTTCCACGACGTGCAGATGGCGAGCGTCTTCCCCGACTCGAAGACCTTCGCCGACGCGCGACCGCTCGCCGCGCCGGGAGAGATCGTCGAGCGCTACGCGAAGGCGAAAGGGACGCCTGGCTTCGACCTGAAGGCATTCGTCCTCCGGAACTTCGAGATCCCGCGCGGCGCGGCGGAGGACTTCCGCAGCGACACCGCGCAGTCGATGGAGGAGCACATCCGCGCGCTCTGGCCCGCGCTCACCCGCCACCCGGACAGCACCGACGCGCGCTCCTCGCTCATCCCCCTGCCGTACGCGTACGTCGTTCCCGGCGGGCGCTTCCGCGAGGTCTACTACTGGGACTCGTATTTCACGATGCAGGGCCTCGTCGCCAGCGGGCGCACCGATCTCGTGAAGGGGATGCTCGACAACTTCGCGCACCTCATCAACACCGTCGGCCACATCCCGAACGGGAATCGCACGTACTACCTGAGCCGCAGTCAGCCGCCGTACTTCGCGGCGATGGTCGGGTTGTACGCGAAGGCCACCGACACGACGCAGGCGCTCGTCTACCTCGATGCGCTGGAGAAGGAGCACGACTTCTGGATGGAGGGCGCGGACCGGCTGAAGCCGGCGCAGGTCTACCGCCGCGTGGTGCGTCTCCCCGAGGGGCCGGTGCTGAATCGCTACTGGGACGATCGCGACGATCCGCGTCCCGAGTCGTACCGGGAGGACTTCACCCTCGCGCAGTCGCTCCCCGATTCGGCGCGCGCGAACTTCCTGCGCAACACGCGCGCGACCGCCGAGAGCGGGTGGGACTTCTCCAGCCGCTGGATGCGCGACCCGAAGGACCTGCGCTCCCTCGAGACGACCGAGATCATCCCGGTCGACCTCAACAGCCTGATGTACAACCAGGAGCGCATGATCGCCGCGCTGCGCGCGTTCCGGAACAAGCCGGGCGACCGCGAGGTCTCCGATCGCTACGCGCGGATGGCCGAGCAGCGGCGCGACGCCCTGCTCCGCATCTCGTGGAGCGACTCGCAGGGCTTCTTCTACGACGTGCGCTGGCGGACCGGGGAGCGCATCTCCGACCGCCCCTCGCTCGCCGCCGCGGCGCCGCTCTACTTCGGGCTGGCGACGCCGGAGCAGGGAGTGCGCACCGCGGCGCGCCTCGAGCACGACTTCCTGAAGCCGGGCGGCTTCGCGACGACACTCATCCCGACGGGGCAGCAGTGGGACGCGCCTAACGGCTGGGCGCCCCTCGAGTGGCTGGCGATCGAGGGGGTGCGCCGCTACCGGGCGACCGCGCTCGCCGACAGCGCGCGCGACCGCTGGCTCGCCCTCAATCGGCGCATCTACAAGGCGACGGGAAAGATGACGGAGAAGTACGACGTCTTCGACATCGCGCGCGGTGGGGGAGGCGGGGAGTACCCGAACCAGGACGGCTTCGGGTGGACGAACGGGGTGGCGCTGGCGCTCTCGGCGCAGAAGGGCAGGCCGTGAGGGGGTCGGGGGTCGGGGGTCGGGGGTCGGGGGTCGGGGGTCGGCGCCGACCCCCGGCCCCTGACGGCCGACCCCTGGAGAGGCTATTGACTTTTCCGCCGGGCTGCTGAAAATTCAACACCAAGCGAAGGGGCGGCGCCGAACGGCTCGCCCCTTCGATCGACCCTCGTGTGCTGAAATTTCAACGCAAGCGCGCCCGTCCAACTCATTCCGGACTCGCGTTGTCCAACAGCGCGTCTCCCCCGCCCCCGTTCCCTCCGGAGCTTCCGATGCGCCGCCGCTCCCCGACCCTCGCTCTCCTCGCCGCGATTCCCGCCGCGAGCCTCGCCGCGCAGCAGTCGAATGGCCTCGCCGCGGGCGCGGCCGCCGCTGGGGCGACGCCCATGGTCGCGACGGCGGTACGCGCCGAGCAGGCCCCGGTGATCGACGGGCGCGAGGACGATCCCGTCTGGCGCACCGCGCCGGCACGCAGCGACTTCCTCGAGTTCCGGCCTAACGAGGGCAAGGAGCCGCGCTTCCGCACCGAGTTCAAGGCGGCGTACGACGACCGCAACCTCTACGTGTTCATTCGCGCCTTCGATCCGCATCCCGACAGCATCATGACCGCGCTCACGCGCCGCGACGAGCGTGGTCCCTCGGACCAGCTCAAGGTCATGATCGACTCGTATCACGACCGGCGCTCGGGGTTCGAGTTCGCCGTCAACCCGGTCGGGGTGAAGCGCGACTACGCCATGTACAACGACTCCGAGGAAGACCAGTCGTGGGACGGGATCTGGGACGTCGGTACGCGCATCGACTCCGCCGGCTGGACCGCCGAGTTCCGCATCCCCTTCTCGCAGCTCCGCTACGCGAACATGCGCGAGCACGTCTTCGGCTTCGCGATCTGGCGCGACATCGAGCGCTACAAGGAGCGCACGAGCTGGCCCCTCTACCACTCGACGCAGAGCGGGATCTCCTCGCAGCTCGGCGAGCTGCACGGCGTCGTCGACATCAGCGCCTTCCGCCGCCTCGAGGTCGTGCCCTACGTCGTGATGAAGAACATCTCGGTGTCGAACACCAGCGCGCCCCCTGACTCGCCCGACTGGTATCGCTCCGACCGCGTGACCGGGGGCGCCGACGTGAAGTACGGGATCACTCCCAACCTCACTCTCGACGCGACGGTGAACCCCGACTTCGGCCAGGTCGAAGCCGATCCCTCGGTGCTCAACCTCAGCGCATTCGAGACCTTCTTCCAGGAACGGCGTCCCTTCTTCATCGAGGGCACGGGGCTGTACAACTTCGGACTGAACTGCAACATCGTGAACTGCAGCAGCGAGGGGCTCTTCTACTCGCGCCGCATCGGCCGCTCGCCGCAGCTGCTGAACTGGTACGGAGACGCCGGATCCGCGACCGTCACGCCGATCCTCGGCGCGGCGAAGCTCACCGGCCGGCTCGCCAATGGCCTCAGCGTCGGCGTGCTCGACGCGGTCACGGGCCGTGTCGCCGGTGTCGACGCGCGGACCACCGAGCCGCGCTCCAACTACACCGTGCTCCGCGCGACGCAGGAGCTCCGCCAGGGCGCGACGAGCATCGGCGTCATCGCGACCGGTGTGAACCGCTCGCTCGACCAGTGGTCGGACACGCTCCTCCATCGCGATGCATACGCGGGCGGCGTGGACCTCCGCCATCGCTTCGGCAAGAGCCGCTACCAGTTGAGCGGCAGCTGGACGCAGAGCCTCGTCGAGGGATCGCGCCACGCGATCTGGCGCACGCAGCGCTCGGGCGTCCACATCTACCAGCGCCCCGACGATCGCCTCACGGTGGACTCCAACCGCACTTCCCTCTCCGGCGACGGCGAGGAGGTCACCTTCGGGAAGTTCGGCGGCAACATGATCCACTTCCAGACGAGCTACGAGCGCCAGTCGCCCGGCTACGAGGTGAACGACCTCGGCTACCTGCGCCGCGCCAACCAGCAGCTGTTCAACAACTGGATGGGAATGCAGTGGTCGAAGCCGACGCGCTTCTATCGGCAGATGGCCGGCAACTTCAACACGTGGTATGCGTGGACCGCCGACGGGCTTCCCACCGAGCGCGCGGTGAACACCAACTGGCACGTCAACCTCGCGAACAACTGGTGGGTGCACACCGGGGCGACGCTCGACCAGCTCCCGGGCACCTACTGCGACAACTGCGCGCGCGGCGGGCCGGCGTTCGCCCGCTCGCCCTTCCTCGGCGTCAACCTCGGCATCCAGGGTGACGATCGCCGTCACGTGGTGCCGGGCGTGTTCACCTTCGTCGGTCGCGGTGACTACGGCGCCTCACGCTACATCGATGTGAGCCCGAGTCTCCAGCTCATCCCGATGTCGCAGCTTCAGCTCGAGATCTCGGCGGACTGGTCGCTCAACCACGACGACTCACAGTGGCTGCGAAACTTCCGCGACAACGCCGGGACGCACTACACCTTCGCGCACCTGAACCAGGAGACGCGCTCCGTCGGGGTGCGCGCCAGCTTCACCGCGACGCCGACGCTGAGCTTCCAGCTCTACGCGGCACCCTTCTGGAGCCGCGGCCGCTACACGAACACGCGCGAGCTCAGCGCGACGCCGCGCGCGAAGCGCTACGAGGATCGCTACACGCCGTACGCGATCGCCGACAGCTCGTATCTCAGCTTCGACGTGATGCAGCTCCGGTCGAACAGCGTGCTCCGTTGGGAGTTCCGTCCCGGCTCGACGCTCTTCGCCGTGTGGACGCACGGGCGCGACGGCGGCGCGGAATTCGTGCCCGGCCGGCGCTGGCGCGACGAGTACAACGATCTCTTCGCGGTCCACCCCGACAACACCTTCCTGATCAAGATCGCCTACTGGCTGGATTGATCGCGGCGAGCCGCGCGCTCAGGGCCGTACCTCGTCGGCGGGCCGCGGCGCGTCGGTCAGCCCGCGCTCCGACTGGGACGCGGGTCGCGACACCGGGCGATCCTCCGTCGCGATTCCATCCGTGCCGTCGTCGTGGACGTCGGGAAGGAGCAGGTCGAGGCGCGTGAGGGAGAAGACCGATCGCAGGTCGCTGTTGAGGTTCGCGATGAAGACCTCGCCCCCCGCTTCTCGAATCCGCTTCGCGACCGAGACGAGCGCGCCCAGCCCGGAGCTGTCGATGTAGCTCGTCTGCCCGAAATCGATCAGGAACCGTCGTCGCCCCTGCTGCACCTCGTCGAGCACGCGGTCCTTCAGCTCCTGCCGATTCTCGAGGAGCAGCTGTCCGGCGATCGCGACGACGGTGGTCTCGTCGCGCTGTTCGACACGAATCTCCATCGGCCCCGCTCCAGCGCTGATCCTGCCCTCCCGTCCCGCTCCGTCGACCGTCGACGACGCGACCGGGGCTCCGATCATGGCGCGGGTGCCGCGCCCGCGCAACCCTGCCTGACGGTCAGTGCATCCGCGGGCGGGCCGTCGCGTACGACGCGCGGAAACGGGCGTAGATCGCATCGTACTCGCGGTGCGCTCCCTCGTCCGGCGCTTCCGGCTCGCTCGCCTGGAGGGTGGCCGCCGCCGCGGCGCTCAGGTCCGGGAACGCTCCCGCGCCCACCGCCGCGAGCAACGCGGCACCGTAGGCCGGCCCCTCCTCGCGGTTCACGGTCTGTACCGGCATCCCGTACACGTCGCGCTGCAGGCGGCGCACGAAGGGACTCTTCGCCCCACCGCCGGTGAGGAGGAGCGATCGCGGCGAGAGGCCGAGCTCCTGGAGGATCGACAGCGAGTCGCGCAGCGCGAAGCACACCCCCTCGAGCACCGCGCGCGTCAGGTGCGCGCGCGTGTGCGCGAGGCTGAGCCCGAGCAGCGCGCCGCGCAGCGAGGCGTCGCGGTGCGGTGTGCGCTCGCCCTGCAGGTAGGGAAGGAACGTCACCCCCTCGGCGCCCCGCGGCACCGCGGCCGCTTCCTCGTCGAGCCGCGCGTCCCGCGACGCGACGTCGGCGAGATCGCGCGCGAGCTGATCACGGAACCAGGCGAACGCGCCCCCCGCGGAGAGCACGACGCCCATGACGTACCAGGTGCGCGGCACGACGTGGCAGAAGGTGTGTGCGCGCAGCCGCGGATCGACGAGCGGACGCTCCGTCGGCGCGAGCACGGTGCCCGAGGTTCCCCAGCTCGCGACGGCCTGTCCCGGCGCGACGACGCCGACCCCCGCCGCGCCGCAGGCGTTGTCCGCGCCGCCGCCCACCACCGGCGTGTCGCGCGGCAGCCCCGTCGTCGCCGCGGCCTCCGCGGTCACGCGTCCGAGGATCTCCGCCGAGCCTCCGACGTCGGGAAGCAGGGCGCGCGAAACCTCCACCGCCGCGAGAAGCTCCTCGCTCCAGCGCTCGCGCGCGACGTCGAACATCAGCGTCCCCGACGCGTCGGAAGGCTCCGTCGCGAGCGCGCCGGTGAGGCGGTAGCGGACGAAGTCCTTCGCCAGCAGCACCGTCGCGACCCGCGCGTACGCCGCCGGCTCCTCCTCGCGCAGCCAGAGCACCTTCGGCAGCGTGAATCCCTCGAGCGCCGGGTTCGACACGAGGTCGCGCAGCCGCTCCTCCCCGCCCGCGCGGCGCGTGATCTCCGCGCACTGCGCCGTCGTCCGCCCGTCGCACCAGAGCAGCGCCGGCCGCACCACCGCGCCCGCGCGATCGAGGAAGACCGACGAGTGCATCTGCCCCGAGATCCCGACCGCCAGCACCCGTGCGTCGGGCTGCTTCGCGAGGACGCCGCGGATCGACGCCACGCTCGCCCGCCACCACTCCTCGGGATCCTGCTCCGCCCACCCGGGACGCGGCGTCGCCATGCCTAACGGCGTCGTCGCTTCGGCGACGACGGCTCCCTCCCGCGCGACGAGGATCGCCTTCACCCCGCTCGTGCCGACGTCGAGGCCGAGGAAGACCTCGCGCATCTCAGCGCACCCCGAGCAGGAGCTCCATCGTCAGCTGGTCGAGGCGCTCGTACGCGTAGCCCTGCTGCCTGATCGCCGCGAGATCGAAGCGGCGCGCCTTGAGCTCCTGCGCGCGCTCGGCGCTGAACGTCAGCGTCCCCGCATCCCCGCTCACGCCGCGCGATCGCAGCTCGGCGACGAGCTGCTGGATCTCGCGGTCGCCGTTCCAGCGCGCCGCCTTCTCCTTCAGGATGAGATAGGTGCGCATGCAGCCGGCGGCGAAGTCCCACACCCCGCGCTCGTCCTCGGTGCGATAGGCGTGGGCGTCGAAGTGGCGCATCCCCGCCCACTTCGCGTCCTCGAGCAGCTTCACGAGGAAGAACGCGCCCTTCGGGTCCACCGCGCCGAAGCGAAAGTCCTGGTCGTAGCGCCCCGGCTTCTGGTCGTTGAGGTCGATGTGGAAGAGCTTTCCCGCGTCGAGCGCCTGCGCGACGCCGTGCGCGAAGTCGAGCCCGGCCATCGTGTCGTGCGCCACCTCGGGATTGAGCCCCACCATCTCCGGATGCGCGAGCGTGCCGATGAAGGCGAGCGCGTGGCCGATCGTCGGCAGGTAGATGTCGCCGCGCGGCTCATTCGGCTTTGGCTCGAGCGCGAAGCGGTAGTCGTACTTCTGCGCGATGCTGTACTCGCAGAGGAAGTCGAGCGCGTCGCGGAACCACTTCATGGCCTCGCGCGGATCCTTCGCCGCGTCGGTCTCCGTCCCCTCGCGCCCGCCCCAGAAGACGTAGACTTCCGCGCCGAGCTCCTTGCCGAGGTCCATGGCGCGCATCGTCTTCTGGAGCGCGTAGGCGCGGACGCGCGCGTCGTTGCTCGTGAAGGCGCCGTCGCGGAACGCCGGATCGCCGAAGAGGTTCGTCGTCGCCATCGGCACCTTCAACCCGCTCTGCGCGAGCGCGTCGCGGAACTCGCGCACGATGCGGTCGCGCTCCGCCGGCGCCGCGTCGCGCGGGACGAGGTCCTCGTCGTGCAGGTTCACCCCGTACGCGCCGAGCTCGGCGAGCTTCCCGACGATGTACGGCGGCGACATCGGCGCCCGTACGGCCTCGCCAAATGGATCTCGCCCCACGTTCCCGACGGTCCAGAGGCCGAAGGTGAAGTGATGCTCGGGGCGCGGGGTGTAGGCGTCTGTGGGCATGAGGATGTTCGGGTGGATGGTGCCTAACGCGCGACGCGGACGACCGCGGTGAACGCCGGCTTCGGCTGCCCGTTGCGGTCGAAGAGCAGCGGATAGTTCGTCCGGCCGGCGACGGGCCAGTCGTTCAGCCACGAGTCGCGGTCGCGCACTCCCCAGAAGGTGACGCGGTCGATGACGTCGCGGTGCCGCCAGTAGACGCGGAACAGGTCGCCGTAACGGTCGGCGAGCGCGTGCTGCACCGGGTCAGGCAGTCGCTTCGTCCACGGGTTGAGCCGCGGCGCGGCCGTCGCCCGCGTGCCGACATCGGCGCCCCCGCTCGTGAACGCGAGCGGCAGCACGTCCACGTCGAGCTCCGTGATCGCCACCCGCACGCCGGTCCCGGACAGCACGGTGATGGTCGTGTCCACCTGCTCCGATGTCGGCTGCTCCATCCGGTTGTGCTCCTGCATCCCGACTGCGGTGATCGGCACTCCCTGGGCGCGCAGGCCGAGAATCAGCCGGACCGCGCCGGCACGCTTCGCGGGGTTCTCGAGCGAATAGTCGTTGTAGTACAGCTCGGCACCAGGGTCGGCCTCGTGCGCGTACCGGAACGCCAGCTCGATGTAGTCGTCGCCGATGATCCGCCGCCAGGGCGAGTCGCGGAGCGTGCCGTCGTCGGCGAGCGCCTCGTTGACGACGTCCCATCCCTTGATGCGCCCACGATACCTCCCCACCACCGTCAGGATGTGGTCGCGCATGCGCGCCAGCAGCGAGTCGCGGCCGAGCGGTTGTCCGCTCGAATCCGCGAACACCCACGCCGGCGTCTGGCTGTGCCACACGAGCGGGTGTCCGACGATGAACATCCCGTTCCGCTCGCCAAAGCTGACGTAGCGGTCGGCCGCGCTGAAGTCGTACGTGTGTGGCAGCGGATGCACCACCTCCCACTTCAGCATGTTCTCGGGCGAGATGCTGTTGTAGTGCTTGCGCACCAGCTTCAGGGCGCCGCGGTCGTCACGAATCAGCTGTCCCTCGCTGATCGCCGCGCCGACGAGAAACGCGCCCGAGAACACGTCCTTCAGCGCCGGCGTCGCGCCGAACGTCCGTTGCAGGCGTCCGCAGCTCGCGAGCAGCATCGTCTCCGCGAGGGCGGCGACGAGTCGGCCGCTCGTGCGGCGCAAGCTCACCACGCATCGGTCCGGAAGGGCGCCGCGGGGAGTCCCTCGCGATTGTAGAGGTTCGCGCCGACGGGATTGTTCGCCCAGGCGTAGCGCACCGCCACCGGACTCTTCACGCTGTCGCTCCACACGACGACATGATCGCCCTCGATCCGCGCCTGCGCCCAGACGAACCGGTGATCGGCTCCCGCCACCGCGAACGCGCCGACGCTGCCGTCGCTCGCGCGCGACGTCAGTCCGCCGCCGACGTTCGCGAAGCGGACGATCACCTTCCCGTCGCGCACCGAGTGCGAGCGGTACGTCGGGCCCGACGCGCGCACCTTCTCCCCGTACGCGACTTTCCGCGCGACGAGCGCGAGCCGCTTGCCGACGTCCGCCTTGTTCCGCGGATGGATGTCGATCTCCTCGCCGACGTCGATCGTGATCGCCTGACCCGTCCTCGGCAGCGCCAGCGCGCCCGCCATCGATTCGCGGTGGATCGCCCAGGCGCCGCCGGTCGCGGTCGGAGTCGAATCGGGATGCATGTAGTTCGGGAGCTGCACCCACAGGAAGGGGAAGCTCGGCTCTCTTCCGCCATTCCACTCGCGACGCCAGCTCCTGATCAGCTGCTGGAACTGTGCGCGATAGGCGCGCGCCTCGCGCTCGTCCTCCGCGTTCGACTCGCCCTGATACCAGATCACGCCCTTGATCGCGATCGGCAGCAGGGGATGCACCATCTGGTTCCAGGTGATCGCCGGGATCTTGTTCAGTCGCTGGCCGTCCATCTGCAGTCCGATCTCGCCGAGCCGGAACTTCCAGCTCCCGGCGAGCGCGTGCGAGACGCGGCCGACGTCGAGGTGCAGCGAGTCGGCGACGCCGTAAATCCCGCCGCCGCCCCCGCCGTCGTGCACCCTCACCGCGATGACGTTCCCTCCCGCGTGCAGCGCCGACGCGGGGACGCGATAGTGGCGCGGGGCGTTCCATCCGTTCGTGCGCCCGACCTCGACGCCGTTCACCCATGTGACGTCGTCGTCGTCGATCGTGCCTAACGACAGCGCCGCGTCCTGTCCCGCCTCCTCGGCGCTCAGCGTCACCGTCGTCCGGTACCACGCGATGCCGTCCACCTCCGCGTAGCCCTGCGCCTCCCAGAGGTCGGGCACATGGATGCTCGACCATCCACTGTCGCCCAGCGTCGGCGACGCCCAGACGGCGACGCCGTTCACCAGGCCGGGGTCGTGGTCGAGGCTCCCGAAGCGCGCGCTCAGCGCGCGGTTCACCGAATCGAGATGCGCACGCTCGCGGGCCAGCGCAGTGGCGGCGCCCTCCGGCCCGAGCCCCTGTCCCGCCGCGCTCGTCCAGGTCTCGATCGCGCTGCCACCCCACGTCACGTTCACGATCCCGATCGGAACGTGCTCGGCCGCCCGCAGGTCGCGCGCGAAGAAGTAGGCGACCGCGCTGAACGCGCCGACGTGCTGCGAGTCGGCGGGTGCCCAGCTTCCCGCGACGATGTCGCTCGCCGGATGCTCGGCCCACGAGTTCGGTACCTTGAGCTCGCGCAGCGCCGAGTCGTGCGCCGCCGCGATCGTCTCGGCGGCGTTGCTCGCCACCGAGACCGAGAACTCCATGTTCGACTGTCCCGACGCGACCCAGACGTCGCCGACGAGCACGTCGTGCACGATCGCACGCTCGGCACCCGACTCGACCGTGAGCGCGAACGGTCCTCCCGCGCTCGAGGCGGGCAGCGTCGCGCGCCACCGCCCCGCGCTGTCAGCCATCGCGCGCGCGGTCCCGCCGCGGAAGCGCACCGTCACCGCGGAGCGCGGCGCCGCCTGTCCCCACACGGGGATCGGCGCACCGCGCTGAACGACGAGTCCGTCGGAGAAGATCTTCGCGAGCCGCAGCGCTCCGCTGGAGGCCTGAGCGGCCGCGCCCTGCGTGGCGAGCGCGAGGCCGAGGAGCACGAGCGCGAATCGGGATTCGCAGCGATTCATGGGCGGGAAGGGCTGAACGAGTGTCGCCGCAGCAGGGGCTGCCAAGATGGGCGCGCGCGGTCGATGCGTCCAGACGCCGGGATTTCGACGTCGGGATGACGGTCGGGCAACCCTTCGCAAGGATCAGGCTTCTCCCGACCTGTGCCCCGCCGTGGAACTGGAACATTCGCTGTTGAACATGTCAGACGCTGCCCGTGCCGGTGCTCGGCGCGACGCGCGTACAACGCGGGAGGCAAGATGAGAACGACGAGTCACGTGATCACGACGGTCCTCGCGGCGGCGGTCGCCGCGGCGCCCGCATTCGCCCAGCAGGCGCCGAAGGATTCGAGCGCCACGAAGCCGACGCAGGTCGCCGTGGCGACCGCGAGCGCAACGACGCCCGCGACGGCGAAGGACACCACGACGGAAGCGGCGAAGCCCGCGCCGAAGAGCTTCGACCCGACCGTCATCAACCCCGCCGCCGCCAGCCGCTCGGCGACGCAGCAGCCGATCGTCATCCAGCACATGCGGGCACTCGATCAGCGCGGGATCAACGTGTTCGAGACCCCGAAGTTCGACGGGACCGAGTACAACGGCTTCGCGCTGCAGTGGGGCGCGGCCTTCACCCAGCAGTTCCAGGGGCTCGACCACAGCAACACGGCGCGGCCGAACGTCGTCGCCGGCGTGAACCAGAACCAGCTCATTCGCATCGGCCATGGCTTCAACAACGCCGTCGCGAACCTGTACATCGACGCGCAGCTCGCGCGCGGCATCCGCGTCGCCCTCACGAGCTACATGTCGGCCCGCCACCATCAGGAGATGTGGGTGAAGGATGGCTACCTGCTGATCGACGAGTCGCCGATCCAGTGGGAGCTCCTCCAGAACATCATGACCTTCGTGACGGTGAAAGCGGGTCACTTCGAGATCAACTACGGCGACCAGCACTTCCGCCGTACCGACAACGGCAACGCGGTCTACAACCCGTTCGTCGGCAACCTGATCATGGACGCCTTCACGACGGAAGTCGGCGGTGAGGTGTACGTCCGCATCCCCGGCGTGATGCTGATGGGCGGCATCACCAACGGCGAGGTGCGCGGCACCACGCTCAATCCACAGAAGCGTTCCCCGGCGTTCCTCGGCAAGGCCGGATTCGACAAGCAGCTCAACGAGGCCCTGCGTGTCCGCCTGACGGGCTCGATCTACAGCAAGAGCCACTCGGCGAACAACACGCTCTACAGCGGTGACCGCGCCGGCTCGCGCTATTACAACGTGCTGGAGAACGTCGCCTCGACCGAGAAGGACCAGGCGTGGTCGGGCGCGATCCAGCCGAAGATGTCGGACAAGATCACCGCGATGGTCGCCAACCCGTTCGTGAAGTTCCGCGGCCTCGAGCTGTTCGGCAACGTCGAGCGCGCGAAGGGGCGCTCGGGCACCGAGGTCAAGGATCGCACGTGGAACCAGCTCGCGGGTGACGTGGTCTATCGCTTCCTCCCCGCCGAGCAGGTGTGGGTCGGCGCGCGGTACAACACGGCCGAGGGCAAGCTCGCCCGGACGGATCCGACGGAGAAGGTCACCCGCTCGCAGGCGAGCGCCGGGTGGTTCATCACCCCGGGCGTCATGCTCAAGGGCGAGTACGTCACGCAGAAGTACGACGGCTTCCTCCCGACCGACATCCGCAACGGCGGGAAGTTCAAGGGCTTCGTGATCGAGGGGACGGTCGCCTTCTGATCGCACGACCCCGCTGACGATCGCGGGCCGAACGGTGTGGTGGCGCTCTCCAGGTCGCCGCCGCACCGTTCACCATTTCAGAGCACGATCTCCTGCCGCCCGGGGTGCAGAGGGACGCGGCGCGCGCGCCACGCGAGCGTTCCCGTCACTCCCGGCGGCAGCGTCACCTCGGCGCGGAGTCCCGCGGCGCCCATCCGTGCAAGTCGCACGTCGATGTCACCACCCGGATGAGGCACGCGTCCCTCCGCCCTGCCTAACGCGCCGAGGTGCGGCTCGACGAGCACCGTTCTGAATCCCGGCGAGGCGGGGCGCACGCCGAGCACCGTCGCCAGCAGCCCATAGTTCGGGTGCGCGCTCCACGCGTGCGAGTCGGAGCGCGACGGCTCCCCCGATTCGAGCGTCGTCGTCAGTCCGAGGGCGAGCATCCCACGCCAGGGCGCGAGCTGCTCGACGTAGCGATCGCCGAGCCCCGCCTCGCGCAGCGCCTCGAAGAGATAGAAGTCGAAGTAGTAGCTCGCGCGGATAAGCGTCGAGTCGGCGAGCACGCGCTCCATCATCGCGCCCCGTTCGCCCACCGGGATCACCCCGGCGAGCACGGCGAGTACGTTCGTCTGCTGGCTGTAGAGCGCCGAGTCCGGCGAGTCGCGGAAGAGGCGGCGCTTCGCGTCCCACGCATGTGCGCGAACGGCCGCGCGGAGCGACTCGGCGCGCGCGCGATAGCGCCGCGCGATCTCCCCGCTCCCCAGTGCGTCCTCGAGCTGCGCCGCGCGGTCGAGCGCGTAGACGTACTGCAGCGTCACCGTCGCCGAGCGGCCGTGCTCCGCGCCCGGGGGTGCGCCGCGCTCCCACGCGTCCGCCCAGTCCACGAACCCCCACCACGAGTGGCCATCCGCCGCGACGAGCCCCGTCGAGTCGACGCGCGCGTCGAACCAGCCGAGCACCGCGCGCGTGCCGGGGATGAAGCGGCGCACGAATGCCGGATCGTCGCGCAGCATCCAGTAGTCGTGCACCATCGCCACCCAGAGCAGGGAGAAGGGCGGGATGTACTGCGGGAGGGCCGAGGGGTAGCGGCTCGCCGTGATCCCGTCGGGGATGCGCGACTGGTCGAAGAGCGTGATCGCGTTCCGTACGAGGCGATCGTCCCCCGCGACGTAGAGCGAGACCAGCGACTGGATGCGCGTGTCGCCCACGTACTGGAGCTGCTCGTAGTAGGGCGTGTCGAAGTACGTCTCGTTCGCGCAGGCGCGCGCGGTGCGCCAGTCCATCGTCCACACGCTGTCGATCCACGGCGCGTTGCTCGTGAACCGCCCGCGCTCCTCGTACGGATAACCGGTGAAGATCCCGTGCACGTCGTGCAGCGTCAGCGGCTCGTCCGCGGTCGCGACGTCCAGCTGCGCGTAGCGATAGGCGCGGAACCAGAGCGTGCGGAAGCTGCGGTGCGCCGCGCCGTCGAAGCGGATCGAGTCGTGTACGCCGACGATCGTCTTCCCTTCGATCTCGTTCCGGTTCCCCTTGAGCCCTCTCGCGTCCCGCAGTCCCTCGGCGTAGGTCATCGTCATCGACGCGCCGGCGCCGCCGCTCGCGTCGACCACGAGGAAGGCCGTGAGCAGATGTCCCTGATCGAGCAGCAGCGATACGCGCGCCCGCGGCGGGACGACGAGATCGCCGCTCCCGCGGATCACGCCTTCGCGCGGCGCGATGCCGCTCGCGCGCCGGATCGATGCGAATCGCACGGGGGTCTCCTCCATCGGCGGGATCGTCCGCGGCGCGAGCTGCCACGTGCCGACCGCGCCGTACTCGTCGGAGCCGGCCGGCTGCGCGCGCTCGAGCGGGCCCGCGGCGCGCCATGCGCTGTCGTCGAAGTCCGCGCGCTCCCAATTCCACGGGTGGCGCGTCGCGTCGATCGCTTCGCCGGGAGGCGCGGCGTAGTAGCCTCCCGTCGCCGCGCCGGTCACGGGGATGAACGCGTACCCGGAGTCGCGCAGCACCTTCCATCCTGGACGTCCGGTGGCGACGCTCGAGTCGGATGCGTCGGCGCCCTGGAGCAGGAAGGCGGTGCGGCGGCTGTACTGACCCACGGGCCGGAGCGCGCCCCAGTTCCACACGGTGGCACCGAGCACGTTGCGTCCCGCGCGCAGATGCGGCGCGAGGTCCACCGTCTCGTAGCGCCAGTGCATGACGTCCGAGCGCTGCGGCCCCGACGACACCAGCTCGCCGTTGACGTAGAAGCGATAGCGGTTGTCGGCGGAGAGACGGACGACGAAGTGCTCGGGCTTCGCTGGAAGCTCAACGACGCGGCGGAAGTGGTAGACGCCGAATTCGTCAGGCGAGAGGGCGGTGTCGGCGATCCAGCGAGCCGGCGGCGAACCGGCGACGCCGATATCGCGCGACTGCGCGCCGGCTATCGGGCCCGCGAAAGCAAGAGCGAGGTGGAGCGCGAGACGTCGGGTCACGGGGCGGGAGGCGGGCGGCTGGAGCGGCGGTGCTTGACTACTGCCTGACTCTACCCGTATTCACCTGAAGCACCAGCCCGGCACCCACCACGGAGCACGATCATGATGATCAGCAAGGAGCTCAACGAGCAGATCAACGCGCAGATCGGCCACGAGTTCGGCGCGTCGCTGCAGTACGTGAACATCGCCGGCTACTTCGACGGTGCCGCGCTCCCCGTGTTGACGAAGCATTTCTTCAGGCAGGCCGACGAGGAGCGGCAGCACGCCATGCGCTTCGTGCGCTACGTGCTCGACGCCGGCGGCAGCGTGGCGGTCCCCGCGATCCCCGCGCCGCGCGCCCGCTTCGCCTCGGCGGAGGAGGCGGTGAAGCTCGCGCTCGAGTGGGAGCTCACCGTGACGAAGCAGATCAACGCCCTGCTCGACCGCGCCTCGAGCGAGCGCGACTACGTTGCCCATGATTTCCTCGAGTGGTTCGCGCGCGAGCAACTGGAGGAGGTGTCGAGCATGGACACCCTGCTCAAGATGATCCAGCGCGCCGGCGAGTCGGGACTGCTTCAGGTCGAGACCGCGCTGACCAGGGGACTGGCGCGTGGGAACGGAGGGGGCGAGGGCGACGAGGACTGAGCGCGCCGGTGGATGATCACGTCCGCTCGAAGAGCACGAACCCCGACATCCGCTCCACTTCCTCCCGCTTCGCTCGTGGCGAGATGCGCATCATGAAGCGCACGAACCACCCCATTCGCATCTCGCGCCGCAACCTGTGCGATTCGAGGATCGCCGAGCGGAACTGCGCCACGCGCCAGCCGAGCGCGCCGAAGAATCCCTCGAGGTCGTCCACGCCGAACTTCATCGGTGCACGGTCCATCGCCGATCCCCACTGCTTCTGCATCATCTTCAGCAGTCGCGTGTTCGGGAGATCGGCCAGCCACCAGCGGAAGGTCGGCACCGCGTGCAGCGCGCGGGCGAGCGCTTTCACCTGCTCGGCCTCGAGGTAGACGAGCAGCCCTTCGCTGATGACGAGCACGCGTGAGGCGGACGCGCCGAGCTGCGCGAAGAGCGCGTCGCGCGCCCTCGGATCGGTGAGGTCGGCCGGGATCGCCTCGTACCGGCAGCGTGGCGTCTCGTCGCGCAGCAGGTTGGTCTTGTACTCGAGCATCGCCGGGAAGTCGACATCCACCCAGCGCAGCGACGCCGGCAGCTCGAGCCGCCAGGGACGCGCGTCGAGCCCCGCCGCGATGTTGACGACCAGATCGACGCCGCCGGCGATCCGCTCGCGGATGATCTCGTCGAACACCGCGGTGCGGACGATCATCGCCCACGCGGTGGCGCGTCCCTGCTCGAGGGATGTCACGATCTCCTCGCCGCGCGTGCCGCCCAGCCGGCGGGCGAAGGGATCCTTGAAGATCGCGTCCGGGCGCTCGGATTCCATCGCGCGGTAGATCGCGACCCAACGGGCGGTGTCGGAGACGTGCTCGATCGGAGGCATGAGCGTGAAGATACGCGTGGCACGGAATGCCGCGGCCTCTTGACGCGGCGGTCCCCGGTGATATACTGCGCTTCATGAGTCGCTCGAGCCTCCTCCTCCTTACCAGCGCCCTCGGCCAGAAGCTTGGTCGCGGGCTCTCGTGCATGGGAGGAAGTACCGAGTAGCGCGACGCTCGAGTCGCGAACGGCCCCTCCCGCGTGATCGTGGGAGGGGCCGTTCTCTTTTCCGGCCATCGCCGACACGCGACGAGACCTTCGCAGCGAGCCGCGCGGCTCGGGGAGCTTTCCGCCACCCTCCGCCGCCACCTCGATGCCTCCCTCCGTTGCCGATCAGCGAGCAACCGGCGCCGCCGCGTCGCCGCCGGATCATGTTCGCATCTTCGACACGACGCTTCGCGACGGCGAGCAATCGCCGGGCTGCACGATGACGCTCACCGAGAAGCTCGAGGTGGCGCGCCAGCTCGCCCGGCTCGGCGTCGACGTCATCGAGGCCGGATTTCCGGCGGCGTCGCCCGGCGATGCCGACGCGGTGCGCGCGATCGCCGCCGAGCTCGCGCGCGACGACGCCCCCATCGTCTGCGGGCTGGCGCGCGCGACGGTGAGCGATGTCGAGACCTGCCTCGCCGCGATCGCGCCCGCGGCGCGACCCCGCGTCCACGTCTTCCTCGCGACGTCGAACATCCACCTCGAGCACAAGCTGCGCTGCACGCGCGAGGAGCTCATCGCACGCGCACGCGACGCCGTGATGCTCGCCCGGAGCGCGGTGGCCGACGTCGAGTTCTCCCCCGAGGACGCGACCCGCTCCGACCGCGCCTTCCTCCTCGACGTGCTCGCCGCCGTCATCGAAGCCGGCGCGACGACGCTCAACATCGCCGACACCGTGGGCTACGCGACGCCGGCCGAATACGAGGCGCTCATCGCCCGCGTCTGTGCGCTCGCCGCGCGCGCGCCGGGTGTCGTCGTCTCGACGCACTGCCACGATGACCTCGGCCTCGCCGTCGCCAACTCGCTCGCCGGGGTGCGGGCGGGCGCGCGCCAGGTGGAATGCACCATCAACGGAATCGGCGAGCGCGCCGGCAATGCCTCGCTGGAGGAGATCGTGATGGCGCTCGAGACCCGACGCGATCACTTCGGCGTGTCGACGCGCATCGACACGCGCGAGCTCATGCGGAGCTCGCGCGTCGTCTCCTCCTGCACCGGCTCGTACGTCGCGGCGAACAAGGCGATCGTCGGCGCGAACGCGTTCGCGCACGAAGCGGGGATCCACCAGGACGGGATGCTCAAGCACGCCTCCACGTACGAGATCATCGCCCCCGAGACCGTCGGCGCCGACGGCAGCCAGCTCGTGCTCGGCAAGCACTCCGGCCGACACGCGCTGCGCAGGCGACTCGCTTCGCTCGGCTACGAGCTCGAGGACGACCGCTTCCTCGAGGTGTTCGCGCGGTTCAAGGAGCTCGCCGATCGGAAGAAGGTGGTCAACGAGCGCGATCTCGCGGTGCTCGCCGCCGGGGCGCAGGAGCACACGCCGGCGAGCTGGATGCTGCGACAGCTGCAGGTCGCGAGCGGGACGCATCTCATTCCCACCGCGACGGTCGAGCTGCGCGCGCCGGACGGCGCGACGCGCATCGCCTCGGCGACAGGGACCGGTCCGGTGGATGCCGCCTGCCGCGCGGTGAACGCCATCGTCGGCGACGTGGCGGAGCTGCAGGGCTTCACCATCCGCAACGTCAGTGAGGGGCTCGACGCGATGGGCGAGGTGACCGTCCGCGTGCGCGACTTCCACACCGGCGCGACCTGCGTCGGACACGGCGCGCACACCGATGTCGTCACCGCCTCCACCGAAGCGTACGTCGACGCGCTGAACGCCCTCGCGTACGCGCGCCGCCGTCGCCCGGCGGAGACGCCCGCCACTTCTCTGTCGTTCACCTTCGCCGCGGCCGGGGCGGTCGCGCCTGGAGCTCAGGCATGAGCACGACCCGTCCGCGAACGCTCTTCGAGAAGCTCTGGGATCGCCACGTCGTCCGCGACGAGACCGACGCGACGCCGGCGGTGCTGTACGTCGATCTGCACCTCGTGCACGAGGTGACCTCCGCGCAGGCGTTCACGGAGCTGCGCCAGCGCGGGCTTCGCGTCCGCGCCCCTGGTCGCACCGTCGCGACGATGGACCACTCGACGCCGACCACGCGCGGTGGCTTCGCCGCGCTGCCGATTCGCGACGAGAAGACCGCCTCGCGCGTCGCCCAGGTCGAGCAGCTGGCGCGGAACTGCGAGGAGTTCGGCATCTCGCTGCTCGCGCTCGGCGACCGTCGTCAGGGAATCGTCCACGTCATCGGCCCGGAGCTCGGGCTCACCCAGCCGGGAATGACCGTTGTCTGTGGCGACAGCCACACGAGCACGCACGGCGCCTTCGGCGCGCTCGCCTTCGGCATCGGGACGTCGCAGGTCGCGCACGTCCTCGCTACGCAGTGCGTGCTGCAGACACGCCCGAAGACGCTCGAGGTGCGCGTCGATGGGACGCTCGCCCCCGGCGTGACCGCGAAGGACGTGATTCTCGCGATCTGCGCGCGGCTCGGCGTCGGCGGTGCGACGGGGCACGTCATCGAGTATCGCGGCAGCGTGATCCGCGCGCTCTCGATGGAGGAGCGGATGACCATCTGCAACATGTCGATCGAGGCCGGCGCGCGCGCGGGGATGATCGCCCCCGACGACACCACCTTCGCGTATCTCGAGGGCAGGCCGCATGCGCCGCGCGGCGCCGCGTGGGACGCGGCGGTCGCCGACTGGCGCACGCTCGCCACCGACGACGGCGCTGTCTTCGACCGGTCGATCGTGATCGACGGCTCGGCGATCGCGCCGATGATCACCTATGGGACCAATCCGGGGATGGGGATGTCGATCGACGAGTCGGTGCCGGACCCGGGACGGCTCGCCGATCGCAGCGAGCGCGAGAACGCCGAGCGCGCACTTCGCTACATGGGGATCACCGCCGGGAAACCACTGGCGGGCACTCCGGTGGACGTCGTCTTCGTCGGCAGCTGCACCAACTCACGCATCTCCGATCTGCGCGACGCGGCGAGTGTGATGCGCGGGCGGCGCGTCGCCGAGGGCGTGCGCGTCCTCGTCGTCCCGGGCTCGCAGCAGGTGAAGCGTCAGGCGGAGGAGGAAGGTCTCGACCGTGTCTTCCTCGCCGCCGGCGCCGAGTGGCGCGAGTCGGGCTGCTCGATGTGCATCGCCATGAATGGCGACCAGCTCGCGCCTGGACAGCTCGCCGTCTCGACGAGCAACCGCAACTTCGAGGGGCGCCAGGGAAGCGGGGGGCGCACCCTCCTCGCCAGTCCGCTCACCGCCGCGGCCGCGGCGGTGACGGGCGTCATCACCGATCCACGCACGCTGTTCACCGGAGGTTCGCTGTGACCGCACGCAGCTGGAGATTCGCCTCGACCTATGTCATCATCCCGCGCGAGAACATCGACACCGATCAGATCATCCCGGCGCGATTTCTCACCACGACCGACCGTCAGGGGCTCGGTCCGCGCGCGTTTCACGACTGGCGCTATCTCGCCGATGGCTCGAAGAATCCCGATTTCGCGCTCAACCAGCTCGAATCGCGCGGCGCCGAGGTGCTCGTCGCGGGGCACAACTTCGGCTGCGGGTCGTCGCGCGAGCACGCGGTGTGGGCGCTCGCCGGCGCCGGCTTCCGTGCCGTCATCAGCAGCGAGTTCGCCGACATCTTCCGCGGGAACGCGCTCGTGAACGGGCTCCTGCCGATCGAGGTCGCGCCGGAGATCCTCGCGCGCCTGATCGCGAACGACGCGGCGGGTCAGCATGTCGTCGTCGACCTCGAGACGCAGACGTTGACGCTTCCCGACGGTGACGAGGTGCGATTCCCGATCCCCGCCTTCTCCCGCTACAGCCTCCTCAACGACACCGACGAGATGAGCTTCCTCCTCGACGCGTCGCCGAGCATCGGCGCCTATGAGGAGTCGCACCCGTCCTCGATCGACACGACCCTCCTCCGCGCGGCGCGATGACCCGCGCACGAGAGCAAGGCTTCACGATCGCGCTCCTCCCGGGCGACGGGATCGGTCCCGAGGTCGTCGACGCGGCGCGGCGCGTGCTCGCGGACGTCGCCGCGCGCAGCGGCCTGACCGTCCTGTTCGAGGAGGGGCTCATCGGCGGCGCGGCGATCGACGCGACGGGGTCGCCGCTGCCCGAGCCGACGATCGCGCTCTGCCGTCGCGCCGACGCGGTCCTCCTCGGCGCGGTCGGCGGGCCCAGGTGGGACGATCCCTCGGCGCGCGTGCGTCCCGAACAGGGGCTGCTCGCGATCCGCCGCGCGCTGGGGCTCTACGCGAACCTGCGACCCGTCGCCCCGCATCCGTCGCTGATCGATGCATCTCCGCTCCGTCCGGAGCGGGTCGTCGGCGTGGACCTGCTCGTCGTGCGTGAGCTCACGGGCGGGATCTACTTCGGCGACAAGCAGACCACGCCGGCCGCCGCCGGGGGCGAGCGCGCTCACGATCTCTGTGCGTACGAGACCACCGAGATCGAGCGCATCGTGCGCACCGCCGCCGAGCTGGCGCGCGGGCGACGCCGGCGCCTCACCTCGGTCGACAAGGCGAACGTCCTCGAGACGTCGCGGCTCTGGCGGCGGGTCGCGACACGAGTCGTCGCCGAGGAGTTTCCGGATGTCGCGCTCGACCACGTGCTCGTCGATTCGTGCGCGATGCACCTCGTGACGAGCCCGGCCCGCTTCGACGTCATCGTCACCGAGAACATGTTCGGCGACATCCTCACCGACGAGGCGGCGGTGCTCACGGGCTCCATCGGCGTGCTCCCATCCGCATCGCTCGGCGCGCCGCGCGAGGGAAGACGCGTCGGCCTCTACGAGCCGATCCACGGCTCCGCGCCCGACATCGCGGGGCGCGGGATCGCCAATCCCGTCGGCACGATCCTCAGCGCCGCGATGCTTCTCCGGCACTCGCTCGGACTTCTCGAGGCGGCGCGCGCCATCGAGAGCGCGGTCTGGGGAGCGATCGCGGGGGGCACGCGTACCCCGGATCTCGGCGGAAGCGCGTCGACGAGCGCCGTGACCGAGGCCGTGCTCGACAACCTCTGTGAAGCGGCGAGGGAGGAGAACCCCCGGCCCCTCGCCGCTCCGGCCTCCGCTGCTCAGATGTAGGTCAGCCAGCCGCGCGTGTCCTCGCGCTCGCCGCGCACCGTCGCGAAGTACGCGCGCTGGAGGACCGTCGTCACGGGGCCGCGCTTCCCGCGACCTATCCGCAGCCCGTCCACCGAGCGCACGGGAGTGACCTCCGCCGCGGTGCCGGTGAAGAAGACCTCGTCCGCCGCGTAGAGCGCTTCGCGCGGCACGCGCTCCTCGCGCACCGCGATCCCCGCCTCCCGCGCCAGCGCGAGGATCGTGTCGCGCGTCAGCCCCGGGAGGATCGACGATGCCGCGGGAGGTGTGACGAGCACGCCGTCGCGGACGAGGAAGATGTTCTCGCCCGAGCCTTCGCTCACCGTCCCCGATGTGTCGAGCGCGATTCCCTCGCCGAAGCCGAGTCGCTCCGCTTCCATCGCGATGAGCTGGCTCGAGACATAGTTGCCGCCCGCCTTCGCGCCCGTCGGCAGCGTGTTCGGCGCCGGGCGCGTCCACGAGGAGATCCCGACGTCCACCCCCGCCTCGAGCGATGCGTCTCCGAGGTAGCTCCCCCAGGGAAGCGCGGCGATCATCAGCTCGACCGGATGCCTCACGGCGCTCAGCGACAGCGGCCCGACACCCCGCCAGACGAGCGGGCGCAGATACGCGCTCCGCAGATGGTTCTCCCGCACGACGTCGCGGCATGCATCGAGGAGCGCGGCGTCGTCCTGCGGCAGCTCCATGCGGTAGAGCCGCGCGGAGTCGCGAAGGCGGCGGATGTGATCGGCGGCGCGGAAGAGCGCCGGACCGCGAGCCGTGTCGTAGCAGCGGATTCCCTCGAACACCGACGACCCGTAGTGCAGCGCGTGCGTCATCACGTGCACCGTCGCCGACGCCCACGGCACCAGTCGTCCATTGAACCAGAGCAGCGCCGGCGGCTGGTCGAGTCGAACCGTCGCCGGCGACGCTTCACGTTCGGTCGCCGGCACTTCGATCGTCGCCGTCATCGCGCCGCCCCCGCGGTCGCGCGCTCTGCCGCGGTGACGCGCGCGGCGCCGACCGGCGCATCAGCCCCCGTGCTCACCGCGATCTGGCCCGGCTCTACCTCGCGCGCGTCGAGGAAGGGCATCATCCGCCGCATCGCGCGCCCGACGCGCTCGATCTGATGGCTCGACTCCGCCGCGCGTCGTGCCGCGAACGTCGGCCGCCCCGTCCGGTTCTCCTCGATCCACCGACGCGCGAAGGAGCCGTCGCGCACCTCGTCGAGGAGCTTCTGCATCTCGCGCTTCGTTTCCGCGGTGACGATGCGCTCCCCCGCCGTGTAGTCGCCGTACTCCGCCGTGTCCGAGACCGAGTGGCGCATGTAGTTCAACCCGCCGCGATACATCAGGTCGACGATGAGCTTGAGCTCGTGCAGGCATTCGAAGTACGCGATCTCCGGCTGGTAGCCGTTCGCCACGAGCGTCTCGAACCCGGCCTTCACCAGCGCCGCCGTACCGCCGCAGAGCACCGCCTGCTCGCCGAAGAGATCGGTCTCCGTCTCCTCGGCGAAGCTCGTCTGCAGCACCCCGGCGCGCGTCGAGCCGATTCCCTTCGCGTACGCGAGCGCGTCCTCGAGCGCGTGCCCGGATGCGTCCTGGTGCACGGCGACGAGCGCGGGCACGCCGGCACCCTCGGCGTACAGCTCGCGCACCCGGTGGCCCGGCGCCTTCGGCGCGACGAGGATCACGTCGATCCCCGGCGCGGGCGTGATCTCGCCGAAGCGGATGTTGAAGCCGTGGGCGAAGAGCAGCGTCTTGCCCGCGGTGAGATGGGGTGCGATCGATTCCTCGTAGACCGCGCGCTGCGTGTGGTCGGGGGTGAGGATGACGATGAAGTCCGCTTCGCGCGCCGTGTCCTCCGGCGTCAGGACGCGCAGCCCCTCGGCGCCCGCCGACTTCCGGCTGCGCGAGCTCGCCGGCAGGCCGACGCGGACGTCGACACCGGAGTCGCGAAGGTTGAGCGCGTGCGCGTGGCCCTGGCTGCCGTAGCCGATGATCGCGACCCGGCGGCCGGTGAGGCGGTGGAGGTCGGCGTCGGCGTCGTAGTAGAGCGTGGTCATCGGGCGAGCTCCTCGGTGTGGGGTGCGGCTGGTGAATGATCGAAGCGGCGCATGACGGCCGCGAAGTGATCGAGCAGGCCTTCCTCGTACGGGATCTCGACGACGGAGAGCACGTCGACGAGGCGTGTGAACTGCTGCACGACCTGGTGGACGTCGGCTGCCTCGACGACGATCACCATCCGGCTCGTCCCCGAGTCTCCCGTCGCGCCGACGATGAGGCTCGAGACGTTGTAGTCGCGTCGCCGGATCAGTCCCACCGCGCGATAGAGCGCGCCGGGACGGTCGTGCAGCTCGACGACGAGCGTGTGACGGCTGACGGGGCACATCATGGCCTCGCCGCGTACGCCGGCACGTGCGTGTGCGGGTCGACCATCATCTCGCCGATGCTGCGTCCCTGCGGCACGATCGGGAACACGTTCGCCTCGCGCTCGACGCGGAAGTCGACGACGACGACTCCCGGATGCGCCCAGGCCTCGTCGACCGCGGCGTCCACCTCCTCGACGCGCTCGACCGTCATCCCGCGCACCCCGTACGCCTCGGCGAGCTTCGCGAAGTCGGGGCCGGAGAGGGGCGTGCCGCTGTAGCGCTTCCCCTCGAACAGCTGCTGCCACTGACGGACCATGCCCAGGTAGCCGTTGTTCACGATCGCGATCTTCACGTTCGTGATCCCCTCCTGCGCCATCGTCGCGAGCTCCTGGTTGGTCATCTGGAAGCCGCCGTCGCCGCACACCACCCACACGGTCTCGTCGGGGCAGGCGAGCGCGACGCCCAGCGCGGCCGGCACCGCGAACCCCATCGTGCCGGCGCCGCCGCTCGTGATGTGCGTGCGCGGCCGCCGCCACCCGATGAGCTGCGCCGCCCACATCTGGTGCTGCCCGACGTCGGTGACGACGCGCCACCCGCCCTCGGGCCCGCGCGCGTGCAGCGCGCGGTCGAGTCCCGCGAACACGTCGTGCGGCATGAGGCACGCGGTCGCCGGGCGCCGCGCGTACGCCTGCCGCGGCCGGTAGGTCGCGCGCAGCTCGGCCACGTGCGCGAGCCAGTCCGCCGCGTCGCGCAGCGGCACGCGCGCGGTCAGGGCTTCGAGCGCGAGGCGCGCGTCGGCCACGATGCCGACCTCGGCGCGCACGAGCTT
>DASVXU010000017.1:0-3024 GCA_036392515.1 Gemmatimonadaceae bacterium | reverse complement strand
CTCGCCGGGCGGGCGGCCGCGCGGTACATTCGCCCCGTCCGCCACCCGAGACGAGGCCAGCCCATGCACCGCCGCACCTTTCTCACGTCGTTAGGCATCGCCGCCGCCGCCACGAGGCTCGGCGCCTGCTCGCACCGCGTCGCCGCCGCGACGCCAGCGCCCACCCGCCGGCTCAAGCGCGTCGGCATCCAGCTCTACACCCTGCGCGACGACGCGAAGCAGAGCCTCGAGGGGACGCTCGCCGCGATCGCCGCGGCGGGCTACAAGGACGTCGAGCTGCTGCACTCGATGAAGAACTTCGGGCGCCCCGCCGCGCAGCTCCGCGAGACGCTCGACAGCCTCGGCCTCCGCGCACCGTCGACGCACATCGGCGCCGAGGACTTCGACAACCTCGGGGCGCTCTTCGACGAGGCGAACGTGCTCGGTCACCAGTACGTGGTGCTCGCCAGCCTCCCGTACGAGCCGGGGAAGTCGACGCCCGACGATTACCGCCGCTGGGCGGACCGGCTCAACGAGGCCGGCCGTCAGGCACGCGCGCGCAACATCTGGATGGCCTTCCACGATGAGGCCTACGACTTCCGCACCGTCGACGGCCAGCAGCTCTACGACATCCTCGCGGACCGCACGGACCCGTCGCTCGTCCGCCTGCAGCTCGACACGGGCAACGCCGCGATGGGCGGGCGCGACCCGGTGGACTTGATGCGCAAGTACGGCTCGCGCTACTACCTCTTCCACATCAAGGACGCGCCGAGCATCCCCGCGCAGAGCGACGTCGAGCTGGGGAAGGGTGTGGTGAACCTCCGCCAGATCATGGCGATGACCCCCGACATCGACGACAAGTTCCTCTTCGTCGAGCAGGAGACGTATCCGGGCGCGCCGCTGGACAGCGTGAAGCGCGACTTCGCGTACATCTCGACGCTGGAGTTCTGAGCGATGCGCGTTCGTCGCGCGCTGGCGGCGATCGCGGCGTCGTGCCTGTTGTCGGTGGGCGCGATGGCGCAGAGCGGCGGGCTTCCCGACGTCCCCGAGACGACGACGTCGCCGGGGGGGATGGATTCGCTGACGAAGCTCTTCGCGCCCGCCATCGCTCAAGCGCGCGCCACCTATCCGCAGGCGAGAAAGCGGTTCCTCGCCGGGTTGCCGGCCGGGCATCGCTTCGCGGTGACGACGGGCCTGCGCGATGACGCCGGCCACCGCGAGCAGATCTTCGTCTACGTCGACAGCATCCGCGGCGAGACGGTGTTCGGCAAGATCGCCAGCGAGATCACCCTCGTCCGCGGCTATCGCTACCTTCAGCCACTCGTCGTCGCCGAGCGCGACGTGCTCGACTGGACGATCGTCGATCCCCGCGGAAACGAGGAGGGCAACTTCGTCGGGAAATTCATCGACGAGATGCACGCGCGTCAGCGCGCGGCGAGCGTCGGCACCGTTCCCTTCAACTTCGCGACCGAGGATTCCGATTTCGCGGTGATCGGCGACTTTGCCGGGGACGCTCGTGTCACCGCCGACAGCGTGATCGTCACGCTCCGCTCGGGGAGCGCGAGCGCCCACGCGGGGCTCGACTCGCTCACCGACGTCGTCCTTCGAGCGACGCTCGCCTACGAGGCTACTGGTGGGGACTGGGCGGTCGCCGTCATGTCCGAACCGCGCGACGTGGCGCCGCGCCTTGCCGGCGGCGCGCGCGCTTCGATCGGTGCGATGCGCTTCGCGCTGCCACGACCGCCGTATCCGCTCGCGCGGTTCTGGCTCGTCTTCCGTTTCGAGGCCGTCGCGCACACGGCAGGGCGTCCGCCGCGCGAGTTCGCGGCGTACGCGCACGGCGCGACGGCGATGTTCGCGGGATACAAGTGACGGCGGCGTCCGCGGGCTGATGCTCCTCCGCCTCGCCACCCCGTTCGACGGCCCGGCGCTCGCCGCGATCTATCGTCCGTCGGTCGTCGAGCGGGTGACGTCGTTCGAGCTCGACCCGCCCGACGGCGCGGAGATGGCGCGCCGCGTCGAGCGCTGCCTCGCCCGCACCCCATGGCTCGTCGCCGAGCGCGAGGGGGTCGTCGTCGGCTACGCCTACGCGGGATTGCACCGCGAGCGCCCGGCCTACCAGTGGTCGGTCGAGACCTCCGCCTACGTGCGCGACGACGCGCATCGGAGCGGCGTCGCGCGGGCGCTGTACGGCTCACTCTCCGCCATCCTCGCGCTCCAGGGCTTCCGCAACGCCTACGCCGGCATCACCCTGCCTAACGCGGCGAGCGAGGGCTTCCACGAGTCGTTCGGCTTCCGGCGCGTCGGCGTCTATCACGGCGTCGGCTACAAGTTCGGCGCCTGGCACGACGTGCTCTGGCTCGAGCGCGCGATCCTCCCGCGGGTGCCTGATCCACCGCCGCCGGTGAGCCTGCCCGCGCTGCGATCGGATCGTGCAAGCGCTGCGGCGTTCGAGAGCGCCTTGGCGGGCCGGTAGGTCGTCGGGGATCGCGTGGGGGTGCGTCAGCATTCGTGCGTCGCGCGGTATGGAGAAGAGTCGCTGAGGCCCCGAGGGCTTTGAGACAGGCTCTTTGCGAGGGTAGCACTCGGATCCTCGGAAACTCGGTGTCCTCCCCCGCCAACCGCGCGAGGCTTTCACTCCCGATGAACCACGACCGACCCGCACCGGAGCTCGCCACGGACGCGCGCACCGCGTGCATGACATCGCCCACCCGACGAAGGATTCGATGCACCAGCCCGCGCTTCTTCGTGTCATCGTGGCACATGCGCGAGGATCACGACCCACTCTCCGAGGCCGTAATCGGCGGCGGAATCTACGTGCACAAGACGCTCGGCGGCCCCGGATTGCTCGAGTCGACGTACGAGGAATGCCTCGCGTGGACATTGCTCAGGCGGGGGTTCGTCGTGCAGCGACAGTGCATCCTGCCGATCGTCTTCGATGGCTATCGCATCGGAGGCGCCTACCGGATCGACTTGCTCGTCGATCGCCAACTCGTCGTCGAGGTCAAGAGCGTCCAGCGGATTCTTCCACTGCACGAGGCGCAG
>DASVXU010000016.1:0-7733 GCA_036392515.1 Gemmatimonadaceae bacterium | reverse complement strand
ACCGGGAATGCGCCCGCGGCAACGACGCCCGCGCCCGCCGCGGCGCCCGCTCGTCCGGCGCGCGAGCCGCTCCCCTTCTCTCCCGGCGAGCAGCTCACCTATGACGTGAAGTTCGGCGCGATCGACGTCGGCAACGCGGTGATGGACGTCGTCGGCGTCGAGGAGGTGCGCGGGCGCGCGGCGTTCCACGTGCGCTTCAACGTCAAGGGAGGAACGCTCTTCTACAAGGTGAACGACCACTACGAGAGCTGGATCGACACAACCTCGCTCATCTCGCTCCGCCACGTGCAGGACATCGACGAGGGACGCTACGAGCGCGAGCGGCATTACGAGATCATGCCCGAGCGCGGCGTCTACCGCGAGAACGACAAGCCCGAGCAGCAGACCGTGGCGCAGCCCCTCGACGACGGGAGCTTCTTCTTCTTCCTGCGCACCATTCCGCTCGAGGTCGGCCAGACCTACTCGTTCAACCGCTACTTCAAGCCCGACCGCAACCCGGTGACGGTGACCGTCGTGCGCAGGGAGCGGATCAAGGTTCCCGCAGGCACCTTCGACGCGATCGTGCTCCACCCGACGATCAAGGCGAAGGGCGTCTTCGGCGAGGGCGGGCAGGCGGAGATCTGGCTCGCCGACGACTCGAGCCGCGTCATGCTGCAGATGAAGTCGAAGCTCAAGATCGGCTCGCTCAACCTCTACCTCAAGAAGATCCGGCCCGGCTCATGATCGCACGGCAACATCGTCGCCTCGTCCTCTCGCTCGTCCTCGCGGCCGCGTGCTCCAGCGGCGGCGGCGTCACCCGCGTCGACAGGACGACGCCGACCGGGTACATCAACCCCGTTCTCGACCAGGACTTCCCCGATCCCTCGATCGTGCGGGCACCGAACGGGATCTTCTACGCCTACGCGACGCAGACGGTGCAGGGGGGAGCGCGGATCAACATCCAGGGGGCGCAGTCGCTCGACCTCGTGAGCTGGACGCCGCTGGGCGAGATGCTCCCGGCGAAGCCCTCGTGGGCGAGCACCACGTGGAACTTCTGGGCGCCGCACGTGCTCTGGGACGCCGCGAAGGGAAAGTACTTCATGTACTTCGCCGCGCAGCACGACTCGATCGACAAGTACGGCATGTGCCTCGGCATCGCGACGAGTACCGCGCCTAACGGTCCATTCGCCGACGTCGGCGCACCGCTCATCTGCGGCACCGGCCGGAACGACTTCTCGCACATCGACGCGATGGCGTTCGACGACTCGGCGAGCGGGAGGAAGTACCTGTACTGGGGCTCGAGCTTCCAGCCCATCGTCGGCCAGGAGCTCGACGACACCCGCCTGCACTTCCGGTTCGCCGGCGACGTTCCCGACACCCTGCTGCGCCCGTCGAGCAAGCCCTACGAGGCGCTGATCGAGGGGCCGTGGGTGATAAAGCGCAACGGCTACTATTACATGTTCTACTCGGGCAACGACTGCTGCAACCCCGACACCCCCCACTACGCGGTGATGGTCGCGCGCGCGTCGAGCCCGCTGGGGCCCTTCCAGAAGCTCGCCGACGCCACCGGCGGCGCGAGCAGCGCGATCCTCCAGGGCAACGCGAGCTGGCTCGCCCCGGGACACAACGCGATCGTCATGGACCAGGCGGGCACCGACTGGATCGTCTACCACGCGATCGATCCGTCGAAGATGTACATCCCCGGCACGAACAGGAACGTGCGCCGCCCGATGCTCATCGACAAGCTCGTCTGGACGAACGGCTGGCCCGGCGTCGAGGCCGATGCTCCGTCGCGGACCGACAAGCCCAAGCCCGACATTCCCGTCTTTCGCGCGACGACGGCCGGCGCGCCGCGCTGACTCAGCGTTCGGGGAGGCGAAGCTTCCCCGTCGAATCAATCGCCAGCCGCACCGAGGCGCGCTGCGGGCTGGGCAGCAGCTCGTCCACCTCGACCATGACGTGATCCGGGGCGACGCGCGCGATGACGACGCGCGCCCCGCGGTGCATCCCCGTGATGCCGAGCCGGCGCAGCAGCGCCGGCTCCGCCGCGCTGCCGGTGACCGCGTCGCCCACCATCAGGTGCGCGCGCCGCGCCTCCTCGACGACGAGCCCCAGCTCGCGCGTGAAGTGCGTGACGTCGATCTCCGCCCGCTGCGCGACGGCGCTGCGCCCCGGCGCGCCGACCGCGAGCATCGCGGCGAAGGTGAGGAGCTGCAGCCTGCCGAGCGCGAAGAACGTACGCATGGTCTCCTCCCATGAAGGCTCCCGACGGGGAGCTACGAGAGTGAGACAGCGGGGAGTTGCGGCGGGGCGCGCCCTGTGACCGAACACTGACCTTCGCTACCCGCGCGCTGACGTCGGGGAGCTCCGTATTCACATCGGGAATACACCGGACTCGCGCGCCGCGGAGGGCGCGCGAGGTTGGGGACAGCCGCTATCGTCCCCAACCGGAGGAATCCATGCCCCGCGCCTCCACGAACGACCGGCACTCCGCCGCCCTGGCGACGCTCCTGCTCGTGGTGCTCGTCCTCGCCACGCTCTGCACGCCACAGCTCGTCCGCTCGCAGTCGAGCGGGATCGCGATCGACGAGGTCGCGGCGCAGCTCGGCGTCGGCCTCGCCGGCGATCACTCCGGGCAGCTCTTCGTCGGCGTGTCCTTCACCGGCGTCGCGACCGATCCCGCGAAGCTCGAGGCGCTGGGGATCCACGGCGCGCACAAGGGCGCCCGCGTCACCGTGATGCGCATCGCCGAGGACAAGCTGCTCGTCGAGGTGGACGAGATGTCGCCGGCGCCCCTGCGCGTCTCGGTGCGTCTGAAGATGGCCGCCGACGGAACGCTCTCCCGCGCCTGAGCGCGGGAGAGCGAGGGATCAGCGGAGGATCGACAGCCCCCGCCCGGTTGGCATCTCGAAGAGGGGCGGGGGCGTGACACCGCGCATCGCGAGCAGCAGGTGGATCTGCCCGCGGTGATGCGCCTCGTGCTCGACCATCGCGCGCAGCCAGCCGCGCAGGGTGAGCGGGGGCGCGCCCGGCGCGGCGACCTCGAGCGCGAGCGCCGCGTCGTCGAGCGTCGCGAAGATCGCCATCGACTCCGCGTGCAGGCGGTCGAAGTAGCGGAGCGTCGCCTCCTGCCCGTCGGCGAGCGCGCGCCCGTGCCCCGGATAGCGGTTCGCCCTGCCTAACGCTCCCTCGGCGTACGTCCACCGCTCGGTCCCCGCGAGGTGGCGCACGAGGTCGCCGAGGGTGTACCAGCCGTGCTTCGGGGTCCAGTCGTACTCGTCGCGCGGTATCGTCGCGACGACTCCGCGGGTGCGGTCGTGGGCGCGGGCGATGTACGCGAGCAGCTCGGCGGCGGAACCGGGGAGCGCGTCGGGCTCGGGGCCCGTGAGGCGGGGGAAGTCCATCGGGGACACCGGAAAGCGGGGGGCGCGGGGGGAGGGGACCTTTCCCCCTCCCGCTCGCTACCTCAATCTAAACCCGTCCGGCCCGCATTGGCATCAGCGGCGGCGGCGCAGCTTCTCCTCGTAGGCCCCCTTCGCCCGGTGGGTGTTGTAGGCGCGCTGGGCGAGGTACTTCGCGTCGGCCGCGTCGAAGCTGCGCGCGTCGAGCCTGTCCGCGAGGGAGGCGAGATCGGCCGCCTGTTCCATCATGGTCGGGGACGCGACCTCCGCCAGCTCCACCGCCATCTCGCGCAGCGTCCGCGCCGCGCCCGTCGCGTCGCCCGCGCCCTCGCGCCGCACCGCCTCCTCGCGCGCCCGTGCAGCGCGCACGAGCAGCAGCTCGTGCCGGATCTCGGGCTCGCTCCGTCCGTCGCTCGAGAGCGGCGTACCGATCGGGATCGTGACGCGCTGGTGATCGACGCCCCCGTCCGCGGTGAGCACGTGCGCGTCGATCACCACCTCGCCGATGTCCACGCGCCCGTTCGTGACGAGCGAGGGAACGAAGAACTCGAGCAGGATCGACTTCGGCTCGCGTCCGTAGATGTCGCCGACCTCGATCCGGCTCGCGCCGTTCGCGGCGTGCACGGGATAGTCGTGCCAGACGCGCACGAACCGCGCGTCGCTCCCCGGCCTGATCTCGACGGTGACGTTCTGCGCCGCGAGCGAAAGCAGTCCCTCGATCTCCTCCTCGAACACCCCCGGCGCCTGGTCGGGCTGCTCGATGTAGTACGAGTTGCCACCCCCCGCGTCGGCCATCGCGCGCAGGAGCTGCTCGTCGTAGTCCGCGCCGAATCCGATCGTGGTGGTCGTCACCCCGCCGCGCTTCGCTGTCGCCGCGAGGCCGGTGAGCCGCTCGCGATCGGTGATCCCCGCGTTCGCCTGGCCGTCGGTGAGGAGGATGACGCGATTCATGCGCTGCTCGCGCCGCGCCGCCGCGACCAGCTCGCGTCCGCGCAGCCAGCCCCCGCTCAGATTCGTCGAGCCCCGCGCTTCGATGAGCCCCGCCATCCGCGCGAGGTCCGCGATCGTCGTCCCGCTGCCGACGCTGCCGACGGTGTCCACCGCGTCGTCGTACGTCACGAGCGATACGGCGTCCTCCGGCGCGAGGCGTCGGAGGAGGAACTGCGCGGCCTCGCGTGCCGCGGCGAGCTTGGCGCCGGTCATCGACCCTGACCGGTCGAGCACCAGCGCGAGGTTCAGCGGCGTGCGCGCCGCGTCCGTGGGTGCCTGGCCTTCCAGCTTGAGCAGCGCGCGGACGACGAATCCGTCCTGCGCGGTCGTGAGCTCGTAGTCGAGGAGAACGCTGTGTTTCATGGAGCCTCCCGTTGGGGTGGAGTGAGGATACGGGAGGGGTCTGACAGTGCGGATCGCGCGGTTAGGCGGCAAGCACGGCGGAAGCCATGGCGGAAGAAGGGCGCAAGGTTCTGGCGCTACGAGTCGGGCTGGTGGCTGTGGTGTCACTCACGGAGATGAACCGCGAGGACCACGGAGCACACGGAGGGCACGCCGGGCGCGAGGAGCTTTCACCGCGTGCCCCAAGAGGCCGAGAGCCATCTGCTCGTAGTGAGCGGCGCCTCGCCCGCCGAGGAGCCCTCTGTGTCCTCCGTGTGCTCGCTTCTAGTCCTCTGTGATTGAAACAACAGCAGACATTACGTGACCAGGAGACGGCGCCGGCCCCCGATGCCGACTCATGCGATCGTCGCCGCGAGCGCGCTGGCCGCGTCTGCCTCGGCGAACATCACCTTCATCAGCGCATCGTGATACTCGTCGAGGGTGATGATGCCCGCCCAGATGGTGTTCTGCACCATCGTCTCGCTCAGCGCGCCGTCCTCGACGTCGATCGCGCAGCGCCAGCGGACGTCGCCGTTTGCGAAGTCCATCTCGAGGCTGCCGAGGAAGATCCGCCAGTTCGCGCGCGTGCAGAGCTCCGCGATAGCGGCACGCCGCGCCTGCGGCGCGCGCGTCGGGAAGACGAGATAGAAGCAGGCCGTCCGGCGCCGCTCGTCGGTCATCACGAACAGCTGGTAGGTCGCCTTCGGAGTGGCCAGCCGGCCGAACAGGCCGTCATCCTCGAAGGGAGTCCACGGAACGTTAGGGCGAGGGTCTGACAGACAGGGTGCCGGAGCGGGGATCGGATGACGATCCAGGGCAGGCGATGACGGCGGACGGACGTAGTGCTCACACCGTGCGCGATGCTCGCTTGCCCACTCGGCGCCGAGGAGCCTATCGTATGCGCATGGTCGCACCCGCCAAGGTCTGGACGGTCGAACAGGTGCTCGCGCTGCCCTGGGACGGGCGGCGGATCGAGCTCATCGACGGGGTGCTGCTCGTCAACGGCGTCGAAGTGCCGAACGGCGATCTCGAGCACCTCGACCCGGCGATGACGCCCTCCGCGTCGCTGCTGCATCAGCGCGTCCTGCTCGAATTGGCACTCGAGCTCAGGTCCTGGCTGCATCGGACGCGCGCCGGAGTCGCGGTCATCGCGCCCGCGGATGTTCGAATCGTGCCTGGCACGGTGGTACAACCCGACGTCTTCGTGACGCCGCTGGTCGGCGGTCGTGCGCCCCGCGAGCTCGTGGAGATCGAGTCGCTGCTCCTCGCGGTGGAGATTCTTTCGCCGAGCACCGCGCGCGCCGATCGCGGACGAAAGCGCGCGCTGTATCAGCGCGCGGGCGTCCCGGAATACTGGATCGTCGATTCCGAGTTTCGACGTGTTGAACGGTGGACGGAAGGCGCGCAGAATGGTGAGATCGTCACGGCGACCCTCGAGTGGCTTCCGCCCGGTGCGCCGGAGCCGTTCCGGATCGACCTCGCGAGCTTTTTCGCGCGGGTGCTCGATTAGCGCTTCATCAGCGGCCCGGGTAGCGCTCCCACCATTCGGCGTCGCCACGGAAGCCGACCACCAGGTCGTCGGCAGGTGATGACGGTCCGTCGGCGCGGCGCCAGCATTCTGAACGATGCTCGCTTGCCCACTGGGCGCCGAGGAGCCTATCGTATGCCCATGCACGCCACGAAGCGCTGGACCGTCGAGGAGGTGCAGGCGCTGCCGGACGACGGCATGCGCTACGAGGTCGTGGATGGCGAGCTGCTCGTCACGCCCGCGCCGACCTGGACGCACGGCGAGGCCGTTCAGGAGCTGCAGTACCGGTTGCGCGATTATCTCCGCGCCGTCAGGGTCGGTCACGTGAAGGTGGCGCCCGCCGACGTCGTGCTCGGCGCACGCACTCTCGTCCAGCCTGATCTCTTCGTCGTTCCCCTCGTCCAGGGCCGTCGCCCCGCCGATTGGGAGGAGGCCGGGCGGATGCTGCTCGCGGTCGAGGTCCTGTCCCCGGGCACGGCGCGGCGCGACAGGATCCTCAAGCGCGAGCTCTACCAGCGGCTGCACGTTCCCGAGTACTGGATCGTGGACGTGGACGCCCGCGCCATCGAGCGGTGGCGACCCGACGATGTGCGCGGCGAGCTGCTCGCCGATCGCATCGCGTGGCGGCCCGAACGCGTTGCGGAGCCGCTGGTCATCGAGCTGGGAGAGTATTTCGCCGACGTCCTCGGCGAGTCGCGGGGCTGAGCGGCGGCTCGCGGCCACGCTCAGACGGCAATCGCGTCGAGCCGCCTGACGATCTCCCCCCGCAGCTCCACCGGCTCCAGCACCTCCGCGTCCGGCCCGTACTGCAGCACGTGCCTGACGCCCCAGCCGATGTCGCCTAACGGGTACTCCCGCATGAGCGACCCGTCCGCATCCAGCTCTCCGCCCTCGCGCTCGCGGATCCAGCGCGCGATGCGCGGCGAGTAGCGCACCGTCATCGTGCGCGCCGGCTCTCCGACGAAGGGACGCTCGGCGGCGAGCCGCGCGACGTCGGCGTCGCTTGAGGGTGTGAACTCCTCCGCGAGCTGCGACGCCTCCTCGACGCGATCGACGCGGAAGATGCGCATACCTTCTCCCGTCTCGCAGTACGCGACGACGTACCAGCTTCCCGCTGAATGCAGGAGCGCGTGCGGGCAGATCACCCGCTCGCTGCTCTCCTTCGCGCTCCCCGAGCGGTAGCGGAGCCGCACCTTCTTCTTCGCCTTCCGCGCCCTGCTCAGCGTTGCGAGGTGCGTCGGATCTCCCCCATACGACAGCTCGGCCGCGCGCATCCCCTCGTGCTGCTCGTTCTGCGGAAGCTCGGTGATCGCCTTGCGCAGCCGCTCCGACGCGCGGTCGATCGCCGGCAGCTCGTGGGCGTGGCGTTCGCGCCGCAGCAGGCCGAGGCCGAGCTCCAGCGCGCAGAGCTCGGCCATCGTCAGGCGCATCGGGCGCAGGAAGTGGCTGGTGCG
>DASVXU010000015.1:0-16202 GCA_036392515.1 Gemmatimonadaceae bacterium | reverse complement strand
GCGGCCCTATCTCTCGGGCGCGGCGGGGTTCCTCTGGTTCACGCGCAACACGCCCGAGCCGGAGGCGCGGCGGCTCAACGCGACCTTCGAGCTGGGCGCGGGACTGCGCGTCGCGCGCGGCGAGCATCGCGCGCTGATGCTCGGCTGGAAGTTCCACCATCTCTCGAACGCGTGGACCGCGCCCTACAACCCCGGGCTCGACGGGAACGTCTTCTACGTCGGGCTGGTGCGCCGGCGATGAGCGTCACAATCCCGTCAGCCTGGGCGCGGACGCCCCCCGATACCCCGGGCGCACTGAAGCGTCCTTAATTCGGGGCGAGCGGGTCGCCCTCACCTCCGCGTCCGAGGCAGGGCGCGCCGCGATCCTCCAGTCACGCCGATGCGACTTCACACCGCCGCACTCACCGCGCTCGTTCTCACCCTCGGCGCGGCGACGACAGCTCGTGCACAGCAAGCGAGCCGCGCGCCCGGCAAGGACGCGCCGCGGCGGACCATCGTGATTCGCGGCGTGCTCCCGACCCCGCAGGTCGTGACGGTGCGTCCGCGCGACGTGCCGAGCTACGATCGCGCGGTGCTCTCCCCCGCGTTCTTCGACCACCACTTCCGGCACACCCTCGACGCGCCGAAGGTGGTCACGACGCGCGAGGCGCTGACGCTCGCAAAGGCTCCGGGGACGGATCCGCGGCTGCGCCCGCGCGCGCCGATCGCGGCTCAGCCGCAGTAGGGGAAGAGCGCCGCGATCAGAAGGTCACCGGCTCGCTGGCGGATTCCACAGCGAGCCGTAGCTTCGGAGCGAACCCTTCCTCCGGAGCCCCACCGATGCGCCCGTCACCCGCCGCCGTCGCCGCGCTCTGCCTGACGACCGGCTGCTACTCGTGGACGACCCCGCCCTCGCTGCGCCCGGGGATGCAGGTGCGCGTCGAGACGCCCGCGCCGATGGAAGTTCGCGACACCATGCCACCGACGCCGGTCTGCCACGCGACGCGGGTCGAAGGGAGACTCGAGACGGTGCGCGCCGACGCGCTCACGATCCGCCCCGCCGCGTTCGCGAACCCCGACGACGAGTCGAGCTGCGCGCTCGTGCGGCACGCGCTCGTTCCCACGAACGCTCTCGGCACCTTCGTCACCGTGCGCGCCTTCGACCGGAAGAAGACGACCTATCTCGTCGTCGGCGGCGTGGCGATGGTGGGGCTGATGCTGCTGGTCTCCGACCAGCCGAGCAACAACACGGTCTACTGACCTGCTTCCGGGAGGCTTCCATGCGCGCGCTCCTCGCAGTCGCCATCGCGGTCACCGCTGCCCGCGCCCTGCCGGCGCAGCAGCCCACGCTCAGCGATCCGCTGCTCGACCGGCTCGTCGGCCGCTGGACGCTCACCGGCACGATCGACGGCCAGCAGACGACGCACGACGTCACCGCCGAGTGGGTGCTCAACCATCAGTACGTGCACGTGCACGAGGTCTCGCGCGAGCGGGACGGCAACGGCCAGCCGCAGTACCAGGCGGACGTCTACATCGGCTGGAACGCGGACGTGAAGCGGTACGCGTGCGTCTGGCTCGACGTCTTCGGCGGCATCGCGCCCGCGTCCCTCGCCGAGGCACCGCCGACGGGCGACTCGATCGCGTTCGTCTTCCACCACGGCCCGACGGCGGCCTTCCACAACACCTTCGTCTACGACCGCCGCGCCGACAGCTGGACATGGCGCATGGACAACGACGCCGACGGCAAGCTCGATCCCTTCGCGCGGGTGACGCTGACGCGGGTGAAGGGGGAGCGTTAGGCCCGCTGGCTTTTTCTGTTACACGAAGGCCGCGAAGGGGCACGAAGGAAACTTCTTCGTGTGCTTCGCGGCCTTCGTGTTTTCACCGAAGAGCGAGCCTTGCCTAACGCCCGATCCAGTACGTCGCCTTGATCAGGAACACGTTGGTCGGGACGGTGCGGAAGATCGCGCCGACGTCGCGCCTGGTCTGGAACTCGCCGAAGGGCTCGAAGCCGTCGCGCTGCTGCTGCCAGACGAGGTAGAGCGACGAGCCGGGGCGGTAGTCCCAGCGCATCACCGCGTTTCCATGCAGCGCGCGGACGTTGAAGTCGGACTTCGGGCGCCCCACGGGCCAGTCGGCGTACTCGTAGAAGTCCGTCGTCCCCGGCCGCAGCAGATACTTGAGCTCACTGTAGCGCCCCGCCGAAACGAAGGGCTGCGCGTACATCACGAAGCTCAGCGTCGGCGAGAGCGTCACGTCGACGCGCGTGTCGAGGGAGAGCGTGTTCTGCGTCAGCGAGTTGAGGTAGTAGCGCCGTCCGAACGTCGCCGTCATCGAGGGGTCGGCCTCGGAGCCGGCGAACTGCTCCTTGTCGTGGAGCTGGCTGAAGCTCGGCCCGAAGTTGATGTGCACCGTGGACGTCGGCCGCAGGTCGACCGAGACCTGCGCTTCCTTCGAGTAGCCGCCGAGGACGTCGTGCGCGTAGGCGGCGGAGAGGTTGAGGCGGACGCGCCGCCGGGAATCGGTGCCGATGCTCGCGTCGCTGTAGATGCTCTTCGGCTGCGCCGCGCGCGGGCCCCCGCGGAGGAGGTAGTCGTCGTTGTACTGCGGCGCGTAGGTGACGCCGGCGTTCACCCCCCAGAAGTTGCGCAGCGTCGCGTTGACGCGCCCGGCGTAGCCGTTGTAGACGTTCTGCCCGCCGTAGTTCCAGGCGTTGTTCTGGTAGACGAACGCCGACCAGTTCTGCAGATACTTCGTCGCGGTGAAGCTCTGGCGTCCGATCAGGGTCGAGAGCGCGCGATACCCGGTGCGGCTCTGGAAGCCGAGGTCGTTCAGCTCGAGCCCGGGACTCGTCGTCTTCACCGCGATGGAGCCGAAGGTCCGGCCGCTGTGCTGCAGCGCGACCTCGCCGATGTAGCCGGCCAGCGAGGTGCGCGTGCTGTCGAAGGTGAGCCAGTCGGCGTCGGGGCGCTGGAAGTAGTGGTTGCTCGCGCGCTGCGTCCGCACCATCGCCGCCTCGCTCCCGCGCACGACGCTTCCCGCGGCGAAGCCGCTCAGCACCCACTCGCGCTTCTTCATGTCGTGCTCGAAGTCGACGCCGCCGAAGGTCGCGCTCGAGCGGAGCAGCGGCTCGAAGCGCCTGCCGCCGACGCGGCGGGAGGTCTGCTCGAGCATCGCGCCTAACGTCGTGGCACCGCGGCGGAAGTCGCGCTTGAGTCGGCCGGCGAAGTAGTTGCTCAGCGGCTCGACGGGCGCGTCGAGGCGCGTGCCCAGGCTGTCGGCGGCGCGCCCCGTCTCCTCGGGGGTCACCGCGTCGAGGATCCCGACCGTCCAGGGCCCGCTCTTCCCGGTGATCTTCGCCGCGGTGGCGATCGTCGTCTCGTGCGGGATGTCGGTGTACTTCGCCCCGATCCCGAGCTGCGGCTGGCGCCCGATGCGCCGCGAGTAGAGGTACTGCTGGCCGCCGTAGTCGTTCTGCCGGACGACCTGTCCGAAGGCGAAGACGTCGCTCCCCTCGAGGAAGAACGGTCGCTTCTCCGGAAAGGAGATCTCGAAGGCGGTGAGGTTCACGACCGCGGGATCGACCTCGACCTGGCCGAAATCGGGGTTGATGGTGGCGCTCAGCGTTAGGCCCTTGGGCAGGCCGTACTTGATGTCGCCGCCGACCTTGGGCTGCGTCCTGAGCGACTGGTAGAACGGGTCTCCAGCCTCGAGCTCGGGCGCGCTGGTAAAGGTCGAGCTCACGTATGGAGTGATCTCGAGGCGTTCCGGGACGGCGATGCCGCGCAGCCCGGCGAGCTCACCGAAGCGCGAGACGAAGGCGCCATCGGCGGGCGTCCACGGCGCCCAGGTATCGCGCTCGTTGCGGCGCGCGATGTCGCGCTGCACCTGGAAGCCCCAGGTGCGCACGCCGGCGGAATCGGGCCCGAAGCGGAGCTGACTGAGCGGAATGCGATACTCGGCGACCCAGCCGAGGGAGTCGACGCTGGTCGCGACCTCCCAGACGGCGTCCCAGTTGAGGTCCTCGTTCCCGTCGTTGAAGGTGTAGACGTCCTTCTGCACGGCGCGCGGCGTCGTCGAGAACCGAAAGGCAGTGCGCCGGTCGTGATACGAGTCGATGATGAGGTGCACCCAGTCGGAGTAGATCCCGGTCGCCGCGGTCGCGTCGCGCCGCGCGAGCCCCTGCGCGATGGAGTCGGGGTGCGCGTCGAACATCCTGATCCCGACGTAGAGCGCCTGGTCGTCGTAGAGGACGCGGACCTCGGTCTGGTCGGGCGCGGGCTTCCCCGGCGCGGGATAGGACTGGACGAACCCGGAGCTCACCGGCGCGCTCGCCCACGCCGCGTCGTCGAGCCGCCCATCGATGGTGATGGCACCCGTGCGCCGCGCGGCGTCCATGGTGCGCGGCGGCGCGGCCGGAGCGGTCGAGCCGTTCCCCTTCTGCTGTGCGTAGCCCGCGCTGGAAAGGAGGGAGGATCCGAGAAAGAAGGCGACGAGGAAGCGCATGCAGGGGATGCGGAGGGGGGTGGAGGCCGGGGATCGGTGCTTCGGGGGGTTTGACACGCCCCTGACGGAAAGGGTTTGGAGCTATGCTGAAAATTCCGCAATACTATGCTGAAAAGTCAGCATCGCGGCAAGGGTGCGTACGGGGTTGGGGTCGTCATGGTTTCAGTCCCGCCAATCCGTGAGGTGGCATCGGATCGCTCCGAGCGCGTTTCCGGGCTCCTCGCGCGGAGCCGCTGTTGGCTTTGGTTACGGCTGTCAAAACACGAAGGGCACGAAGGAGCACGAAGATCCTGGCCCAGGCCCCCTTCGTGCCCTTCGTGCCCCTTCGTGTTTCAATGACAGGCGCAACAGCCGGCCCGTTGCGGCGAGGAGCCATCGCGCCACATGGAGCGATCCGATGCCACCCCCGACCAGAGCGCGACGGCCTGCCTAACGCTCTCTCAGGTTCCGGAAGGTGATCGAGTACCGCAGCGCGTCGACGCCGGGGATGCTGTGCTCCCATTCGGTGCGCGAGGGGCCGCGGAGGAGGTAGGCGGAGCGCGGCTCGGCGGTGAGGTTCACGCGCTCCCACTTCTCGCCCGTCTTGCGGCGGAGGCGGAAGGTGCAGTCGGAGAGGAGGGAGATCCCGACGACGTCGCCGAACACCGCCTTGTCGCGATGCCAGCCGATCCCGGCCCCTTCGGCGTACTCGGTGACCAGCACCTGCTGCAGCTCCGTCGCCGCGATCCCGGCGAAGGCGGCGGCCTTCTCGCGGAGCCCGACCAGGAACTCCGGCATGTCCTCCGTCTTCCAGAGCCGCTCGTCGGCGAAGTCGTAGCGCCATCCATACGACACCGTGCGACGCCGGCCGGTGAAGCCGTGGAACTCGAACTCCCTGAGCGGGAGCGAGGGAATCCGCTCGAGCAGCGCGCGCTCCTCGGCCGGCGTGATCACCTCGGCGCGATAGAGGAACCCCTCGGGGAGCGTGGGACCTGGAGCGGCGAAGAAGCTGAGCTGGTCGGGGGACATGAGGTCCTCCCCTGCGAAAGGCGTGCACCCGGGCGCCGGGTGCCATTGCATCTGAACACGAAGGAGCACGACGATCACGCTCATGCAGCGCTCCGTGCCCTTCGCGTCCTTCGTGTTTCACAGGACGAGCCGACGTCTCGCGCCTCCCCGGCTTCCGGTGTACAGTTGGGGCCATGTGCGGACGCGCCACGATCATCGAGACGGGAGAGAGCATCCCCGACCGCTTCAGCTTCAGCGAGCGGACGAACGCGTACAACATCTTCCAGCCACGCTTCAATCTCTCGCCGCGGCAGGAGATCCTCGTCATCCACGTCGATCCGGAGACGAAGAAGCCGACGCTGCGGCCGATGCACTGGAACTTCATCCCCGGACACCTTCGCGGCACCGACGACGTCACGCGCTTCGACGAGGAGTACAGCACCTTCAACGCGCGCGTCGAGCGGGCGAGCAGCTCGCCGACCTTCCGCACGGCGTGGAGGAAGCAGCGCTGCCTCGTCATCGTCGACGGGATCATCGAGTGGACCGGGGCGAAGGGAGCGAAGATCCCGCGCCGCATCCGTCGCGCCGACGGGACGCCCTTCGCGATGGCCGGGCTGTGGGACCGCTGGGAGGGGAGCGAGGGGGAGTCGCTCTGGAGCTGCACCGTCCTCGTCGGCCCGGCCGACGAGTGGTTCGGGCAGTTCCACACGCGGATGGCGCGCGTCCTCGCGCCGGAGCAGTACGACCTCTGGCTCGACCCGGCGCTCACCGATGCGAAGGCGGTGCAGGCGCTGCTCGAGGAGCATCCGTACCCCATGGAGACGATGGTCGCCGACCGCATCTCGTCGCGCGTCAACAATCCGGGCTACGACGCGCCCGACTGCGTGATCCCCGTCCCCGGGTGACCGACCGGCGCTTCGTCGTCATGGGCGCGGCGGGCGCGGGGAAGACGCTCATCGGCTCGCGCCTCGCCGGAACGTTAGGCATCCCGTTCGTGGACGGAGACGACCACCACCCGCCGGCGAACGTCGCGAAGATGGCCGCCGGGATCCCGCTCACCGACGAGGATCGCGCCGGCTGGCTGAGCGCTCTCGCCGCGCGGCTCGCCGAGGCGCGCTCGAGGGACGAGGGCGTCGTCGTCGCCTGCTCGGCGCTGAGGCGCGCCTACCGCGACGTGCTGCGCCACGGCGACCCCGACGTCCGCTTCATCCACCTCGAAGCGCGGAAGCCCCTCCTCGTCGAGCGCGTCGAGCGGCGGCGCGCGCACTTCATGCCCCCTGCCCTCGTCGACAGCCAGCTCGAGACGCTCGAGCCGCCCGACCCCGACGAGCACGCCTGGGTCTACGACGCCGCGCTCCCGGCGCGCGAGATCCTCACCGACCTGCTGCGCCGCCTCGAGGCTCACGGATGACGCACGACGCGCGGCTGCTCCTCCTCGCCCTCCTCGCGGTCGTCGCGCTGATCCTCCTCATCGCGCGCTTCCGGACGCACCCCTTCGTCGCCCTCGTCGTCGTCTCGCTCGCGCTCGGCGTCGCGGCGGGGATGCCGTTAGGCACCGTGGCCGGCGCCTTCCAGGAGGGCGTCGCGTCGGCGCTCGGCTTCATCGCCGTCGTCGTCGGGCTGGGGACGATGCTGGGGAAGATGATGGCCGAGAGCGGCGGCGCGACGCGCATCGCGACGACGCTGATCGCGCGCTTCGGCGAGCGGCGGGTGCACTGGGCGATCATGTTCGTCGCCTTCATCGTCGGGATCCCCGTCTTCTTCCAGGTCGGCTTCGTCCTGCTCGTGCCGCTCGTCTTCACCATCGCGCGGCGGACGGGGATGTCGCTCGTGAAGATCGGGCTGCCGTTGGTCGCGGGGCTGTCCGTCGTTCACGGGATGGTTCCGCCGCACCCGGCGGCGATGCTCGCCGTCGCCGCCTACCACGCCGACGTCGGCCGGACGATCCTCTGGTCGCTCATCGTCGGGCTGCCGACCGCGGCGCTCGCCGGTCCGGTCTACGCGACGTGGGTCGCGCCGCGGGTGAAGCTCCCCGCCGAGAACCCGATGGCGGCGCAGCTCGAGGGGAGCGTGCGCACGGAGATGCCCTCCTTCGCCATCTCGCTCTTCACCGTGCTGATCCCGGTGATCCTGATGCTCGGCGCGAGCGCCGGCGACGTGACGTTAGCCGCGGCGCACCCGCTGCGGCGGGCGCTGGATTTCGTCGGCAGCCCGATCGTCTCGCTGCTGATCGCCCTGCTCGTCTCGTTCTGGACGCTCGGCGCGCGGCGCGGCTTCACGCGGACGCAGATCCTCGCCTTCACCAACGACTGCCTCGCGCCGACCGCCTCGATCATCCTCGTCATCGGCGCGGGGGGCGGCTTCAACAAGGTCCTCCTCGCGAGCGGCGTCGGCGACGCGATCGCCCGCGTCGCGATCGGCTCGCACGCGTCGCCGCTGTTGCTCGCCTGGACGATCGCCGCGCTGATCCGCGTCGCCACCGGCTCGGCGACGGTCGCGATGACCACCGCGGCCGGCATCGTCGCCCCGATCGCCGCGCTGGTCCCCGGCACTCACCCCGAGCTCCTCGTCCTCGCCACCGGCGCCGGCTCGCTGGTGCTCTCGCACGTCAACGACTCGGGCTTCTGGCTGATCAAGGAATTCTTCGGGATGACCGTCCCGCAGACGCTCGCGACGTGGACGGTGGCGGAGACGATCATCGGCGTGGCGGGACTGGCGTTCACGCTGATCGCTGCCGTGGTTTCGTGACTCGTGAAATGACCGTGCGGGGCGTGAGGTGTGAGGACTCGTGCCTCGTGCCTCGTGAAATGACCCTGCGAGGTGTGAGGTGTGTGGGTGAGTGACTTGTGACTCGTGACGGGCGTTGACTGCCGGTAACGCCCGTCACGAGTCACTGAGCACTGAACCTCACACCTCACCGCCCGCAGGGTAGTTTCACCGCCCGCAGGGTAGTTCCACCGCTCACTAGACTCGTATCGCCGGCAGGGCAGCGCCTAACGCGAGGCCGAGGACGTACAGCCAGCCGAACGCCCGGTTGTGGACGAGGCAGACGCGGTGGTACCAGAGGGGCCAGCCGATGTAGCCCGCGGGCGGCTCGGCCGGGGCGGGGTGCGACATCACGCGCACGGCGCGCAGTGCGCGCGGGGCGGCGAAGAGCACGAGCAGCGCGAAGGGGGTGAGCTTGCCGAGCCCGACGCCGAAGGCGATCACGAGGTACATCGCGATCACCGACGCGCGGTTGAGGGCGCGGGCGCGGCGCTCGCCGAGCAGCACCGGGAGGGTGCGCTGGTGCTTGCCCTCGTCGAACATGCGCTGGTCGATGTGCTTCCCGACGAGGATCGACATCACGCCGAGGCCGTACGGCACCGACGCGAGGATCGCGGCGCGCGACCAGTGGCCGGTGATGACGAAGTAGCCGCCGGCGATCATCAGCGGTCCCCACACCACGAACGCAGCGATCTCGCCGAGGCCGAGCTCCTTGAGCGCGCGCGGCGCCGCGTCGTACGCCCAGAGGAGCAGCGCCCCGGCGACGACGAGCCAGACCGCCGTCATTCCACGCAGCCAGACGAAGTAGACGCCGATCGACGCGGCGACGAGCGAGAGGATGACGAGCCCCGTGACGAGGAGCCGCGAGCTCACCGCCCCGCTGAGCAGCGGATGCACCGTGTAGCGGCGGCGGGGCGAATCGTCGGTGTCGTGGCCGCGGCGCGCGCCGAAGTAGTCGTTGGAGAGGTTGCTGATCGCGTGGAGCACGACGTAGCCGAGGACGACGAGCAGCCACGGCACGACGTTCAGCTGGCGGTCGGTGAGCGCGAGCAGTCCCGCGAGCAGCGCCGCCTGGAAGGAGATGACGAGGATGACGCTCCGCGCCGAGTAGAGGAAGCGCGCGATCGGATCGAGGCTCGCGAGCTCGGCGGCGGTCGGCGGATAGAAGCCGGTGAAGGCGCGCGCCCACTCACGCGGGCCACGCCCGGCGGGGCGGCGGCCCGCGGGTACGGTCGATGTGCTCATGTTCGAAAACTAGTCGGCAGCCGATCCGTCATGCCATCGGTGAAGATCCGACTGGCGTGTGAGGGTATCGCGCGGCGGGCGCGGTGACCCAAGTCGCACGGACGCTGGCACGGTTCGTGGTTTCTCGCCGCGAGACCGGTTCCAGCGGTTACCACCCTCCCGCGTGGCGCGTTGTAAGGGGGAGCTATCGACACTGCTCGCCACACCCGCAGCGGAGGGTTCATGATCAGGCTGTCCACGATCGCCCGCACGACCGTCGCCCTGGCGCTCTGCGCCTGCGCGTCGGGTACCGCGTCGAGGACTCCCTCCGCGGCGACGCTCGCGCTCTACGACGTGAACGCGTACCGCCCGACCAGCGCGGAAGCGCCGAGCGCATCGCGCGGGGGCGGCGGCAGCAGCTCGGCGCTGACGCCGATGGGCGACTTCGTGCGCAGTCGCAACCCGCAGCTGCAGTTCTGCTACGAGGAGACGCGCGCGAAGAACCCGAGGCTCGCCGGCTCGGCGACGATCGGCGTCCTGCTCGCGCCCGACGGCAGCGTCACGCGCGCCGACGTGCTGAGCCGCTCGTGGAAGGGCGGCGGCGCCGACCAGGTCGAGGAGTGCGTGCTCGCGAAGGTGAAGACCTGGAAGTTCCCCACCGACGGGTCGACGGCGCGGCCTTACTCGTTCTCGGCCGTCTTCACTCGCTGAGTTGAAAGGGGTCGCCGGCGCCCTCGCGCCGGGGATCCTTCGGCTTTGGCAATGGCTGTTAAAACACGAAGGTCACGAAGGCTCACGAAGATGTTGCTGAAGCACCCTTCGTGAACCTTCGTGACCTTCGTGTTTCAAAATGAAGAGCAAGAGCAGGCTCGTTGCGGTGTGGGCCGCCAGCGCCCCGCGGAGCGATCCGATTTCAACTCCGACGCCCCTTCAACGAGAAAGTTTACCCTACCGGAGCGGTCAGCCGTCGGCGTCGACGGCTGACCCCGACGGTTTCCTTACATCGCGGCCAGCGCCCGCACCGTCTCGGCGAGCGTCCGCACCTTCGCCGCGTCGCTCGAGCCGGCCGCGTCGGTGTCGAGCATCTTCGCGACTTCGCCGAGCTCGTCGCGACGCCTGGCGGCGTCACCCTTCTCCGCCTCCTTCAGCTCGTCGCGGATCTTCGAGATGCGCGAGCCCGGGAGACCCTTGGAGCGCTCGAGCTGATCGACGTAGGCACGCGCGAGGGAGAACGTCGCCGGCCAGGTGAAGTGCGGCTGGCCCTGCGTGTTCAGGTAGTCGAGGTGCACCGTGCGCGCGGCGTCGAGCTCGTTCTGCGAGAGGAACGCGCTCGGCGTGAGCTGGAAGATGTCGAGCCCGCGCGCGATCTCGGAGCTGACGATCACGCCGTTGTACCAGTACACCGACCACGAGCCGCCCATCGCCATCCGCGACGCGTCCACCGGGCCGCGGTCGAAGAAGGCGATCTCCTTCGGGTGCTTCGCGTCCGTCCAGTCGAAGACGGAGATGCCGCCCTGATACCAGGCCTGCACCATCACGTCGCGGCCGGGGATCGGGATGAGCGAGCCGTTGTGCGCGACGCAGTTCTCTTCCGCCGTCTGCGCCGCGGGCATCTTGTAGTAGCTCTGGAACTGGAGCTGGTTGTTCGAGATCGTGAAGATCGCGTCGGCGCCCCACTCCTTGCGGTCGGTGGCGCGGCACTTCGGCTGGCCGCCCCCGCCCCACTCGTCGCTGAAGAGCACCTTCGTGCCGTCGTTGTTGAAGGTCGCCGAGTGCCAGTAGGAGAAGTTCGAGTCGGCGACCGCCGCGAGGCGCGTCGGGTGCGCGGGGTCGCGGATGTCGAGCAGCAGGCCGTAGCCCTCGCACGCGCCGCCGGCGAGACCGATTCCCGGATAGACGGTGATGTCGTGGCACTGCGTCGGGCCCGGACGCGGACCGCTGCCGCCCGGCGTCTCACCGACCAGCCGATCGACGATCGCCTGGATGTTCGTGCGGAGCGTGGCGCTGTCGGCGGCGGTCGGCGCGCCGCTGCCGCCGCGCGCCTTCACGATGCTGTCGAGCTGCGCGGCGACGAAGTTGTTGGGCGCGACCACTTCCGTCCCGTGGATCCGCGCCGTGAACCCGCCGCGAGCGCGCGCGTCGGCGGCCCGCTTCGCCGCGGCCGCGACGTCCTCCGGCGACTCGCCGTGACGCGCCGGCTCGGTGAGGTCGTTGAAGATGCGCGGCGAGCTGACGATCGCCGCCTGCTCCGGATGCGCGACCGGGACCTTGATCACCTCGATGCGGAAGAGCGCCGAGTTCGGGTCCTGGCCCGGCTGCGCGGCCGAGCAGCCGGCGAGCTCGTTGGGCGAGCGGACGCCGGAGGAGCCGGAGATGTAGACGTAGACGTTCGCCGTGTCCTTCGGATCGACGAGCAGCGTGTGCGTGTGCGAGCCGCGGCAGGTCTGCACGTTGCCGACGTTGCGCGGGTTGCGGATGTCGCTGATGTCGAAGATGCGGATGCCGCGCAGCCGGTCCTTGCTCACCGTGTCCTTCACGCCCTGCGCGCCGCAGTCGATGCGGCCGCTCAGCCCCTCGCCGGAGATGAAGAGCAGGTTCTTGTAGACGGAGACATCGCTCTGCGACGCGGGGCAGACGTACGCCGTCGCGAGGCTCGGGCTGCTCGGGTTGGAGATGTCCCAGATCTGCCAGCCGTTGTAGCTCCCCTGGATGGCGTAGTTGCCGGTGAAGGCGAGATCGGAGTTCACCTTGCCGGCGAAGCTCTCCGGGGGTGGAGTCTCCGAGAGGACCTTCAGGTTCCACGTCGCCTCGCCGGCGTCGTGCAGCCCGGCCTTGAGGCCGACGCGCGGGTCGGGGCTCGGCGCGCTGGCCGACATGTCGCCCGCCGGCGCGGCGGGGGTGGACATCGCCGCGGGATGCGTGCACGCCGCGAGGAGCGCGGCGACGGAGAGGAGCGACGCGACGGCGGTTCGCCGGCGCGATGGAGACGGGTGGTGCGCGGGAGGCATGATCATTCCTCGTGGGTGACGGGCGGGTGCTGCGACTGCGACAGCTGCGCGGCGGTCAGGGAACGCTGACGCCGAAGGCGATGCCGGCGAGCATGCGCTGCATGCGCGCGATCTCGGTGGTCTGATCGACGTTGACGTCGGACGCGAACTTGAAGATGGTCTCGTCCTGCGCCGCGCCGTAGGTGGCGAAGAGGTCCCGCACCATGGAGGTCGCGCCGCGGTGGTGCTGGATCATGAAGGTGAGGAAGAGCCGGTCGAAGTCGGCGCCGCGGGCCGCGTCGAGCTCCGCGAGCTGCGCATTCGTCAGCATCCCGGGCATCAGCATCTCGTGCTGCATCCCGTCGCCCATGTCCATCATCATCGGCCCGGGCGTCGCCTCGGGGACCGGCTGCCCGCGATCGGCGAGCCACTGCTGCATGGTGCGGATCTCGTCGCGCTGGGCGTTGATGATGCGGCTGGCGAGACGCAGCACTTCGGGGCTCGCCCCGTGGCTCGGCGCCATCTGCGACATCTGGATCGCCTGCGCGTGGTGATGGATCATCGCCGACATGAAGTGCGCGTCGGCCGCGGTCCAGGGGAGTCGCGCGCTGTCGGCGCGCGCCTGCGCGATCCCGGCGGGAGTCGCGTGAACCGGTGTCGTGGGTTCTGTGGACGCCGCGGGGGTCGGCGTGGCCGCGACCGACTCGCGGGCGCCGCGCGCTCCTCCGCAGCCGATCGCGGCCGCGCTGACGAGGGCGGCGAGGAAGGTACGCGTTCGTGGCATCGGGAGCATGCACATACGGAGCCCTCCTGCAAGGGTTTCGTCAAGGGAGGGCTTCGAGAGTGCGAGCTGTCGGCGCGATTACTGGCAAGTCTCGGCAACGGCTGCCCTGGCAACTGCATATGGGCTTTGATAGGGTAACTGCAACCGCTCTCTGGTACGCCGAGGACACAGAGGACACCGAGTTTTTGCGTCGCCTTCGTTGCGCCTTGGCAAGGCCACTAGCGCGGTCAGGCACAGGCGCAGCCTATTGCTCCGTGTCCTCCGTGTCCTCGGGCACTCCTTGATGTGGTTGCCGTTGCCTCATAAAGCCCCTAATGCAACTGCCAGAGCCAATGCCGTTCCCAGAGTCAACGCCGTTCCCCGATTCTCCGACCTCCTCATGAGATCGACCCTCGCCATCGCCCTCCTCGCTCTCTCCGCGGCGTGCGGGAAGAAGGAGGACGCCCCCGCCCTCGACACACCCGCGCCGGACACCTTCCGGGTCCGGTTCGAGACGAGCAAGGGACCGTTCGTCGTCGAGGCGATCCGGGCATGGGCGCCTAACGGCGCGGACCGGTTCTACCAGCTCGCGCGCGCGGGGTTCTTCGACGAGGATCGCTTTTTCCGCGTCGTGCCGGGGTTCGTCGCGCAGTTCGGGCTCAACGACTCGCCGAAGCTGAACAAGTACTGGGACGGGCGGAAGATCCCCGACGACTCGGTGCGCCAGAGCAACGCGCGCGGCACGATCGTCTTCACCAACGACGGGCCGGGGTCGCGCTCCCACCAGATGTTCATCAACCTCCGCGACAACGGGCGCCTCGACAGGGACGGCTTCGCTCCCTTCGGGCGCGTCGTCGAGGGGATGGAAGTCGTCGACTCGCTCTACGACGACTACGGCGAGGATCCCCAGCAGCGGATGATCCAGTCGCTCGGCAACAACTACCTCCAGCGGATGTTCCCGAAGCTGGACTACATCCGGACGGCGCGGGTCGTCGGGGAGCCGCCGCCGCGCTGAACCGGCCCCCGCGGTGGCCAGGAGGTTGCGATGGAAGTGATGAGAGTACGCGGTCCCCGACATCGAGCCGCGGCGGCGCCGCCGCGTGGGTCGGGAGCCGGCGGCACCGGAGACCAGCCATGACCGACACGAACACCAACGACCCGCTCCAGCCGGTCCTCGACGAAGCCGAAGCCGAGCTGTCGCGCCGGCTGCACGAGGCGTGCGAGGCCGAGTCGAGCGGGTTGTCGAACAAGACCAGCGCGGAGATCCGCGAGATCGAGGATTCCCTGCTCGCCGCCGCGGTCGCGGCCGGGCAGACGATCGCGCTGCGCAAGCACATGAACGCCCGCGAGGAGAAGTCCGCCGACGCGAAATCCGACCGCGAGGTGCCGCGCACCGTCGCGCGCGAGGACCTCGACTCGCCGCTCGCCGAGGGCACCATCGACGCGCTCCCCGAGCATGCGCGCGTCGTCCGCGAGTTCCGCGACAGCGACGGACACATGTGGCGCGCGTGGCCCGTCGTCCCCGGCCTCTCGCGCACCGGCAGCCCCCGCCACTACCTCGGCGACTACAAGCGCGGCTGGATCTGCTTCGAGTCGCTGGACAGCACGGCTCGGCGGCGGCTGCCCTGCGCGCCGGCGCGGCTCGCCGAGACGAAGGAGGAAGAGCTCGAGCGTCTGCTCCTCGAGGCCATCGCCGCGCCGGAGCGGAGGCGGAAGGGAGAGCAGCAGCCGCATTGAGGGGTTCGGGCCGCGGGCGGCTCCTGCCAGTCGGAGCCGCCCGCTATCTTGGGCGCGTGGCTTCGCATATTCCCTCCCGCCGCCTCCTGATGCGTCCTGCCCTCCTCGCCGCGGTCGTCGCCGCGCTCGCCGCCTGCGCCCCCCGCGTCGCGCCTAACGCTCCCACCGGCGAGCTCTCCACGCTCGAAGCGCGGGCGCGGCGCGTCACCATCACCCGCGACGACTGGGGGATCGCCCACGTCCACGGCGCCACCGACGCCGACGCGGTGTTCGGGATGATCTACGCGCAGGCCGAGGACGACTTCAATCGCGTCGAGACGAACTTCATCAACGCGATGGGACGGCTCGCCGAGGCGGAGGGAGAGCGCGCGGTCTACCAGGACCTGCGCATGAAGCTCTTCATCGACCCGGACTCGCTGAAGGCGATGTACGCGACGAGCCCCGAGTGGCTGAAGGCGCTGATGAACGGCTGGGCGGACGGGCTCAACTACTACCTCGCGACACACCCGCAGGTGAAGCCCCGCGTCATCACGCACTTCGAGCCGTGGATGGCGCTCTCCTTCAGCGAGGGGAGCATCGGCGGCGACATCGAGAGCATCGACATCCGCGCGCTGGGCGCGTTCTATCAGAAGCGCGCCATCGGCATGGCGCGCATGAACGGCCGGGTCTCCTCCTGGAGTCCCGCTCCCGTCGACCGCCGTGTCTTCGTCGAGCCGACGGGCTCCAACGGCTTCGCGATCGCGCCCTCGAACACGGCCAGTCATCACGCGCTGCTCCTGATCAACCCCCACACCTCCTTCTTCTTCCGCTCCGAGCTGCAGATGACGAGCGACGAGGGGCTCCGCGTCTACGGCGCGGCGACGTGGGGGCAGTTCTTCGTCTACCAGGGGTTCAACGACCGGCTCGGCTGGATGCACACCTCGAGCGGGGTGGACGTCATCGACGAGTTCGCGGAGACCGTCGTCGACCGCGGGGGCAGGCTCTTCTACCGGTACGGGAGCGAGGAGCGACCGGTCGTCGTCGACACGATCGCCGTGCCCTACCGCGCCGACGGCGGCACGATGGCGACGCGGCGCTTCACGGTCTACCGCACCCACCACGGCCCGGTCGTGCGCGCCGAGGGTGGGAAATGGATCAGCGTCGCGCTGATGAACAGGCCCGTCGAGGCGCTGAGCCAGTCGTATCTGCGGACGAAGGCGCGCAGCTACCCGGAGTACCTCGCGGTGGCCGAGCGCTACAAGGCGAACTCCTCG
>DASVXU010000014.1:0-24234 GCA_036392515.1 Gemmatimonadaceae bacterium | reverse complement strand
GTCTTGATGATGGTCCGGGCGTACCGCTCGCCCGACGCGTCGCGCAGCGCGAGGTCGACGAGCTCTCCGGGATAGATGACGTTCCCGCGCGCGTCGCTCACGATGCGCACGATCGGCCGCGAGATCAGCTCGGCGATGGGGTTCGCCGCGTGGACGATCGCCAGCTCGAAGGTGTCGAGCACGACGAGCGTCCCCACCGGGTAGACGCCGAGCAGGTTGACGAACGCCTTCACGACGACCGGGTCCATCCCGCGCCGCGGATTGTCGCGCATCTCCTCGAGGACCGCCGAGGGCGAGAGCGGGTCGGTCTGGTAGGCGCGCCGCGAGGTCGCCGCGTCGAAGCCGTCGGCCACCGCGACGATCTTGCTGTAGATGCTCATCTCCCGGCTGCGGATCGGCCGCGGATAGCCGGTGAGGTCGGTCTTCATGTGGTGCTCGTACGCGACGATCATCGCGCGGTACGGCAGCTCCTGCTGCCCCCGCATGCGGAAGAGCGCGAGCACGCCGAGCCACGGGTGCCCCGCGATCTGCCGCCACTCGTCGTCGGTGAGCCCCGTCGACTTGTTCAGCACCTCGACGGCGACGCGCGACTTCCCGATGTCGTGGAAGAGCGCGGCGAGGCCGAGGTCGTAGAGCTGGATCTTCGTCAGGCCGAGCCGCCGGCCGAGCGCGACGGAGAAGATGCAGACGTTGACGCTGTGCGTGAACGTGTACTCGTCGTAGTCGCGGATCGTCGTCAGCCCCATGAGCGAGGTCTCCTCGTTCAGGATCTGGTCGACGATCGTCTGCACGACGCGCTTGATCTTCTTGATGTTCGGGCTGCGCCCGACGCGGACCGAGTGGACGAGCTCCTTCGTGACGGCGACGGACTGCGAGTACGTGCGCTTCGCGGCCTCCTTCGCCTTCTCGCGGAACTCCTCCTCCTCGCCCTCGTTCGCCGGACCGAGCTCGAACGCGGTGAGCTTCGCCCCCTCGAGCTTCCCGAGCAGCTGCATGAGGCGCTGCGACGACGCCTCCTTGCTCGGCGCCTGCACCAGCGACAGGAAGGTCAGCCAGTCGCGCGGCGTCGGCTCGCCATGGATGCGGAGCGTCCCGACCCCCGCGGCGCGGAAGAGCGAGAGGAGGTGGCTGAAGCTCGCGTAGTTGTCGAGGTCGAGGCGCAGCCGCGTCGCGTTCACGAAGATGAACTCGCCCGAGACCTTGACCTCGAGCTCGTGCTCGCGACGCATGATCTCCATCGTGACGTTCGCGAGCTCCTGCAGCGCCTTCTGCACCGCGGCGTTCTCGACGGGATAGAGCTTGATCGAGCGCAGCGCGCCATACAGCGCGAGCACGTACGTCTTGCCGGCGCGGCGAACGTACGAGTCGCCACCCGGCTCGCCGAAGCTCTCGCTCCCGGGGGCGCGCGGCGGACGCGCGGGCGCGGTCATGTCTGGCCTCCGCGCAGCGCGCGATTGATCGCGTTGCGAACCAGCACTTCCTTCACGTTCTCCGAGGATGCCTTCCGCAGCGCCGCCATCGCGGGCGCCGTCCCGATCCTGCCGAGCGCCATGGCCGCGCAGGCACGCAGCTCGGGGTCCTCGCGGCGTCCGAGGAAGCCCTTGCCGTTCAGCAGCTCGTCGAGCACGCCGACACCGGGGTCACCGGCGAGCGCTCCGTATGCCTCGAAGAGCGCCATCTTCTCCGTGAGGTCCACCTCGCGCGCGCGCTTCCCCTTCACCGCCGCGTCGATGCGCGGCAGCGCGGGGCGATAGCTCCGCGCCGCGATCGCGCGCAGCGTCGCGATGCGCACGTCGCGCTCGGGGTCGTCCACGGACTTCTCCAGGACCTGCAGCGCGCCCGGCGAGGCGATCTCGTTCAGCGCCTGCACCGCGAGCAGGCGGAGCGACACCTCGCCGTCGTTCATGATCGCGGCGAGCGGCGCGACGGCCGCCGCGGTCTTCAACCCGCCCGCGCGCCGGATCGCCTCCCCCGCGACGACGGGGTTCGGCGCGGCGATGAGCTTCACCAGCTCCGCGGTGTTCTGGCCGGCGAGGCGCGCCGCCGCGGCCTCGAGGAGCGGCTTGAGCTGCGCGTGCTGAAGCTTCGCCAGCCATGCGAAGACCGTCGAGAGCGCGGTGGGACGGAGCTGCTCGAACAGCTCGCTGAGGTCCGCCTGTGGCGGGAGCTCGGAGGATTCCTCGAGCGACTGCAGGAGCTGCGAGAGCGCCTCGGGCGCGCTGAGGCGCGCCGGCAGGGACTCGAGCTTCTGGCGCTGCTCGGGCTTGATCTCCTTCGCGCGCCCGAGCGTGACCGTCACCTCGCGCAGGAGATACGCCACCGCGCGGAACTGCCCCGCCGAAAGCAGGTGAAGTATGAAGCCGTCGAGGATGTCGCAGATCTCGATGCGCACCGCGGCGTCCCATTGCGCCTCGAAGACGTCGAGCAACGTTCCCAGCACCACCGGTCGCAGGTCGCGGTCGTACTCCGACTTCACGGCGGTGCGCAGGTAGTCGATCTCGCGGTCGTCGAGGAAGTAGAGCGTCGAATCGAAGTCGTCGAGGCTGACGACGCCGGCGCGCGTCTCCATCGCCACCGATTCCTGCAGCTGCGCGGGCGACGCCTCGGGCTGCTGCCGCATCTCGGCGGGGACGGTGTCCATCAGCGGCGCCGCCTGCTCCATCGTGAGATCGACGAACCGGTAGCGCAGGAAGATGAAGTCCTGCTCCCAGAGCATCGTGAGCAGGTCGTCGTCGTCGGGCGTCGCCTTGCGCGCGCGCTGGATCACGTCGAGCAGCTTCGGAAGCTCATCCCCCTCGAAGCCCCGCAGGATGCGCACCTCTCGGATGCCGTCCTTGAAGAACAGCCACGGGAGCGAGTCGGCGGACTTGGCCGGCTCGCTCAGCACCGCGTGATCGTACCACCGGATCTCCGACTCCGTGAAGGCGAGCGCGATCTCCTCACCGTGCGTCCACACGGCGTTGAAGCCCTCGACGAGCAGCTCGAGCGCGCGAAGGTAGATCGGATTGTTGTGGAGATAGAGCTGATGCGCGCGCACCGCCTTGACGAAGAGCTTCATCAGCTCTTCGACGATGGCCGGCGCGAAGGGAGGCTCCTCGCGTTCCGCGCCCGTCGTCGGGTTCGGGACGGCCTGCGTCGTCATCGTCGAGGGTCAGCCCTTCTTCTCGAGGTGTTCGATCACATGCGCGACGTCCTTGTCGCCACGCCCGCTCACGCACAGCAGCACCGCCTCGCTCTCCCTCCAGCGCCCCGCGTTCGCCGTGATCCAGGCGACGGCGTGCGACGTCTCGAGCGCGGGGATGATCCCCTCGAGCCGCGCGAGAGCCTGGAAGCCGTCGAGCGCTTCATCGTCGGTGACGCAGACGTACTCCGCGCGCCCGGAGTCCTTCAGGTGCGAGTGCTCCGGTCCGACGCCAGGATAATCGAGGCCGGCCGAGATCGAGTGCGCCGGATGCACCTGCCCCTGCTCGTCCTGCAACAGGTAGCTCAGCGCGCCGTGCAGCACCCCCGGCTTCCCCTTGGTGAGCGAGGCGGAGTGACGCTCCGTCTGCACCCCTTCACCCGCGGCCTCGACGCCGACGAGCTCCACCTCGGCATCCGGCACGAACGCATGGAAGATCCCCATCGCGTTCGACCCGCCGCCGACGCACGCCACGACGGTCTTCGGCAGCCCACCGGTGCGCTCGAGCATCTGCTCGCGCGCTTCGCGCCCGATCGTCGCCTGGAACTCACGGACCATGCGCGGATAGGGTGCGGGCCCGACTACCGAGCCGATGATGTAGTGGCTGTCATTCACCGTGGTGACCCAATCCCGAATCGCCTCGCTGGTGGCGTCCTTCAAGGTGCGCGTACCGCTCGTCACGGGCACCACCTCGGCGCCCATGAGCCGCATGCGCACGACGTTGAGCTGCTGCCGCCGCATGTCCTCCTCACCCATGTACACGATGCACTCCAGCCCGAAGCGCGCGCAGATCGTCGCCGTCGCGACTCCATGCTGGCCGGCACCCGTCTCGGCGATGATCCGCCGCTTTCCCATCCGCCGCGCCAGCAGGGCCTGCCCGACCGTGTTGTTGATCTTGTGCGCGCCCGTGTGGTTCAGGTCCTCGCGCTTCAGGTAGACCTGCGCTCCGACCCGCGCCGACAGCCGCGGCGCATCGCTCAACGGAGAAGGACGACCAACATACGTTTTGAGCAAATGGTCGAGCTCGGCGACGAAGGATTCGTCCTTCATCGCCGACTCGAAGGCTGCCTCGAGCTCGTCGAGCGCGGGGATGAGGGTCTCGGGCACGTACCGCCCGCCGTACTTGCCGAAGCGGTCGGTGGTCTGCGTCACGGTCATCGTCTCTCCTGTCGAGCGCCGGCTACCGCCGCCGCGAATGCGCGCATGCGCGCGTGATCCTTGATCCCCGGGGCGGACTCCACTCCCGACGACACGTCCACGACGTCCGGCTCGAGCGTCGCGATCGCGTCCGCGACGTTGTCGTGCCGAAGGCCGCCGGCGAGCACCAGCGCTCGACCGCGCCGGAGTCGGCGAAGCTCGGGCGCGAGCGAGCTCCAGTCGAGCGCGACCCCGGTGCCACCGAGCGCGCCCTCGACCTTCGCGTCGACGAGCACCGCATCGGCCTCGTCGAAGACCTCACCCAGCCCGGCCGGAATCGTCCGGCCGATGCGGACGACCGCCCACACCTCGGCGCCCGTTGCAGCGCGCACCGAGGCGATGTCCTCGGCCGTCGGATCGCCGTGAAGCTGCACCACGTGCAGGCGCGCTCGCTCCGCCGCGCGTCCGATCTCCGACGGATCCACGCGCGCGAACACCCCGACGCGCCGCGCGTGGACCGCGCAATCCGCCAGCACCTCTCGCGCGCGCTCGACGGTGATCTGTCTCGGACCTCCCGCGAAGATCACTCCGAGATAGGCTGCGCCGAGCTCGCACGCCAGTCTCGCGTCCTCGACGCGAGTGAGCCCGCAGAATTTTATCTCAGCCACGGGGGACTCTCGGGACACCGGTGAGCGCGCGGACGGCAGCCGCGGGGTCGGGCGCGGCCGAGACCGCCGAGCCCACGAGCACCGCGTCCGCGCCGAGCGCCGCCGCGCGATCCACGTCGGCCCGGTCCTTCACGCCACTCTCGTGGACCGCGATCGCGTCGCGCGGCACGAGCGGCACGATCCGCTCGCTCACCGCCGGGTCCATCGCGAGCGTCTCGAGGTTGCGCGTATTGACCCCGATGACGCGCGCGCCCGCTCGGACGGCGTTATCGAGCTCGTCCTCGCTCCGAACCTCGATCAGCGGCTCGATCCCGACGTCGCGCGCGAGGCTCGCCATCTCGACCAGCGCGGCCGGCGAGAGCGCACGCGCGATGAGCAGCAGCGCGGACGCGCGCAGCGCCCTCGCCTCGAGGACCTGTAGAGGATCGACGTGGAAGTCCTTCTTGAGCAAGGGGATGGGGACGACGGCGCGAATCTCCTCGAGATCCTCCGCCGAGCCGCCGAAGTGCGCGCCCTCGGTGAGCACGGAGATCGCGCGCGCGCCGCCCTTTCGATACGCGCGCGCCTGCCCGGCCGCGTCGATCGTCGTGTTGATGGCGCCCTTGCTCGGCGAGCGGCGCTTCACCTCGGCGATCACCGCGACGTCGGCGGTGCGGAGCGCGTCGAGGAAGGACGGCGCGGGTGGCGCGGTCCGAACGGCCGCCTCGAGCGCGAAGCGCTGCGCACGGAGCGCCGCGATCCGCTCGCGCGTCTCGGCGACGATCCTGCCGAGGGTGCCGCCGGGGGGATTCCACAAACCTGGTGCTTGCACTTCGGGCCTTCTTCGGATATCGTGGTGTTCGGATATTATTCGGGTCGCCGGCCCGCGGGCAGTACCGGCTCAAACTAATCGATCGGGTGCGTCCCATGCCGCTCACCAAGCGTCAGCGCGAGATCCTCACCTTCCTGACCTCCTACACCGAGGCCAACGGCTACGCGCCGAGCTTCGAGGAGATCGCTGCGCAGTTCGACTACAGCTCGCTCGCGACCGTGCACGAACACCTGAGCAACCTCGAGCGAAAGGGCTACATCAAGCGCTCGTACAACGAGAGCCGCTCGATCGAGATCCTTCCCTCCGACGCGACCCCGCGGTCGATCGAGCTCCCGCTGCTGGGCGCCGTCGCCGCCGGCGTGCCGATCGAGGCGATGACGACGGGCGAGACCCTCTGCGTCCCCGAGGAGTTCGTCCGGCGCGGCGGGAACCATTACGCCCTCAAGGTACGCGGAAACTCGATGGTCGACGCGCACATCAGCGACGGCGACTTCGTGGTCGTCAACGAGCGCCAGCGCGCCGACAACGGCGAGATGGTCATCGCGCTCGTCCAGGGGACCTCGGCGACGGTCAAGAAGTTCTACCGGGAGCGGGACGGGCGGATCCGTCTGCAGCCGGCGAACGAGACGATGAGCCCCATGTACGTTCACGAGAACGACATCACGATCCAGGGCGTCGTCGTCGGGGTGCTGCGCCGGTACTAGCGGCGATCAGGCCGGGCGCGGGGAGGCGGCGCGCAGCCGCGTCAGCGCCCGCATCCCTTCCCCGTCGGTCACGGCACGCTCCGCGGCGGCGACGCCCGCGGCGTAGCTCGCCGCCCGCCCCGCGACGTAGAGCGCGGCACCCGCGTTGAGCACCACCGCCGCGCGCGCCCCGCGCGGCCCCCGCCCGCTCAACACCTCCTCGATCACCCGCGCGTTGTCCCCGGGGAGCGATCCTGCGAGGTCGGCCGGATCGACGTCCGCGTAGCCGTGGTCGCGGGGATCGATCGTCCAGTCGCGGAGCTCGCCGCCGCGGATCTCGATGACGTGGGTGAGCCCGAGGGGCGAGACCTCGTCCATCCCCGGCTCGCCGTGCACGATCATCGCGTGCGCGGTGCCTAACGCGGCGAGCGCGCCCGCCATCAGCGGGAGTCTGCGACGCTCGGCGACTCCCACCACCTGGCGGCCGGCCAGCGCCGGGTTCGCGAGGGGCCCGACGACGTTCATCACCGTCGGGATCGCGAGCTCTCGCCGCACCGGGCCGACGTGGCGCATCGCCGGGTGCATCAGCGGCGCGAACATGAACACGATTCCCGCCTCGGCGAGCGCCCGCGCCATCCGCTCCACGGGGATCTCGATCGCGACGCCGAGCGCCTCGAGGACGTCGGCGCTGCCGCTCTTGCTGGTGAAGGAGCGGTTGCCGTGCTTCGCGACGCGCGCCCCGGCGCCGGCCGCGACGAGCGCGGCGGCGGTGGAGATGTTGAAGGTCTGCACCGATCCGCCGCCGGTGCCGCAGGTGTCGACCAGCTCCTCGGGACGCTCGCAGGGGAGGCGCACCATGGCGTCGCGCAGGGCATGCGCGGCGCCCGCCACCTCCTCGGGGGTCTCGCCCTTCACGCGAAGCGCCATCAGGAGCGCCGCGACCTGCGCCTGCGTCGCCTCGCCGCTCATGACGACGTCGAAGGCGCGCCGTGCCTGTTCCTCGGAGAGCCCCTGCCCCGCCGCGAGCGCGCGCAGCGCGTCCTTCAGCGGGTCGATCGACACTGCCTAACGCACGCCGAAGGCGTGGACCATCCGCTCGCCGAGCCGCGCCCGCGTCGCGACGAGCGAGATGACGAGGCCGAGGAGCCGCACCCGCTCGACGTCCTCCTCCACGAAGACGCCGCGCTGGGCGCGATTGGTGAGGTTGACCACCCCGACCAGCTCGCCGTGGTAGACGAGGGGGAAGCTGATGAAAGAGCCCGTCGTGAAGTACTGGTCACGGAGCAGCGGGTGTGCCTTCGCCTCCTCGACGTCCATGACCAGCAGGGGCTCGCGCGATTGCGCCACTCGACCCGACACGCCCTCGCCGATCCGCACGCGGACTCCCCCGGCGACGTTGGGCGCGATCCCCCGCGCCGCCGCGAGATAGAGCTCGTCGCCTTCGGGCGCGACGAGCATCAGCGAGCAGCGCTGCGCCTGCATGTCGTCGCCGACGAGGCCGAGCAGGCTGTCCACGAGCTGCTGCGGATCCTCGGTCGCGGCGTCGAGAGTGAGCAGGCGGTCGATGAGGTAGATCGTCCGCGTCTTCTGCCGGAGGGATTCGCTTCTGCGGTGCAGCTCGACGTGCGCCTTCTCCAGCTGTTCCACGGCGGCGAGCACCTGCTGCTCCACCGCCTGCGCGCGGCGCGCCGCCTTGCGCGCCTCCTCGGTCGCACGCGCGACCTCGCGCTCCATCGCGACGACCTGCGACGGATCCGCGCCGCCGCGCGCCTGCGAGAGCTGCTGCTCGAGCTGCGCCAGCTTGCGCACGTATTCCCCGTGCACGCGCTGCGTGGTGTCCTCGAGCGTGCGCACCGCCTCCTCGCGCGCCTCGCGCTCGTTGAAGAAGAGGAAGGCGAGCTCGAACAGCGCGACCGCGGGCGCGAAGCGCTCGGAGGCGCGCGTCCCGAAGATCTTGCGCGGCTCGTAGAGCGCGATGACCGCGGCGAGATGGCCGTCGGCGCGGATGCCGCGCAGCGAGAGCCATCCGCCCTCGCTCTGCGCGCGCAGGCGGAAAAGGCGCGCGTACTCCTCCGACTGCTCGCCGAGGTCGATGAACTGGCCGCCCGCGGCGACGCTCATGCGCACGTTCGGCGGGAGGTGGTCGAAGGTCGTCTCGACCGCGCTGCGCTCGACCTCGCCCCCCGACGGCGTCAGCCGGTCGCTCAGCATCTCGCGACGGCCGTCGTAGCGCAGCAGCGCCACGTGCGATGCGCGATCGATCTCGGCCAACCCCTCGCCCAGCGCGACGAGCGCGCCGTCCAGGTCGGGCGCGACGCTCAGAGCGTGCGCGAGAGAGGCGAGAGTGCGAGGGGGCATGTCATTGGTGACGCGCGGCGAGAGCCGGGGCAACACGCGGCGCGGCGAGAGACTGCGCGGGAGGCGAAATGATGGATCGCCGCCCGGCCCAAGTCAATCGCTCGCGCCCTCGACGTGCCCACGCTGCTTCGCTTGACTCTGCCTCGCGTGCGGGTAACTTCCCTCGCGATGGAGACGCGCACGGTCCAGCTGGTTCTCCACTATGACGGCGGACAGTTCGCCGGATGGCAGCGCCAGCGAGTGGAACGGACCGTCCAGGGCGTGCTCGAGGAGACGCTCGCGCGACTCTGCGCGGGCCCGGTGCCGGTGATCGGTGCCGGACGGACCGACGCGGGAGTACACGCTCGCGGACAGGCAGCGGGTATCCGCGTCGACCCGAAGTGGCAACCGCAGGCGCTGCGCCGAGCCCTGAACGCGACGCTGCCGGCGGACGTGTGGGTGGCCGCGGCCCACGAGATGCGTCCGGAGTATCACGCGCGGTACAGCGCCGTCTCGCGCCGCTACACCTACGTCGTTGGAACCGACGAGGAGGCGGCGTCACCCTTCCGGCGCCCGCACGAGCTGGTCGAGCGACACCCGCTCGACCGCGCGCTGCTCGACGAAGCGGCACGCACGATCGTCGGCGAGCACTGCTTCCGCGGCTTCGCGGTGCAGGGCACGGCGCCGGAGACCGACGACCATCGCTGCATCGTTCGCGAGGCGCGCTGGCGCGATCGGCCCGGGGGACTCGCGTTCGAGATCGAGGCCAATCGTTTTCTCCATCACATGGTACGCTTCCTCGTCGGGACGATGCTCGAGATCGCGCGTGGCCGCCGCCCCGCCGGGGTGATGCGCTCGCTCCTCGAGGCGGCGGACAACCGCGAGGTCTCGCCCCCCGCCCCGGCGCATGCCCTCTTCCTCGACCGCGTCGAGTACCCGGCGACGCTCTACACCGACGTCGCATGAAGATCTTCCTCCTGTCCGTCTCGCCGGACGAGGTACGCTGGGCGGAGTCCAATGGACTGATCGACGGCGTCGTGACGACTCCCGCGATGCTCTACCGCGTGCGCGACGCCGACCCGCGTGAGCGCCTCGCCGACCTGGTGTCGTCGACGCGGCTCCCCGTCTGCGCGAGCGCGGGCGCGGTCAACGCGCACGACATCTACCAGCAGGGGCGCGAGCTCGCGCGACTCTCCGAGGATCTGATCATCCAGATTCCCCTCGTCGAGGACGCGATCGTCGCCATCCGGCGGCTCGCCACCGACGGCATTCGCGTCGCCGCCGATCTGGTGTTCAACGCGGCCCAGGCGCTCCTCGCCGCGAAGGCCGGCGCCTCGATGGTGAGCACCTCCGTCGAACAGCTCGACGTGATGGGAGATCACGGCGTGAACGTCGTGCGCGAGATCCGCGCGGTGTTCGATGCCGACGCCGTCCCCTGCGACATCCTCGCCGCGCACCCGACGACGGCCGCCCGCTTCGCGGAGTGCGTGCTCGCCGGCGCGCACGCGGTCTCGGTCACCGCCGAGACCCTCCGCGCCTTCCTCGTGCACCCGCTCACCGATCGCGGTGTGGACCAGCTCCTCGCGGAGCTGGCGCGCCAGCCGCGAACCCGCGCTCTTACATGACCATCGCTTCACGCGCTTCCGGCGCCCTCCACCTCGCGGTGCTCGCCGCGCTGGTCGCCTGCAACACATCCTCACGCAGCGAAGCGCAGCAGACGACGCCCCCCGGAGGCAGCCTTCCCGCCCCGGCCGCCAACGCGGCGATCGACGCCTCCCGCCAGACGGCGATCACGCAGGCGGTGGCGCGCGTCGCGCCAGCGGTCGTCACGGTGCAGACGGAGATCCTCGAGCGCGTCGCCGCGGATCCCTTCGAGCAGTTCTTCGGCGGCCGGTCGGGGCAGCGCATCACGCCGGGACTCGGCTCGGGGTTCGTCGTCCGGCAGGACGGGGTCATCGTCACCAACGCCCACGTCGTCGCGGGTGCGACCCGCGTCTCGATCGCGATGCGCGACGGCACGACCTACCCGGCGAAGATCCTCGGCGTGGACGAGGCGAACGACCTCGCGGTGCTCAAGATCGACAAGACGGGGCTCCCCGTCGCGCCGTTAGGCGACTCCGACAAGCTGATCATCGGCGAGTGGGCGATCGCGATCGGCAACCCGTACGGCTTCCTCCTCGGCAACAGCGAGCCGAGCGTCACCGCCGGCGTCATCAGCGGCACCGGGCGCAATCTCGTCGGCGCCACGGAGGGGGGCGGGATGTACGTGGACATGGTGCAGACCGACGCCGCGATCAATCCCGGGAACTCGGGCGGCCCGCTGCTCAACGCCGCGGGTGAGGTGGTCGGCGTCAACAGCTCGATCTACTCGCCGAGCGGCGGATCGGTGGGACTCGGCTTCGCGATCCCGATCAATCGCGCGCGCCGTGTCGCCGACGATCTGCTCGCGCACGGCGCGGTGCGCCGCCCGTGGGTCGGCGTGAAGCTGCAGCTCCCGACCACGAACAACCCGCGCGACGCCATAACCTCGGGGGTGATCGTGCAGAACGTGGTGCCCAACTCCCCCGCCGCGCAGGCCGGCGTGCGGCCGGGCGACCTGATCCTCTCGGCGGGGACGCGCACCCTGCACAACGCATTCGACTGGGAGGCTGAGCTGCTCGACCTCCGCGTCGGGGAGAAGGTGCCGCTGCGCATCAGCCGCGGCGGCCGCCAGATGAGCGTCGACGTCACCGTGGCCGATCTCCCCGAGGTCAGCGCGGAGAAGGTGCAGGTGCTCCGCGAGATGGAGCTCGTGACGCTGACCCCGGCGATCCGCGCCGAGCGAGGGGTGCGCAGCGGCCAGGGCGCGGTGATCTACAAGGTGAGCGACCGCGTCGCCGACGAGATCGGGCTGCAGTCCGGCGACGTCATCGTTCAGGTGAATCGTACCCCCATCTCCTCGGCGGACGAAGCGGCGCAGGCGATCAACTACTACGGTGGGCGCGGGCCGATCCAGCTCTTCTTCGAGCGCGCCGGCCGCGTCTACTCGACGGACTTCATGCTGCGATGAGCGATTTCGACCGCTACGCCTCCCCCCTCGCCGAACGATACGCGTCGAAGGCGATGCTTCGCTTGTGGTCGCCGCAGACGCGTCACGGACTCTGGCGGCGGCTCTGGCTCGCCCTCGCCGAATCCGAGCGCGAGCTCGGCGTCGCGATCCCCGAGGAAGCGATCGGGCAGATGCGCGCACACCTCGACGACATCGACTTCGCGGCGGTCGCGTCGTACGAGAAGCGCTTCCGCCACGACGTGATGGCGCACGTCCACGCCTTCGCGGACGTCGCCCCCGCCGCCGCACCGTTCATCCACCTCGGCGCGACGAGCGCGTACGTCACGGACAACGCCGATCTCCTGCTCGCGCGGCGCGGGCTCGACCTTCTTCGCGGGAAGATCCTCGAGGTGCTGGCGTCGCTGGCGACGTTCGCGCGCGAGTGGCGCGCCGAGCCGACGTTAGGCTACACGCACCTCCAGGCGGCGCAGCTCACGACCGTCGGCAAGCGCGCGACGCTCTGGATGCAGGACCTGCTCCTCGATCTCGCCGACATCGATCATCGCATCGCGACGCTTCCGTTCCGCGGCGTGAAGGGGACGACCGGGACGCAGGCGAGCTTTCTCGAGCTGTTCGGCGGCGACCACCAGAAGGTCCGCGCCCTCGACGCGCTGGTCACCCGCAAGATGGACTTCGCGCGCTCGCTGCCGGTGTCGGGCCAGACGTACACGCGCAAGCTCGACGCGCAGATCCTCGGACCGGTCGCGGGGATCGCGGCCAGCGCGGCGAAGTTCGCCTCCGACCTGCGCATGCTGCAGGCCTTCGGCGAGATCGAGGAGCCGTTCGAGAAGGAGCAGATCGGCTCGTCGGCGATGGCGTACAAGCGCAACCCGATGCGTTCCGAGCGCATCAACTCCCTCGCGCGCTTCGTGATCGAGCTCGAGGCGAGCCCCAACCACACCCACAGCGTGCAGTACTTCGAGCGGACCCTCGACGACAGCGCCAATCGCCGGCTCGTCATCCCCGAGTCCTTCCTCGCGACGGACGCGATCCTGGTCCTGATGGGGAACGTCGCGAGCGGACTCGAGGTGCATCCGGCGCGCATCCGGCGCCGGATCGCGGACGAGCTGCCCTTCATGGCGACCGAGGAGCTGATCGTGCGTGCCGTGCGCGCGGGGGGCAATCGTCAGGCGGCGCACGAGGTGATCCGGCGCCACAGCATCGCCGCGGCGCGCGCGGTGAAGGACGACGGCCGCCCGAACGACATGCTGGAGCGGCTGGCGGGCGACGCGGACTTCGGCGTCGCGATCGACGACCTGCGGAGCGCGCTCGATCCCGCCCGTTTCATCGGACGCGCCCCGCAGCAGGTGGACGAGTTCCTCGCCGAGGTCGTGGCCCCGATCCTCGAGAGCCCGCGCCACGCCGCGCCCGAGCGCGAGGAGCTGCGCGTATGACCGCGGCCACCGTGGTGACCACCGATCTTCCCCTGCCGCGCGTCCGCACCGGCAAGGTGCGCGACGTCTACGCGGTCGGCGAAGACAGGCTGCTCCTCGTCGCGACCGATCGCGTCAGCGCGTTCGACGTGGTGATGCGGGAGCCGGTGCCGATGAAGGGCGCGGTGCTCACCCAGCTCACCGCCTGGTGGCTGCGTCACCTCGAGGACGCAGTCCCGCACCACATGATCAGCGCCGACGCGGGGGAGATCGTGCGGCGAGTCCCGACGCTGGCCGGCCACGCGCGGACCCTCGCCGGCCGGGCGATGCTCTGCCGCCGCACCGCCCCGTACCCGGTGGAGTGCGTGATCCGTGGTTACATTACGGGGTCGGCGTGGAAGGAGTATTCCCGCGCCGGCACGCTCGCCGGGGAGCCGCTCGCGAAGGGGCTGCGCGAGAGCGAGCGATTCGAGCCGGCGATCTTCAGCCCGGCGACCAAGGCGGAATCGGGGCACGACGAGAACATCTCGGTGGAGCGGCTGCGATCGATCGTGGGGATGCAAACTGCGGCACTGCTCGAAGGACTCACGCGGACGGTGTACGAGCGCGGCCGCGCGCTCGCGGCGGAGCGTGGGATCATCGTCGCCGACACGAAGCTCGAGTTCGGCCGCGCCCCCGACGGACAGACGCTGCTGATCGACGAGGTGCTGACCCCGGACAGCTCTCGCTTCTGGCCCGCCGATTCGTACGCCCCGGGGCGGTCGCAGCCGAGCTTCGACAAGCAGCCCCTGCGTGACTACCTGGAGCGCGAGCGGGTGGCCGGCCGCTGGAACGGTGAGGCGCCCGCACCCGCTCTTCCCGCGGACGTCGTCGCCGCGACGAGCGCCCGCTACCTCGACGCCTTCCGCCGGATCACCGGCGAGCCACTGCACATTCCGGAGCCGACGTGAGAATTGCCCGCGAGGGACTTCCCTTCATCGCCATCGCCGCGGTACTCGCGCTCGCGGCAATCCTGTTCGCCGCGCGGCGCGGCAGCTGGCCGGCATGGCTGCTCTCGGCCGTGCTGGTGGTCGTGGCCGTCTGGGTGGTGTACTTCTTCCGCGATCCGGAGCGCATCGGGGAGCGCGGCGACCGCATCGTCACCTCCCCCGCGGACGGCAGGGTGGTGCTCATCACCGAGGTCGACGAGCCGGCGTTCATCCATGGGCGCGCGAAGCGCGTCTCGATCTTCATGAACGTATTCAACGTGCACGTGAACCGTTATCCGGTGAGCGGCACGGTGAAGTACGTGCAGTACAACCCCGGCAAGTTCCTCAACGCCGCCGTCGAGAAGTCGAGCCTCGAGAACGAGCAGCGCAGCGTCGGCATCGAGTCGGGGCCGTACCGCATCCTGGTGCGGCAGATCGCCGGCCTCATCGCGCGGCGCATCGTCACGTACAGTCGCGAGGGGGAGCGCGTCGAGCAGGGCGAGCGCATGGGGCTCATCCGCTTCGGCTCGCGCGTCGACGTCTTCCTCCCCACGGACGCGACGGTGCGGGTGAAGATCGGCGACCTGACGACGGCCGGCACCACCACGCTCGCGGAGCTTCCGGCGCGATGAGCCCGATGATCCCGCGGCGCGAGATCCGGCGGCAGGTGATCGCGCTGCCTAACGGCTTCACCCTCGGGAACCTCTTCTTCGGCATCTTCGCGATCGTCGCCGCCTCGCGCGGCCGCTACAGCGACGCCGGCGTCTACGTCGTGCTCGGCGGGATCTGCGACGCGCTGGACGGCCGCGTCGCGCGCTTCACGGGGACGGGCTCGCGCTTCGGCGAGGAGCTGGATTCGCTCGTCGACGCGATCTCGTTCGGGCTCGCGCCGGCGATGATCATGTACTTCGCCGTGCTGAACAAGGAGGGCTGGGACTGGGTCTTCGCCTTCTTCTTCGCCGCGTGCGCGGTGATGCGGCTCGCCCGCTTCAACGTCGAGCAGGCGGGCAAGAAGAAGACGTACTTCCATGGCCTCCCCAGCCCCGCCGCGGGGATGACGCTGGCGACGTACTACGCGTTCAGCCAGACGCCGCTCTACAACGAGACGATGCTTCTCGGCGGGCAGCGCGCGCTCGCCGACTGGCCCTGGCACGTGATGATGCGCGTGATCATGGTGATGCTCGCGCTGCTGATGATCAGCGAGGTCCCCTACCCCGCCGTCCCGACGGTGAACCTCCGCTCGGTGCGCGGGATCATCGGCGGGCTGATTCTGCTCGCCGCGCTGCTCGGGCTGATCTTCCTGCCGCGCGAGTTCTTCTTCCCGGTCCTCCTCGCGTACGTCCTCTTCGGCGTCGCGAAGGCGGCCGTGCTCGGCGTGCTCGAGCGCGTGCCGACGGGCGCGTCGATCTTCGAGGAGGACGAGGAGGAGCCCGAGGTGGACGACGCGCTCACGCTGCCGCGCCACGAGGAGGTCGTCGGCGGTCGCCGTCGCCGCCGCCGGCGCCGGAAGACCCGCGCGCCGCTCCCCACGCCGACCATCACTCCGGCCGTCGAGGAGGACGGCGAATGAGCAACTTTCGAGTCGCCGTCCACATCGTGCCGCGGCGCGGCATCCTCGACCCGCAGGGCACCGCGGTCGCGCACGCGCTGCAGACCCTCGGTTTCTCCGGCGTCGCCGACGTGAAGGTCGGGCGCCACATCGTCATCGACGTCGCCGCCCCCGACCGCGAGGCGGCGAATCGCTCGGCGAGGGAGATGTGCGAGAAGCTGCTCGCCAATCCGGTCACCGAGGACTTCGAGATCGCCACCGTGGAGCAGTCATGAAGTTCGGGATCGTCACCTTCCCCGGCTCGAACTGCGACTACGACGCCTTCCACGCCGTGACCGACGCACTCGGCGAGGAAGCGCAGTATCTCTGGCACCGCGAGCACGACCTCGCGGGGTCGGACGTGATCGTGCTGCCGGGGGGCTTCAGCTACGGCGACTACCTGCGGGCGGGCGCGATCGCGCGCTTCAGTCCGATCATGCAGGAAGTCGTCGCGCACGCGAAACGCGGCGGCCCCGTGCTCGCCATCTGCAACGGATTCCAGATCGCCTGCGAGGCCGGCCTTCTTCCTGGCGCGCTGCTCCGCAACGAGTCGCTCTCCTTCGTCGCGGAAACCGTGCGCCTGCGGGTCGAGAACCCCGAGACGATGTTCACCGCGGGATACGAGAAGGGGCAGCTCCTCCGCATCCCGATCGCGCATGGTGAGGGACGTTACACCGCGGACGAGGAGACGCTCACACGCCTCGAGGGTGAGGGGCGGGTGGTCTTCCGCTACGTCGGCGCCGACGGGCGCCCCGACCCCGTCGCGAACCCGAACGGCTCGATGCATGCCGTCGCCGGTATCGTCAGCGAGGGGGGAAACGTCCTTGGGATGATGCCCCATCCGGAGCGCGCGGTGGACCCGCTGCTCGGCTCCGTCGATGGGCTTGCCCTGTTCGAGTCGCTGCTCGCCCGCGTCTCGGCATAACCCGAGGAGAGGACCAATGCTTCGCCGCCACCTGCTGCTCGCGCTCTCGCTGATCGCCGCGCCCCTCATGGCGCAGGAAGCGCACAGCTCCATCGACCCGGGGATGACCCGCGAGGAAGTCATCGCCCGCCTCGGCAAGCCGCTCAACGAGCGCAGCTCCGGCACTCACACCTACATGTTCTACCGCAACGGCTGCGAGAAGACCTGCGGGATGAACGATCTCGTGGTGCTCGAGGACGGAAAGGTCGTGGACGCCGTGTTCAGGAACGGCGTGCGGAGCTACACCGGCACGAGCAGCTCGCCGGCGGGGGTGCAGACCGCGAACAGCGGCGCGAGTGCCGCGACCGCGGCGAGCGCGGCGGCGCGCGTTCGCAAGGCGGGACGCGGTGGCATCGTGATCGCGCAGCCCGCTCCCGGCGGTGACGACAAGCCAGCGCCGGCGGTGATCACGGGCGTGCAGGTGGAGCCGACCCCGGCGCCGGCTGCCTCGCCGGCTTCGCAGACCCCGCCCGTGCCGACGTCCCCGCTGCTCGGGGCTCGCATGAATCCCGCCGACTCCGTCCGCGCGCTGACGCCCGGTCGCCCGACGCCGCTCCCCGGCACGCATCTCAATCCGACCGACTCCGCCCGCGCGGAGGCGATCAAGCGACAGCAGCAGGCCGACTCAACACGCAAGCCGTAGCCACTTCATGCCGACCGATCACAAGCCGAGCCACAACGAAGACGAATACTTCGCGAAGCACGACGCGGAGCTCATCAAGGCACGCCGCGAGGCGCTCGACGAACAGCGTCGCAAGTCGGAGCGCGCGACGCACTACATGAAGTGCCCGAAGTGCGGCGGTGATCTCGTCGAGAAGAAGTTCCACGCGCTCGTGATCGATGTCTGCCCCGACTGCAAGGGCACCTGGATGGACGCCGGCGAGCTGGAGATGCTCGGCTACGTGAAGCGCAGCGAGATCTCGCGCTTCATCGGCTCTCTCTTCGGGCTGAAGTAGTGCGCGTCGAGCCGCGCCCCGGCGACCCGAAGATCACTCCGGCGCTCGTCGCCGAGCATGGCCTCACGCGGGAGGAGTTCGAGCGGCTCGTCGCGCTCCTCGGTCGCCAGCCGACCTTCACCGAGCTGGGAGTCGTCAGCGCGCTCTGGAACGAGCACTGCTCGTACAAGCACTCGCGTCCCCTCCTCCGCACCCTTCCGACGAAGGCGCCCTGGGTGCTCCAGGGACCGGGCGAGAACGCCGGCGTGATCAGCGTCGGCGACGGCCTCGCCGTCGCCTTCAAGATCGAGTCGCATAACCATCCCTCGGCGGTCGAGCCGTATCAGGGTGCGGCCACGGGAGTCGGCGGCATCCTGCGCGACGTCTTCACGATGGGCGCCCGTCCGATCGCGATCCTCGACTCGCTGCGGTTCGGATCCCTGGACTCGCCACGCGTGCGCTACCTGTTCGCCGGCGTGGTCAAGGGGATCGGTGACTACGGCAACTGCGTCGGCATCCCGACGGTCGGCGGCGAGGTCGTCTTCGATCCGGCGTACGAGGGAAATCCACTCGTCAACGCGATGTGCGTCGGCCTGCTGCACGAGGACGAGCTGATGCGCGCCGTCGCCGAGGGCGTCGGTAACCCGATCATGGCGGTGGGCGCGCGCACCGGGCGCGACGGCATCCACGGAGCGACCTTCGCTTCGGAGGATCTCTCCGAGGGAAGCGACGCCAAGCGGCCGCGCGTCCAGGTCGGGGATCCCTTCACCGAGAAGCTGCTCCTCGAGGCGAGCCTCGAGCTGATTCGCAGCGGCCACATCGTCGCGATCCAGGACATGGGCGCGGCGGGGCTCACCTCCTCATCCGCGGAGATGGCGGCGCGCGGCGACGTCGGCGTCACGATCGACACCGCGAAGGTCCCGGTGCGCGAGACGGGGATGACTCCCTACGAGATCCTCCTCAGCGAATCGCAGGAGCGGATGCTCGTCGTCGCGAAGAAGGGGCACGAGGACGAGGTCCGGAAGATTCTCGCGAAGTGGGAGCTCGAGGCCGCGGTGATCGGTGAGGTGATCGCGGAGCCGGTCTACCGCGTCACCGAGGGCGATCGGGTCGTCGCGGAGTTTCCGGGGTCGCGCCTCGTCACCGACTGCCCGACCTACACGCCGCCGGCAGAAGAGAGCACGGCGGTCCGCGAGGCCCGCGCCCGCGAGGTGGCGGCGATCCCCGAGCGCGCCGAGGAGCGCGATCCGGTATGGACGCTCGAGCAGCTCCTCTCCTCCCCCACGATCGCCAGCAAGGGCTGGGTCTATCGCCAGTACGACACGACGGTCCGCACCAATACTGTCGTGGGTCCCGGCGGTGATGCCGCGGTCGTGCGCCTGCGCGGCACGAAGAAGGCGCTCGCGCTCACGGTCGACTGCAACGGACGCTACGTCGCGCTCGATCCGCGTCTCGGCGCGCGCATCGCCGTGGCCGAATCGGCGCGCAACGTCGCCTGCACCGGCGCCCGTCCGCGGGCGATCACGAACAACCTGAACTTCGGGAATCCGAAGCGGCCGGAAGTCTATTACCAGCTCCGTGAGGCGATCGCGGGGATCGGCGAGGCGTGCACCGCGCTGGAGACTCCGGTGACCGGCGGCAACGTCTCGCTCTACAACGAGAGCCCGCAGAGCGCGGTGCACCCGACGCCCGTGATCGGGATGGTGGGAGTGCTCGACGACGTGGACCGCGCGGTGCGCTCGAACTTCCGCGACGAGGGCGCCGATCTCGTGCTGCTCGGGGAGCCCACCTCGGAGATCGGCGCGAGCGAGTACCTGGCGCGCATCCACGGTGTGGTCGCGGGACAGCCGCCGGCATGCGACCTGGTCGCGGCACGGCGGCTCGTGGACACCCTCGTCGCCGCTGCCGAGAAGGGGGCGCTGGCGTCGGCGCACGACATCAGCGAGGGGGGCCTCGCGGTCTCGCTCGCCGAGTGCTGCATCATGGATCGCGAGCGGATGATCGGCGCGACGGTCGATCTCTCGGCGTGGAGCACTCTCCCGCTCCGCGCCCTGCTCTTCGGCGAGGCGCAGAATCGCGTTCTCGTATCCACGCGGGACCTCGCGACGCTCAAGCGCGTGGCCGAGCGGAACCGCGTGCCGCTGCGGGTCATCGGCACGGTGGGCGTCGCCGGCGCGCCACTCTCGATCCGCGTCGGAACGCGGCTCATCGTCACCTCCCTCGAGCGGCTCGCGGCCGCGTGGCACGACACGATCCCGACGATCATGTCGCGCTCCACGGCGCCCATCGCCGTGGCGACGACCGAGACTCTCACGACACCGGTGGAATAGTAGCATGTGCGGCATATTCGGAGTTCGCGGGCATCCCGAGGCGGCGGAGCTGGTCCATCTCGGGCTCTACTCGCTGCAGCATCGCGGGCAGGAGTCGGCGGGGATTGTGACAGTGGACGACACGACGCGCGCCCACGCGGTTCGCTCGATGGGGCTCGTCTCCGAGGGGATCGACGAATCGGAGATGCGGCAGCTCCAGGGGAGCACGGGGATCGGTCACACGCGCTACAGCACCGCGGGATCGTCGGTGCTGGCCAACGCGCAGCCCGTCCTCGCGAGCGTCCGCGGCGGAGCCGTCGCGCTCGCGCACAACGGCAACCTGACCAACGCCACGGAGCTCCGGCAGGAGCTGGAGGACGACGGGGCGATCTTCTCCTCGACGATGGACTCCGAGGTGATCGTCCACCGGATCGCGCGCTCGCGAGCGGAACGTCCCGAGGAGCGGCTGGCCGACGCGCTCGAGGGAGTCGAGGGCGCCTACTCGCTGCTCGTCCTCGTCGGTGACACGCTGCTCGCGGCGCGCGACCCGCGCGGCTGGCGCCCGCTCGTCATGGGGACGCTCGGCGACGCCGTGATCTTCGGCTCGGAGAGCTGCGCGCTCGACATCGTCGGCGCGCAGGCGGTGCGCGAGATCGAGCCCGGCGAGATCGTCGTCGTGGACGACCAGGGCATCCGCACCGGCGCGAGGCTCGCCGCGAAGGAGCAGCATCGCTGCGTCTTCGAGTACGTCTACTTCGCGCGCCCCGACAGCCGCGTCTTCGGGGGCTCCGTCGACCGCGCGCGCCGCGAGCTGGGGCGGCGCCTCGCCCGCGAGCATCCCGCGCCGAACGCCGACCTCGTGTTCTCCGTCCCCGATTCGTCGAACTCCGCGGCGCTCGGCTTCGCCGAGGAGTCGGGGCTCCCGTACGAGCTCGCGCTGATCCGCAACCACTACGTCGGCCGGACCTTCATCCAGCCGACGCAGGGTGCACGCGACGCGAAGGTGCGCGTCAAGTACAACGCGGTCCGCGAGGTCCTCGAGGGGAAACGTGTCGTGATGGTGGACGACTCGATCGTTCGCGGGACCACCACGCGCGGCCTCGTCGCCATGGTGCGCGCCGCGGGGGCGAAGGAGGTGCACATGCGCGTCAGCTCCTCCCCGGTCACGGGCCCCTGCTACTACGGCATCGACACGCCGACGCGCGAGGAGCTCATCGCGGCGAATCTCACCACCGAGCAGATCGCCGCTCATCTGGGTGTCGATACACTGGGCTACCTCTCACTGGAGGGCATGCTGGAATCGGTTCCGGGCGGCCCGCACGGGTTTTGCCATGCCTGCTTCTCGGGCGACTACCCGACGCCGCCTCCGACCGATCCAGAGAAGCTCCGCGCAGGTTGCGGATGCTGAACCCGCATACCAGTGACCCAGAAAGTCTACTTCTTCGGCAACGGCAAGGCTGACGGCACGAAGGACATGAAGGCGGTGCTCGGCGGCAAGGGTGCGAACCTCGCCGAGATGACGAACCTCGGGGTGCCCGTGCCCCCGGGGTTCACCATTGCCTGCTCCGCCTGCGTCGAATACCTGGCCGACGGCACGATCGCCGACGCGCTGCGCGAGGAGGTGGCCCGCAACCTCGAGCGGCTCGAGCAGACCGCCGACCGCGCCTTCGGCGACCCGAGGAATCCACTCCTCGTATCCGTCCGCTCGGGCGCGCCCGTCTCCATGCCGGGAATGATGGAGACGATCCTCAACCTCGGGTTGAACGACCGCACGGTGCTCGGCCTCGCGCAGCAGAGCGGGAACGCGCGCTTCGCCTACGACTCGTACCGGCGCTTCATCCAGATGTACGGCGACGTCGTGCTCGGCGTCCCGATCCATCAGTTCGAGCATCTGCTGAAGGCCAAGCGGATGACGAGCGGCGTCGAGAGCGACGCCGATCTCAGCGAGGACGCGCTGCGCAACCTCGTGGAGGAGTACAAGCAGCTCGTGCGCGCGGCGACCGGCCGCCCCTTCCCCACCGAGCCGCGCGAGCAGCTCTGGGGGGCGATCGAAGCCGTCTGGAAGTCCTGGACCCTCAAGAAGGCGGTGGACTACCGCCGGGTGCACGCCATCCCGGAAACGTTAGGCACGGCGGTGAACGTCGTCGCGATGGTCTTCGGGAACATGGGGGACGACTCGGGTACGGGTGTCGCATTCACGAGAGACCCGTCCACGGGGGAGCATGTGTTCTACGGGGAGTTCCTCCTCAACGCGCAGGGCGAGGACGTCGTCGCCGGGATCCGCACCCCGCTTCGCATCGCCGAGATGGCCGACCGGCTTCCCGGCGCCTGGGCGGAGCTGGTCGAGACGCAGAGGCGCCTCGAGTCGCACTACCGCGACATGCAGGACATCGAGTTCACCGTCGAGCGGGGGAAACTCTACCTCCTGCAGACTCGTAGCGGGAAGCGGACCGCGATGGCCGCGGTCCGCGTGGCCGACGAGATGGTGCGCGATGGGCTCATCGACGAGAAGGAGTCGGTGCGCCGCGTCGAGCCGGACCAGCTCGATCAGCTCCTTCACCCCGTCATCGATGGCGCAGTTCGCGCGACCCCGATCGTGACCGGCCTCCCCGCGTCTCCCGGCGCCGCCAGCGGAAAGGCGGTGTTCGATCCCGACGTCGCCGAGCAGCGCGCCGCCGCGGGCGAAGCGGTGATCCTCGTGCGCGAGGAGACCACGCCCGAGGATTTCCACGGGATCGTCGCCGCGCGGGCCGTGCTCACCTCGCGCGGGGGGATGACCAGCCACGCGGCCGTCGTCGCCCGCGGGATGGGCAAGTGCGCCGTGGTCGGCGCGAAGGAGCTCGAGGTGGATGTCGCGCAGCGCCGGATGTCCGTGCACGGGGCGACGGTCACCGAGGGCGAGTGGCTGACGCTCGACGGCGCGACGGGGCGCGTCTTCGCCGGCGCCCTGCCGACGATCCCGAGCGAGGTGATTCGCGTCATCAACGGCCAGATGCGCGCCCACGACGCCCCCGCGTTCCAGTCCTTCGACCGGCTGATGAAGCGGGCGGACAAGGTGCGCCGCCTCGGAGTGCGCGCGAACGCCGACACCCCCCACGACGCCCGCGTCGCCCGCGGCTTCGGCGCCGAGGGGATCGGGCTCTGTCGCACCGAGCATATGTTCTTCGAGGGCGACCGCATCACCGCGATGCGCGAGATGATCGTCGCCCGCGACGAGGGAGGGCGGCGGCGTGCCCTGGCGAAGCTGCTGCCGATGCAGCGGCACGACTTCGAGGGGATCTTCGAGGCGATGCACGGCTACCCCGTGACGATCCGCCTCCTCGACCCGCCGCTGCACGAGTTCCTCCCGCACGGGGGCGAGGAGAGCAAGATGCTGGCGCGCCAGCTCGGGATGACGCGTCCCGAGCTCGCCCGGGTGGTCGAGTCGCTCCGCGAGACCAACCCGATGCTCGGCCATCGCGGCTGCCGGCTCGGAATCACCTACCCCGAGATCACCGAGATGCAGGGGCGGGCGATCTTCGAGGCCGCGGTGCGCGCCTCGCGGCGCGGGATCGACGTGCGGCCCGAGATCATGATCCCCCTCGTCGCCAGCCGCAAGGAGCTCGAGCACCAGAAGGCGATCCTCGAGCGGCAGGCGGAGGAAGTGTTAGGCGGGATGGGTGAGCCTGTTAGCTACACGATAGGTACCATGATAGAGCTTCCCCGCGCCGCGCTCCTGGCGGGCGACGTGGCCGGGGCGGCGGCCTTCTTCTCCTTCGGCACGAACGACTTGACACAGACCACATTCGGGCTCAGCCGGGACGATGCGGGGCGGTTCCTTCCCTCTTACGTGGAGAAGGGTATCTTCTCCGAGGATCCATTCCAGGTACTGGACCAGGACGGAGTCGGGAGGCTCATTCGCATGGCCGTCGACGAAGGACGAAGCACCCGCCCCGGCCTGAAGGTGGGCATCTGCGGGGAGCACGGGGGCGACCCGAAATCGGTCAGGTTCTGCCACCGCATCGGTCTCGATTACGTGTCCTGTTCGCCCTACCGCGTGCCCATCGCCCGACTCGCCGCCGCGCATGCCGCGCTCGAACAAGCGTAGGATGGAGACCCTGATCCCCCGCGGCGTCCACGGCTCGCGCGCCCCGCACGCGCCGCACCTCGGCCGCCTCGACCCGCTGACCTCGCGGTCGCTGCGCATCGCCCT
>DASVXU010000013.1:0-4431 GCA_036392515.1 Gemmatimonadaceae bacterium | reverse complement strand
GAGAGCTCGGGGATGATCCCTTCCGCCTTGCGATCCTCGGAGCAGAACGCGAAGCGCGCGGCGATCGCGTCGGCGGGACCGCGCAGCGCGAGGTCGCGTCCCTCGCTGCGCACGGCGCCGCGCTGCGGCGGGTCGACGCCGAAGAGCGCGCGCGCGGTCTCCGTGCGCCCGGAGCCGAGCAGCCCCGCCAGCCCGACGACCTCGCCCTTCCGCACGGCGAGCGACACGTCGTGCAGCCTGGGCACGCGAGCGATCGCGTCCGCCTCGAGCAGCGGGGGCCCGTCGCCCGACGCGCTTCGCGCACGGGGCGCGGTCGCCTCACGGCGCACCTCGTCGCGCGTCCTGCCGAGCATCATGCAGACGAGATCGATGCGATCGAGCGTTGCGATGGGATGCGTGCCGACGAGCGCGCCGTCGCGCAGGATGGTGACGCGGTCGCAGAGCGCGTAGAGCTCGTCGAAGCGGTGGCTGACGTACACGACGCCCGTGCCCTCGTCGCGCAGCCGGCGCACGAGGTCGTGCAGCGCGGCGACCTCGCGCTCGGCGAGTGAGCTCGTCGGCTCGTCGAGGACGAGCACGCGCGCCCCGAGCGAGATGCCGCGCGCGATCGCGACCATCTGCTGCTGCGCGGTGCTGAGCGTGCCGGCGATCGCGCGGGGATCGACGTCGAGGCCGACGCGATCGAGCGCCGCGCGCGCCTCGTCGAACATCCGCCGCCAGTGCACGAGCCCCAGCCGCCGCGGCTCGCGGGCGAGGAAGATGTTCTCGGCGACGGTGCGAAGGCCGAGCAGTTGAATCTCCTGGTGCACCGCGGTGATCCCTGCCGCCTGCGCCTCCGCGGGGGAGCGGAAGTCCACGTCCTCGCCGTTCAGCAGCATCCGCCCCCCGTCGCGGCGGTGCGCGCCGGTCATGACCTTGATCAGCGTCGACTTCCCCGCGCCATTCTCCCCGACGAGCGCATGTACCTCTCCCGGCTCGAGCGTGAAGTCGACGCCGCGCAGGGCGGTGACGCCGGCGAAGCGCTTTCCGATCCGCTCGAGGTGAAGGAGTGGCATGCGGACAATCGGGTGTGTGGCGCCGATGACGTCAAGCATCGGTGGATGCGGGGCGTCGGGAAAGAGCGATGCGGGGTGTCCGCCTGCGGCGGGAGACGGCGATTCGGGATGCGAAGATGCGGGAACGGCGATACGGGGGGCCGCCGATACGGGGGGCCGCCGATACGGGGACCGGCCGCCGATACGGGGACCGCCGGCTGACCGACACGGAGAGCACCGAGGCCACGGAGGACAAAGAGCGCCACTGCCCGCACGAGCCGGGAAACCTTCAGCGCACGGGAGCCCTCGGTGTCCGCCGTGTGCTCTGTGGGCTCTGTGGGGTCTGCGTCGAAAAGCCAGAGCGATGAGCCATCGGAAGTTCTCGTATCCTCGCCTCTCGCATCGCGGTATCTCGATCTCCCGCATCGCACTTTCCCGACGCCCCGCATCTCCGTTTCGCGACCTCCCGAATCCCTTCTTGACGCCCCCCGCCCGCAGGGCTACGCTATCGCCGTTCGCGGTCGTTCGACTGCGTTCGCACATGTTCGGCACCGCGCGGACCCCGTCCCCGCACCCCGTCTCCATGCACGCGAAGCGACCCTCGATCACCGATGTGGCGCGACGAGCCGGTGTCTCCAAGGCCACCGTCTCCGCGGTGATCAACGACTCCAGCCCCGTCAGCGACGCCACGCGCGAGCGCGTGCGCGAGGCGATCGAGTCGCTGAACTATCGCCGCGCACCGGCGGCCGGCGCGGCGGCGAGCGCGGCGACGACCGCCGCACGCTCCGGCCGCAGCATCGCCATCGTCATCAAGGAGATCGACAACCCGTATTACGGCGAGGTCATCGCCGCGGCCCGAGCGCAGGCGAGCGCCGCGGGCTACACCCTCCTCGCCGTCAGCTCCGAGGGCGAGTACGCCGCCGAGCGTCAGGCGGTGAAGCTCCTCCAGGCGAAGGATGTCGATGGGCTCATCGTCACGCCGGTGCTCGACGAGCACGCGGATCTCTCGCACCTCTTCGAGCTGAAGCGGCGGAACTTCCCCTTCGTGCTGCTCGAGGAGATCCGCGGCGTCCCGGCGAGCCTCGTCGACGTCGACAACGTCGAGGGGTCGCGGCTCGCCGTCGCGCACCTCATCGAGCGGGGGCACACGCGCATCGTGCACTTCGCCGGCCCCCAGTACTCGACGCACACGCACGAGCGCGTGGACGGGGTGCGCCGCGCCTTCAGCGCCTCGCGCCTCGCCTTCAGCGACGAGGACGTCGTCACCGCCGGCGCGCACCTGGACGACGGCTACCGCTGCGGGCTCGAGCTCTTCCGCGCGCGCGGCGCCGCGACCCGCCCGACGGGGATCACCTGCTACAACGACCTCGTCGCGATCGGCCTCTGTCGCGCGCTCGCCGAGCTCGGGCTGCGCGTTCCCGAGGACGTCTCGGTGATCGGCTTCGACGACATCGCGATGCTCACCTACCTTCCGCGCCCGCTGACGACGGTGCGGATCCCGAAGGGCGAGATGGGACGCATCGCCGCGCGGATGCTGATCCGGCACATCGAGGCGAAGGGGGTCGTCCCGCCGAAGAAGGTCTACCTCGACGCCACGCTCATGGTGCGCGCCTCGACCGGGCCCGCCCCACGCGCGGCGACCTCCCGACTCACCGCTGGACGTGGGTCCCGATGAACCCCGCGATCTCCAACCGCGCCGCTGACGGCGTCGCGACGATGGGCGCGGCGGGAGCAGTGCGCGAGCGACCACCACCGGTCCCGGGCGTCGCGATGCACGCCGCGCGTGCGCATCGCGGTGCCCGGTGGCCCGATCCGATCTCTTCATCCCTGAACCCCCAGAGAGGTTTCGACCCTTGATCAGTCAACCGACTTCTCATCGATGCAGGAGCACGCGGCGCGTCGCCGCGCTGGTGCTCACCTGCGTCGGCATGGCGCTCACCGCCGTGCACAGCCCGCTCCGCGCGCAGGGCGCGGTGGAGCGCATCACCGGTACCATCTCGGCGCAGGGCGCACCACTTTCCGACGTCCGGGTGACGCTCGTCGGCACGACCCTCGGCGCGGTTTCCGGAACCGATGGGCGATACAGCATCGTGGGCGTCAATCCTGGCACGTACTCGGTGCGCGCCCAGCGAATCGGCTACGCCCCGCAGGCTCGCAGCGTGACGGTCGTCGCAGGGCAACCCGCGACGGCGGACTTCCAGCTGGAAGTCGCGGCAGCGACGCTCTCCGAGATCGTCTCCATCGGCTACACGACACAGCGACGCGCGACCGTCTCCGACGCAGTGGCCACCGTGAGCGGCGCCGAGATCGCCGACCAGAAGGTCGCAACGATCGAGGACGCGCTGCACGGGCGTGTGCCCGGCGTCCAGATCACCACCTCGGGCGAGCCCGGACGCGCCGCGCAGATCATGATCCGCGGGCAGAGCTTCCTCGGAAACGCGACGCCGCTCTACGTCGTGGATGGCATGTATCTCGGCGAGAACACCAACATCAATCCCGCCGACATCGAGTCCATCGAGGTGCTGAAGGACGCCGCCGCCTCCGCCCAGTACGGCGCGCAGGCAGCCAACGGCGTGATCGTGATCAGGACCAAGCGCGGGCTGCAGGGCCCGAACCGCATCGAGCTCCGCTCGTACTACGGCATCCAGGACATCGCGAAGCGCGTCGAGATGATGAACTCGACACAATGGGCGGAGATCACGCGGCAGGCGTACACGAACGCCGGGCTTCCCGTGCCGAGCGGCGCGGTGAACCCGACGATCAACACCGATTGGCAGGACGCGATCTTCCGGACCGGCGCGATCCAGGATCACAACCTTCAGGTCTCGGGCGGTACGCCGACGGCGAGCTATCTGCTTGGCGGCGGGTTCACCGACCAGACCGGGACCGTGATCACGACGGGCTTCCGCCGGTACAGCTTCCGCGCGAACTCCGAGCTCCGCCGCAGCCGCCTCACCTTCGGCGAGGCACTCGCGCTGTCGCACACGAATCAGCGCTCGCTGAATGGCTTCCCGCTCGTCGACGCGCTGCGCATGGTGCCGACGATCCCGGTGTACGACGCCAACAATCCGAGCGGCTACGGCTACGGCAGCGACGCCAATCCGACCTTCGGCAGCAATCCGGTCGGGCTGCTCGAGCAGAACGAGAACCGGTACCAGTCGAACCAGGTCATCGCGACCGGCTACGCGCAGGCGTCGCTCCCCTGGAACCTGTCGTACCGGTTCAACCTCGGCGTGAACTACAACGACTTCAACGCGACGAACTGGAACGGGATCGCGCAGCTCCGCTACCGGAGCCCGAATCCCGTCGCGCGGCTGACGGACCGGCGGGAGGGGACGACGTCGCTCCTCTTCGAGAACCTGCTGACGTACAACAACCAGTTCGGCAGTGGCGATCA
>DASVXU010000012.1:0-5633 GCA_036392515.1 Gemmatimonadaceae bacterium | reverse complement strand
CGAACTGCCGCGCTTCCGGGAGCAGCTTTCGAGGGCCAGGGCTTCACTGGCAGCGGTGATGAGCGCCTCGCCTGGGCCGCAGGATTCGAGATAGTCGCAGCGCCTATGGAACAGAGCCAACTTCTGGTCTGGATCGTTAGTTAGCGCGGCCGCCTGTTCGATCAGTCGCGCCGCCCCGTAGTGCGAACCGACATTGGCAAGGTGGCGCGCTGCTTCGCTGAGGAGATTGAGTGCGGTGTCCGGAGCACCCGCGGCCGTCCAGTGGCTTGCAGCACGCCAAACGAGCGCGGGGTCAGACTCGAACTCGGCAGTTCGCTGCAACTGCCCTGCGATTGCACGATGGAGGTAGCTCGAAGTTGTCGTGCTGAGGCACCGCGCCGCTGCACGACTAATCACGTCATGGAGCGTCCGAAGCATGACCCCCTGAGAAGTCACTACTCCGGCCTTTTCCAATTCTTCGACACAGCCCATGGCCTTCCACCGCGGCATTCCCAGCACCGCCTCGAGAAGTTCGTACGTGGCCTCTCCCTCCAGCAGCGCGATCGTTTGGAGAGTCCGAAGCGCCCCTTCGCTCAATGCCGCTAGGCGTTCGTCTATTAGTGCCTCCAACGACACCGGCACCCGCTCCATATCCTTCGTCTCCCGCCAGTGCGCCAGCAGCTCCGTCATGAACAGCGGGTTCCCCGCCCCCCGCTGGATGCACCAATCGATCAGCTTCCCCTCCGTCTGAATCGCCAGCGCTCCGCACAACGTCTCCGCCAGCCGCCGCGACGCCGCCTCGCCTAACGGCTCGAGCTCGTGCACGATCAGCTGGCGCCGGTCCACTCCGCGCAGCAGCTCCCCGTCCCCCAGCGTCCGCGTCGTCATCAGCACGAGCAGCGCCCGACCGCGGTTCGATCCGATGATCTCCTTCAGCACCTCCAGCGAGATGGGGTCGATCCAGTGGACGTCCTCGATCATCAGATAGAGCGGACGCTCGGCCGCGATCGCGTCGATGAGGTCGCGCAACGAGGCGCGCACCGCGGCGTGCAGCGACGCGGGGCCGCCGTACTCGTCGGCGTCCAGTCGCTCGTTCGGGTCGTGCCGCCCGAGGCGACGCACCAGCCGCAGCGCCTCGGGGGAGCAGCCCAGCGCGCCGGGCATCCGCAGGAGCTGCGGCGCGAGCTCCATGAACACCGAGAGCGCGCGCTCTGCCGCGTCGGCGTGACACTCGACGCGCACGATGCGCGCCCCCTTCATCGCCGAGATGTTCGCGAACTCGGTGATCAGGCGCGTCTTCCCGATCCCCGGCGCGCCGTGGATGACGAAGGTGTGGCCCGCTCCCCCCGCGACCTCCGTCGCGACGCCGGCGAGCACGCGCAGGCTGTCCTCGCGACCGACCAGGGGGATCTTGCCCGCGGCCGACGCGGGCGGATAGGCTACCCGCTCCGAGATGCGGTTGCGCAGCAGCGACGCGGGGATGCGCAGGTCGCCGTACGTGCCGCCGATCTCCTCCATGTAGCTGTCGATCAGCCGCAGCGCCTCGTGCTTGTCGCCCTGCAGCGCGGTGTACTCGGCGAGCGTCAGCGTCGCCTCCTCGTTGAGCGGGTCGAGGACGAGACACTGTCGCGCGAGCTTCGCCGCCTCCTCCCACCCGTTGCGGCGGCGTGCCTCGCCTAACGCGCGGACGAGCACCCCGCGCACGGCGCGCCCTGCCCTCTCGCGCGTCCGCTCGAGCCACGTCAGGAAGGGCGCCGACGCGCGCGGCGCGTAGCCGGGGAAGATGGCGACCGCCTGCTCGGGAGGAAGCGGGGAGAGCGCGAGCGTCCGCTCGTCCGCGCAGTCGAAGTCGGCCAGCGCGGCGCGCTCGCCGAGCGTGAACGTGTCGCCGTCGCCCTCGATCGGGACGCCCATCTGGCGCAGCTTGTAGATCGCCTGGCGCAGGCAGTGGCGACCGTCGGCGTCGTCGGCGTTCCACCAGAAGGCGTCGACGAGGGTGGCGCGAGCGACGGGCTTTCCACGCTCGACGATGAGATGCGCGAGGATGCCGAAGTGGATCTCGGAGCTCGCCTCGATGCGGCCCTTCTCGAGATCGATCGCACACTCGGCGATCGCCCTGAGCTTGATCATCGCCCCTCCATCCCAGTCACGGGCCGGGAGGGGAAGCTCGCGGCTGCGCCGCCGCACGTGCGTCAGCTTCCCTCGGGAGAGCCTCGGCGGCAGCGTCAGCCGGGCGTCATCCGCTGGTCAGGAAAGTGCCGATCTCCGGGTCGGCCCGGAAGGGCAGGGACGCTCGGAACCCGCGCTCAGCCCTTCTGCGCCCGCCCGACCAGCTCCTCGATCTTCACCCCGTCCGCCTCGCCCTGGAAGTTCAGGACGATCCGGTGCCGCAGCACCGGGAGCGCGACGGCGTCCACGTCCTCGAGGTCGGGATAGGGCCGGCCGTCCATCGCCGCGCGCGCCTTCGCGCCGAGCACGAGGTACTGCGACGCCCGCGGGCCGGCGCCCCAGCTCACGTAGCGCTTGATCTCCGCCGACGCCTCGGGCTCGGTCGGCCGCGTCGCGCGGGCGAGCGACACGGCGCGCTGCACCACTACCGGCGCCGCCGGGAGGCGACGCACGAGGTGCTGGAGCTGCAGCAGCTCGTGCGTGCTCAGCACGCGCGAGATCTCGGGATCGACGTCCCCCGTCGTCCCCATCACGATCCGCTCCTCCTCGGCACGCGACGGGTAGCCGACGCGCAGCGCGAACATGAAGCGGTCGAGCTGCGCCTCGGGGAGTGGATACGTCCCCTCCTGCTCGATCGGGTTCTGCGTCGCGAGGACGAAGAAAGGCTCCGACAGGCGATAGGTGTGACCCGCCGAAGTCACCGAGTGCTCCTGCATCGCCTGCAGCAGCGCGGCCTGCGTCTTCGGCGGCGCGCGGTTGATCTCGTCGGCGAGGACGATGTTCGCGAAGACGGGACCGCGCGCGAAGGTGAAGGCGCGCCGCCCGTCGCGCTCCTCGAGGATCTCGGTGCCGGTGATGTCGCCGGGCATGAGGTCCGGGGTGAACTGCACGCGCGAGAAGGAGAGGTCGAGCGCCTCGGCGACGGTGCGCACGAGCAGCGTCTTGGCGAGCCCCGGGACGCCGATGAGGAGGACGTGTCCTCCGGCGAGCAGCGCGGCGACGAGGTTGTCGACGACGTCCTGCTGTCCGACGATGCGGCGGGCTATCTGCGCGACGAGCTCCTTGCGCGCCGCCGCGAGGCGGGCGAGGAGCTCGAGATCGGCGAAGCCGGACCGCGCGGCGGCGTCGGGCGCGCTCACGCGGGGCCGCGGCGGCTCAGGGGAGCGTGAACTCGGCCCGCTGCTGGAGCGGGTAGTTGCTGCTGGCGAGCGAGGCGACGACGGTGTAGCGCCCGTGCGCGCTCTCGTCGGGGCTCCACGAGTCCTCGTAGACGTGCGAATCGTCGGCGCCTAACGGTCTGGTCTGCAGCGCCGAGGTGAAGAGGCGCGTGCGGCTCCAGCGCCACACTTCCTTGCCCGTCGAGTCGAAGACGGCGAAGTCGTGCGTCTGCGCGTTGGGGAAGTCGATCTCGACGCCCTTCGTGCTGGCGTTGGTGACGGCGAGCGCGAAGTGGACCTCGTCGGAGACGTCGACGTCGACGCTGGCGACGAGCGGCTTGCTCGCCGGCGCGTGCTGATGCCTAACGCTGGACTTCGCGGTGGAGCTCTCGGTGGTGCGGGCGCGCGGCCCGCAGGCGAATGCGACGACGCCGATGGCGAGGAAGGAACCGATGACGCGGAAATTCATTGCGGACTGTACGTGCGAGCGCGGTGCGGAGCTGGCGGCGGGGGGACACGGCCTGCGAGCTCGCGGGGCAGGCTCACAAATCGGTCGTGTCAACGTTATCAACACGGGGACGCACAGTCAACGTGATACGCAACACACCAAGTGACGGAGCCTCAACGAGTTGAAAGCGGCCAGAACAGGTTCGGCCGCTCTTCGGTGCCGGGGCGGGGCGAGCTTGTGAAATTTTTCTCAAACTTTTAGATTCAGCGGCTGTGACAGGCGGGGGTCAGCAGCCAGGGGTCGGGGGTCAGAGCGACCAGGAAGGGCCGGGGGCGGGAGCCTACGCGGGCTTCGGGCTCCAGTTCGCCGCGTCCCTCCTCGTCTTCCTCTGGGTCGGCCAGTGGATCGACCGGAAGCTCGGCACCGCGCCGATCTTCCTTATGCTCGGCGTCTTCGTCGGGGGGGGCGCCGCCTTCTACAGCATGTACCGCAAATTGATGGCGATGCAGGAGCGCGAGGAGAAGGCGCGAAAGGAGCGGCAGGCGGGTCAGGGCGGGGGAGGCGCGCGATGAGCGCTCCCTCCGCGCTCGCGACGCCGCGCCACCGCTCCGCCGGGCGGGCGATCGCCCTCTTCGGCGTCGTCGCCATCGTCGTCTGCCTCGTCGCCGGCGGGGTCCTCGCCGTTTTCTACGAGAGCTGGCCGGAGCGGCGGGCGATCCTCCTCAGCGCCGCGGTCGCGCTCGGGCTGCAGCTCCTCGTCTTCGTCGGGCTGCGGCTCGTCCCGCGCGAGCACGTCGTCGCGGCGTGGGGGGTGGGGGCGATCGCGCGCTTCGCGGTGCTCCTCCTCTACGCGATGGTCCTGGTGAAGGCGCTGGCGCTCCCCTCGGGGGCGGCGCTGGTGAGCCTCGCTACCTTTCTCTTCGTACTGACGGTTCTCGAACCTCCGTTCCTGAAGCTATGAGCGTCGTCCGCCTGCTCGCCTTCGCATTCCTCGCCGTCGCGGCGCCGCTGCGCGCCCAGGAGCACGCCGTTCCCGCCGAGGCGGGGGCGCACGCGAAGGAAGTGGACATCATCACCCCGCACATCACCGACGCGCACGCGATCGACTACCCCTGCTGGAATCACGGGTCGCTCGTCTGCGAGGCGGAGCTGCCGCGCTGGAAGCCGATCAACATCGGCGGCCATCTCGTGGACATCTCGCCGACCAAGCACGTCGTCATGCTGCTCATCGCGGCGGCGCTCTGCTGCATCGTGCTGATCACGGCGGCGCGCGCGCACGCACGGCACACGCACACGATCGGCCGCCCGAAGGGATTCGCGGCAGGGATCGAGGCGATGGTCCTCTACATCCGCCAGGAAGTGGCGATCCCGAACCTCGGCCCGCACGGCGAGCGCTTCGCGCCCTTCATCCTCACGCTCTTCTTCTTCATCCTCTTCGCGAACCTGCTGGGGCTCATCCCCTACGGCTCGACGGCGACGGGGAACATCTCGGTCACGGCGACGCTGGCGATCATCACCTTCCTCGTGATCGAGGCGGCGGGGATCCGCGCGCAGGGGATCGGCTACCTGAACACGATCTTCTACTGGAACAAGGAGCTTCCGATCGTGATGCGCGTCCTGATGTTCATCATCATGACGCCGGTCGAGTTCATCGGGAAGCTCACCAAGCCCTTCGCGCTGATGATCCGTCTCTTCGCCAACATGACGGCTGGACACATCGTCGTGCTGGCGCTGATCGGGCTGATCTTCGCGTTCAAGAGCTACGTCATCGGCGTCGCGCCGGCGCTCGTCGCGGTGGCGATCATGATGCTCGAGCTGTTCGTGGCGTTCCTGCAGGCGTACATCTTCGCGCTGCTGGCGGCGGTGTTCATCGGGCAGAT
>DASVXU010000011.1:0-34469 GCA_036392515.1 Gemmatimonadaceae bacterium | reverse complement strand
TTCCTTCCCTTGCTTCGCTTCGCTGGCGATTAGAGCGTAGGGGCCATACCCGTTCCCATTCCGAACACGGTCGTCAAGCCCTACAGCGCCGATGGTACTCCGATCGAGAGATCGCGGGAGAGTAGGCCATCGCCGGCACCTGCTGGCGCTGCCCCGCAAGGCGGCGAACGATTCGACCGAAAGGCCGTGCAGCTCGACTTCGAGCCGCACGGCCTTTCGTCGTTCCCGCCGCCGCCGCTCCATGAACCCGACGCACCCGCCGCGCCCCACCCGGCCGGACCTTCGTCACCACTTCCCCGTGACGATGCCCCGTTTCTTGCGCACCGCGGCGGCATGCCTCGCCTCGCCCCTCTCGCGCTGATCGCCGGCGCAGCCACCGGCGCCCTCCTCACCCGCAGGCGCCAGAGCCGCCGCGCCATGGAGCGACTCGCCGCCGCGACTCTCGAATCGCTCCTCAACGCGATCGACGCGAACGACGCCGAGACCGGCGCACACGTCCGCCGGGTCGCCGCCTACGCCCTCGTCCTCGCCGAGGAGGCGGGACTCGACCAGCACGAGTGCCGCGTCGTCGAGCGCGTCGCGCTCTTCCACGACATCGGCAAGATCCACTCGGCGCTCTTCGACATCATCCACGAGAACACCAGCCTCACGCCCGCCGAGCGCCGCGCCATCGCGACACACCCCGCACGCGGCGCCCGTGTCGTCGCGCCGATCGCCAGCTTCTATCCCGATCTCGCAGAAGGAATCCTCGCGCACCACGAGCGCTGGGATGGGCAGGGATATCCGAAAGGGCTGCGCGGACCGCGGATCCCGCTCGCCGCCCGGATCGTCGCGATCGCGGACAGCTTCGACGTCGTCAGTCATGGCCGCCGCTACCAGCGCGGCCTGTCGCTGCAGGCGGCGGCAGAGGTCATCGCCCGTGGGCGCGCGACGCAGTTCGATCCGTCGCTCGTCGACCTCTTCCTGTTCCCGCCCGTCTTCGACCGCATCCGCGACGCGCGCCGCACCCTCACGCAGCCGCGAATCCCGGCCCGCAAGGATCGCCGCACGGAGGCCCCGGACCCCGAGGCGCCGGACGTGACCTTCCGCTGGCGCTCGCGGCCGTCCGCTAGCGCGGTCGCTGCCGCGCCGGTGCCGGACGCGAAGCGTTAGGCGCCGGCATCGCGCCAGCGCGCCCGCCGGGCTGCGACGCGGCGTCCCGCTCGCGTCGCAGCAGCGCCACCGCCCGCTCGTGCGAGCGGTAGTCGACGTTGAACTCGTGGTGTCCGTCGGGGTGCGCGACGAAGTATCGATACGACACCGCGGCCGGAAAGAGCGACGCGACGATCGACGCCTTCCCGGGCGACGCGATGGGTCCGGGCGGAAGCCCCGCGTGCTCGTACGTGTTGTACGGCGAATCGACGCGAAGGTCCTTGTAGTACAACCGCGCGGCGTGCGTGCCGCGCGCGTACTGCACGGTCGGATCCGCCTGCAGGCGCATTCCGACGCGAAGCCGGTTGAGGTACACCGCCGCGATCACCGGCCGCTCCTGGGGAAGCTTCGCCTCCTTCTCGACGATGGACGCCAGCGTGACGATGTCGTGCCGCGTCATCGCCATCGCCTGCAGCCGCTCGTTCCACGCCGGGTCCCACACCTGCTCGAAGCGGCGCACCATCGTCTCCACCGCGGTGCGCGCGGTCGTCCCGTCCGCGAAGGAATACGTATCCGGGAAGAGATAGCCTTCGATCGTCGGAGTCGGGACGTCGAGACGCTCGCGCAGCGCGCTGTCTCGCACCGCGGCGAGCACGGAGTCCTCCTCGACGCCGAGAGATCGCTCGAGGGCGGCAGCGATGTCGGAGATCGCATACCCCTCTGGGATCGTCACCACGTGGATGAGGCCCGTCCCCTTCGTCAGCGCGTCCAGCACCTCGCCCCATGACATCGCGCGCGACATGAGATAGGTCCCGGCGTGGATCTTCCGATCGTGCCCGCTGATCGAAGCGTACGTCCTGAACAGCCGCGCCGAGCGGACGACCTTCGCACGGGCGAGCGAGTCGGCGGCGACGCGGAACGTCGCACCGGGGGGGATCACCACCCGCACCGTCCCCGCGCCGCCACCGCATGCGCTGAGCGCGACGGCTGCGAGAGCCGCGAGGAGCGTTTTCTTCACGCGTCCTCTTCCGCGGCACCACCCAGCTCCGCGCTGCGAAGCGCGTGCTGCAGCAGGACCGTCGCCGCGAGGGCGTCGACGTCTCCCTGGCGTCCACGCGTCTCGCCGCCGAGCTCACGCACGGCGCGGAGCGCGATCGCCGTCGTGTAGCGCTCGTCGACGAGGAGCACCGGGAGTCCGGTCCGCGACTCGAGCGCGGCGCCGACGTTCCGCACCTCGCGCGAGCGATCGGTCTCGCCGGCGTTCTCGTCGAGCGGAAGCCCGAGCACGAATCCCCGCGCGTCGAGCACCTGGGCGCGGCGCACCAGCTCCGCGATCGGCGGCCGCTTGCCGGCGCGGCGGACGATGTGGCCCGCGGGGGACGCGATCGTTCCCGACGGATCGCTCACCGCCAGGCCGATGCGCCGCTCCCCCCAGTCCACCGCGAGATACCGTCCGAGTCGCTGCGTCACCACGTCGGCGGACTCCCCGCTCACCCCTGCGCCATCGCGACGAAGAACTCCTTGTTGTTCTTCGTCGCCGCCATCTGCCGGAGGAGAAACTCCATCGCCTCCGCCTCGGGCATGTCGGCGAGGAAGTTCCGCAGCAGATAGACGCGGTTCAGCTCGGGCTTGTCGAGCAGCAGCTCCTCTCGACGCGTGCCCGACTTCTGGATGTCGATCGCCGGAAAGATCCGCCGGTCGGCGATCTTCCGGTCGAGCACGAGCTCCATGTTCCCCGTTCCCTTGAACTCCTCGAAGATCACCTCGTCCATCCGCGAACCGGTCTCCACGAGCGCCGTCGCGACGATCGTCAGCGAGCCGCCGCCGTCGATGTTGCGCGCCGACCCGAAGAAGCGCTTCGGCTTGTGCAGCGCCTGCGCGTCGACGCCTCCCGAGAGGATCTTTCCGGAGTGCGGGACCACGGCGTTGTGCGCGCGGGCGAGTCGCGTGATCGAATCGAGGAGGATCACGACGTCGTGGCCATGCTCGACGAGACGCTTCGCCTTCTCGATCACCATGTCCGCGACCTGCACGTGACGATCGGCCGGCTCGTCGAAGGTCGAGCTGATCACTTCGGCGCGCGAGCCCACGTTCGCCTGCATGTCGGTCACTTCCTCGGGACGCTCGTCGATGAGGAGGATGATGAGCGTCACCTCGGGATGATTCTCGAGGATGGCGTTCGCCATCTTCTGCATGAGAACCGTCTTTCCGGCGCGCGGCGGCGCGACGATCAGCCCACGCTGTCCCTTGCCGATGGGCGCCAGGAGATCGACGATGCGCATGCTCAGATCACCGTCGTTCGGCTCGAGGCGGATGCGCTCGTCCGGGTAGCGCGGCCGCAGATTGTCGAAGCTCCCCCGCTGCTTCGCCTTCTCGGGATCGTCGCCGTTGATCGTCTCCACCTTCAGCAGCGCGAGATACCGTTCCCACTCCTTCGGCGGACGCACCTGCCCGGAGATCGTGTCGCCCGTGCGCAGGTCGAAGCGCTTGATCTGCGAGGGCGAGACGTAGATGTCGTCCGGACCGTAGAGGTAGTTCCAGTCCTGGCTGCGGAGGAATCCGTATCCCTCGGGCAGGATCTCCAGCACTCCCTCGCCCGTGAGGACGGTGTCCGAGTCGAGCAGGTTCTGCTCGATGCGGAAGATCAGGTCCTGCTTTCGCAGCCCCGACGTGTTCGTGATGTTCAGCCCGTCCGCCATCTCCTGCAGCTGCGGGACCGACATGCGCTTCAGCTGTGCGATATCCACGAGGGGAGAGCTCCGGGACAGACCTCGCGCGAGGTGGGATCGGCGGGTATTCGAAACGCCGCGGAAGCGCGGCGTGGACGGAGGGCGCAGCGCGCGACGCGCGCGGGGGAGGAAGCTCCCCGAAGCTACTGGCGTCGGGGAGCGAGGGCAAGAGAGCGTCGTGCGGCCGCGGCCGGCGCGATCGCCGCGCCGCGCTAGAAGGCGACGTAGCGAAGCGGGTGCGCGCGCAGGTCCGCGAGGAGCGCGGTGAGCTCACGCTCGGCGGCAGTGAGCTGGCGCGTCAACGCGCTGTCGCGCAGCGCGCGGCCCGCCGTCCCGCGCGGCTCGTTCAGCAGTGCCCGTGCGATCGACACCTCGTCGCGCAGCGACGCCACCGTCCTCGTGAGCGTCGAGTCCTTCCGGAATCGAGCGAGAACCGTCTCGTCGGACGCGACGAAGGCGCGCAGGCTGTCGACGCGCGCGAGCGCGACCTGCGCGCGCGCGGTGACGCCACCACCGCCCGGCGTGAGCGCGCGCGCGATCGTGCCGCGGCCGTGCATCACCTGGTCGGCGAGGCGGCCTCCGCGATCGAGCACCACGTCGACCTTCAGCGCGTCGTCGTTGAGCAGCGCGCCGCCGGTCCCGCGTGTCGTCGTGAGGTCGGCCTGGAGCTGCTTTACATTGGAGATGATCGCCGGGAAGTCGCGTGAGGCGAGCGCGATCTGCGACGCCACGCCCTCGGGATCGCCCTGCGGCAGTGACCGCAGCGTGTCGCCCGCGTGGATGGAAAGGGCGCCCGCCTGCGCGCTCGAGAGGTAGATCACCGGCGCGCCGATGAGGGTCCCGCCGGCGCGCACCTGAGCCTGCGCGTCGGCGCTCACGAAGCGCGCGTACTTCTTCAGGATGTCCATCACGACGACGACGTTCGCCATCGTGTCCGCGGACGGGGGAAGGAAGCGGACCTTCGTGACCTGCCCGATGGGCTGTCCGTTGAGCCACACGGGTGTGCCCTTCATCACGCCACGCGCCTCGGCCATCGTGCTGTAGAGTCGCACCGTCGAGCCGTGGAGCGCTCCGACGCGCGCGAACGTCAGCACGAGGACCGCGAAGAGCACGGTGGCGGCGAGCGCGAGCAGGCCGGGGAGAAGCGAGCGCCAGTTCTGGGTGCGGGGCATGATCTGTCGTACCGTCGCGCTCGACAGGTGGCAAGTCACGAGCCACGCGGCTCCCCACGGTGACTCGGCGGGCGACCGGCTGCGGGTCCCTGCTGCCTAACGACGAAGCCCCGGGCTGGCCGGGGCTTCGGAGGCGGACATCGCCGGACGTGCGCGAGGCGGGATTCGAACCCACGACCTTCGGCTCCGGAGGCCGACGCTCTATCCAGCTGAGCTACTCGCGCAAATGCGAACGGGCTCCATGGAGCCCGTGTGAAGATGGTCGGGGCGACTGGATTTGAACCAGCGACCTCCTGCTCCCGAAGCAGGCGCGCTACCGGGCTACGCTACGCCCCGCCGACGCTCTTTCGATCCTGAAGTTGTGCACGGCACGCAGCGCGCCCGGAGAGACTCGAACTCCCAACCTTCTGATCCGTAGTCAGATGCTCTATCCAATTGAGCTACGGGCGCCTGGTACTGCGCGTGCTGCGGAACCTCGAACGCCGCGAAGTGCCGGCGCGGATCGTCCCGAGCAGGAGAATTCTAGTCCTCGCTCCCGGGTGCGTCAACCCCGCGCGCACCTGGTATCGACGGCGCCGGCGACGACGCCTGCTGCCTGTTCATCGGCGGCGCCTGCGACTGTTGCATCGATTCGACGACGATCTCGCGCGCACGCTCCGCCTCCCCCGACGAGTAGGCGGGAACCGCCGTGGAGGGCGTCGTGTGCTGCGCAGGCGCGACCAGCGGAAGGGAGAGCGTGAAGCACGATCCCTGTCCGACCTGGCTCGTCACGGTGAGCTCGCCGCCGAGGAGCCGCGAGAGCTTGCGTGCGATCGCGAGCCCGAGCCCCGTCCCGCGTTGCATCGAGTCGCCGCGCCCGCTCGGGCGCACCTGCTCGAACTCCTCGAAGATCCGCTCGAGATCGCCGCTCGCGATCCCGATCCCGGTGTCCTCGACGGTGATCTGCACGCCCGGACCGCCGCGCCGCGCGACGACGGTCACCGAGCCGCGCTCGGTGAACTTGATCGCGTTCGCCGTGAGGTTGAGCAGGATCTGCCGGAGATGGCGCGCGTCGGTCTCGATCGTCGGCAGGTTGCGTGTCGCGACCATGTCGACGCGCAGTCCCTTCGCTTCCGCCGCCGGCTCGACCACCGTGGCGACGCTGTCGAGGATCGAGTCCAGGTCCACGGGCTCGATCTCGCGCTCCATGCGTCCGACCTCGATCTTCGAGAGGTCGAGGACGTCGTTCACGAGTCCGAGCAGGTGATCGGCCGCGGCCTGGATGCGCTCGTGCGAGCCGCGCAGCGTGGCCGGCACCTCCCCGTACATCCCGTCGAGCGCCAGCGCGTTGTATCCGACGATCGCGTTGAGCGGCGTGCGCAGCTCGTGACTCACGTTCGCGAGGAAGCGCGACTTCGCGCGATTGGCCTCGGCGATCTGCTGGGCGCGCTCCTCGAGGCGCATGTTCGCGTCGAGCAGGTCGCGCGAGAGCAGCTCGAGGTCGCGCGAGTACGCGGCGAAGCGCCGGGCGCGGACCTCCTCCCGCAGTGCCAGGAAGGTGACGAGGAGCAGGACCAGGGCCCCGGTGACCCAGTTGATGGCGCGCGCGGTGAAGGGCTGCATCGACTCGACCGCGACGTCGAGCTGCCAACCGTGGCCGCCGGGCAGGGTGATGTCGCGGGTGATGTCGCGCGCGATGTGCTCCGGATATCCGACCGACGTCGCGATGATCTCGCCGCGCTCGTCGGAGACGCGATAGGAGAAGCGGCCGCGGAGCTGCCCGGCGAGCGCGCGAGTGAAGAGTCGTTCATACGCGAACGCCGCCGCCACGTATCCGGTGAGCCGCTCGCCGTCCATGATCGGCACATAGAGCAGCGTTCCCGGCCGGCCGTCGGCGAGCCGGAGTGGTGCGGTGGCGGCGGGCGCGTGCTCTTCCGCGGCCTGTCGCATCGCCGGCGCGCGCAGCGGGAACGCGCGGTGCGCGACACCCGGCTCGGGGAGCGCGTCCTCGCCGCGCGCAGCGCGCACTCCGCCGCGGGTGTCCAGCAGGTAGACCGTGGCGATGTCCGGCATCTCGCGGCGGATCTCGTTCGCGAGGACGTCGAAGCGCTCGCTCTCGTCGCGCGCGCCGTGCGCTGAGCCGGTCAGCGCCGCGAGCGTGGTGAGCAGCTGGACGCGCTGGCGGATGAAGCCCTCGATGAGGGCATCTCCCTGGATCGCCTGCGCCATCGCCTCGCGCTCGTATTCGCGGGTGAGCAGCGCGTCGATGCGGTGCAGAAGCGCGATTCCGCCGATGACGACGACGGCGAGAAGGAGACGCCAGCGGATCGGGCCGGCGAGCCCGCGCCGCAGATCATCGGCAGGGGTCGAAGCGTGTGCGCTCATCGCGCGGCGATTCGCCGGTCTGATATCGAACGTTGGCGCGGCGTCATGCCGGGAAGCAGAGGCAAACGTCGCGCCGCCCAGCACGCCAGGGGGAAAAACAGCAGCCCCACGGCGGTGTGCCGTGGGGCAGTGCGCGGTACAAGACTCGAACTTGTGACCTCCACGATGTCAACGTGGCGCTCTAACCAACTGAGCTAACCGCGCGTTGCGCCGCCCGGGAGCATGGAACTTGAAGCGTGCCCCGCCCGTTGTCCGCGAGGGTCGTACGACGTCTCGCGAGGCGTGCAGAGCGGGAAACGGGACTCGAACCCGCGACCCCAACCTTGGCAAGGTTGTGCTCTACCAACTGAGCTATTCCCGCATTGTTCACGTCCCGACTCGTCAGCGTGCCGACCGAACTGGTCGGACCTCGGCTGCTGAGCGGGACTGCCGGCGACCAGCCGCATCACCGGGAGGTGGAGGCGAGGGGAATCGAACCCCTGACCTCGTGAATGCCATTCACGCGCTCTCCCAACTGAGCTACGCCCCCTCGGCCGAGCGGATACAACTGTTCCGCCAGGAAACACGAAGTGTAGTCAGGGGTAGCTACGATGTCAAGAAATTCGGGGCTGGCGCAATCGCATCGGGCCAGTATTTTGCAGCGCTTTCACCCTCGATCCGGGGAGCAGTCTGGAGGGCGACCGGCCCACCGCAGACCTGATCGAGGTCGCAGTACGACATGAGGCGACGCGATCGCATCGCTCACCAATACATCACTCACGCGCAGTACGTTCGAGGGCAATACACATGACCGAAGTGAAGCGCCGCCGCCGATCCGCACCGGCCGGCATTGCGCCCAACGAGCCCGAGCGCGACATCCTCGATCAGTACCTCTACGAGGTCAGCACCTATCCGCTCCTGAAGGGCGCGGAGGAGATCGAGCTCGCGAAGAAGATTCGCGCGGGCGACCAGGACGCGCTCCAGGAGCTGGTGAAGCGCAATCTGCGCTTCGTCATCTCGGTGGCGAAGAAGTATCAGAACCGCGGCCTTCCGCTCATCGATCTCATCGGCGAGGGGAACGTCGGGCTGCTCACCGCCGCGCGGAAGTTCGACCCGGATCAGGGCGTCAAGTTCATCTCCTACGCCGTGTGGTGGATCCGCCAGGCGATCCTCTCGGCGCTCGCGCGCCAGGGACGCACGGTTCGCGTGCCGCTGAATCGCACGGCCGACCTGTCGCGCATCATCAAGGCGTCGGAGATCCTCCGCCAGAAGCTCAATCGTGAGCCGACGCCGGAGGAGCTGTCGCAGCTGACCGGGCTGTCGACGGAAGTCGTGCAGTCGCTCGCCGCGCTCAACACGAGCGACGTGCGCCTCGACGCGCCGATGGATCCGGACGGCGACCGCTCGCTCATCGAGCGCTTCGTCGCGGACGAGATGCCGGACACCGAGGAGGAGGCGATGAACCGCTTCCTCACCGACGAGATCGAGCAGGCGCTCGGCACGCTGCCGCCGCGCGACGCGAAGGTCCTGCGCCTGTACTTCGGGCTCGAGGGCGGGCGCGAGCACACGCTCGAGGAGATCGGCTCGATGCTCGGCGTCACGCGCGAGCGCGTGCGCCAGCTTCGCGACCGCGCGCTGAAGCGTCTCCGCGAGGGTGACGTCGGACGCGCGCTCGGATCGTTCGCGGCGTAATCCCGCCGGTCCAAGCGAACGCACAGCGGGCCGCTCCATCCATGGAGCGGCCCGCTGTGCGTTTCGGCGCGTGTATCGTCGTCGACTCTTGCCGGGTACGGCGCCGCGATCACAAATTGTATCGATGATCCGACTCGTCGACGTGCACAAGGCATTCGGGCCGAAGCAGGTACTCAATGGCTTCACCCTGGACGTGCTGGAAGGCGAGACGATGGTCATCATCGGCTACTCGGGGACGGGGAAGTCGGTCGCGATCAAGCACATCGTCGGCCTCCTCGAGCCGGATTCCGGCGAAGTCTGGGTCGACGACCTCGAGGTGCCGCAGCTGCCCCGGCGCGAGCTGTACAAGCTCCGCGCGCGCATCGGCTACGTGTTCCAGTTCGCAGCCCTGTTCGACTCCCTCACCATCGGCGAGAACGTGGCGATGGGGCTCCGCAAGCAGGGGGAGCTGAGCGAGCGCGAGATCGCGGAGCGCGTCGCGCAGTCGCTCGATCTCGTCGATCTTCCGGGCGTCCAGGAGAAATTCCCCGCGGAGCTTTCCGGCGGAATGCGGAAGCGCGTCGGCATCGCGCGCTCGATCGCCCTCCGCCCGAAGTACATGCTCTACGACGAGCCGACCACCGGCCTCGATCCAGTGACGAGCGCGGTGATCGACGACCTGATGGTGCGCATGCGCGACAAGCTCGGCGTGACGAGCATCGTGATCACGCACGACATGCGAAGCGCGTACACCGTCGGGACGCGCATCGCGATGCTCTATCAGGGAAAGGTGCGTCAGGTCGGGACGGTCGCGGAGATCCAGCAGACGCGCGACCCCGTGGTGCGCCAGTTCATCGAAGGGCGCGCGGAGCTCGATTCGGACGCGCTGCTCGCCGCCGGGCGATGACCGCCCGCGCCCGCGCCACCCGCGAGACGTCGGCCGGCGGGGTGGTGTTTCGCGTGCCGGTCGGTGAGGAGCCGCTCTTCCTCCTCATCCGCGACAGCTATCGCAACTGGGGATTCCCGAAGGGACACCTCGAGAACGATGAGCTCCCCGACGCGGCGGCGCTGCGCGAAGTGCGCGAGGAGACGGGACTCGACGGACTCGAGCTGCGCGGGGAGATCGAGACGATCGACTGGTACTTCCGCTTCCGCGGTCGGCTCATCCACAAGGTCTGCCACTTCTATCTGATGGAGACCACCGCGGCCGAGACGAGCCCGCAGCGCGCGGAGGGGATCACGGCCTGCCGCTGGATGCCGATCGCGCAGGCGCTGCAGACGATCTCGTACGCGAACGCGAAGGCGGTCCTGCAGCGCGCGCACGCGATGGTGGGCGAGGCGCTGGCGCGCCGTTAGGCAATGGCGTCCGTGCGTGGGCAGGGTGTGCCGCCCGGCGACGGTCCCGTCGCCGCGAAGTGGACCGAGGAGGCCTCCGGCCTCGCGTTCCCGCCGCTCGTCGTCGCGCTCGTCGCGCGCGAGCGCGGCCGCGCCGCGCTGCGCGCCGCCTTTCCGCGCCGGCGCGGGCGCGTGCTCGCCGTCCGCACGGCTGACGAGCTGGCGACGACCCTCCGCTCCGCGCTCACCGACGTCGTCGTGATCGATGTCGCCGCGCCGGGGGTCGAGACGGAGCGCGCCACGGCGCTCGCGCGCGAGTTCCCGAGCGTTCCGTTCGTCGGCCTCGCGCCCCTGCGCGCGGCGGACGGCCCGGCGCTCGCCGCCGCGGCCGCGCACGACTTCGCGGACGTCGCCGTGGAGGGGGTCGACGACGCCGCGCTACGCGCGATCATCGCCCCGCTCCTCTTCTCGACACGGTTCGCGAGCGCGCTCTGGCCGCCGCCGCCCTCGCTCGGGCTCGAGGCGCCGCTGCAGCAGGCGGCGTGGCGCTGCGTCATCGCGCGCGGCGGTCGCCCGATACGGACAAGCGAGCTCGCCGCCGCGTTAGGCGTCACCCGCGAGCATCTCAGCCGCTCCTTCTCCTCGGCGGGGGCGCCGAACCTGAAGCGCGTGATCGACCTCGTGCGGCTTCTCGCCGCCGCCGAGCTCTCGAAGAACCCGGGCTACGACGTGCGTGACGTCGCGCGCGTGCTCGGCTTCGCCTCGGCGTCGCACCTCTCGAGCACCGCGCAGCGGATCGTCGGGACGCGGCCGGCTTCGCTGTCGCGCCTCCGCGCGATCGACCTCGTCGAGCGGTTCGGTCAGGGGCGGGGGAGGAGCCGTCGATCGACCTGACTCAGGACGGCGCGAGCCCCGCCGTCCCGCGCGCCGCTTCGGCATCCGCTTCCACGAGCCGCTCCAGATAGCTGAGGTACCCCGCGACGAGTCGCGACAGCAGGCTCGCCTTCGCGCCGAGGTCGGCGCATGCGGCGAGCGGGAAGAGCTCGGCGTGGCGGGCGATCGCGAGTCCCGTCTCCAGGGCAGCCGCGTGGTCGCGGGCGCCACGGAAGGCATCGCGCTGAGCCTCGGGGGTGTCCTTCACATAGGCCCGGGCGACCGCGAGCGCGACCTCGGTGCTGCAGCGGACGAGGAGGTCGACGAGGGTTCGTGTCTCGGGTCGGCTCGTCTTGCGGGCGAGGCGGGCGATCTCCCCCGCGGTCGCGACCGCCTCCTGCCACACCTTCAACTCGCGGACGTTGGAGGGCATGGCAGGAATCTCGCGGCGGAAACCGCCGCCGCGTGACCGGAAGCACGCTCGCGGCAACCATCCGTCGCCAGACTCGCCCGACCCCGGCAGCTTGCAAGGGGCGGGAGCTTGTGATAATTTTCACAAGCTATAGGCTGGCATTGCCCGATCGCATTTCCCCGACACCGATATGGCTTCCGAAACGTCACTCCGTCCCGGCGAGATCAAGGACATCCTGCTCCGTGAGATCGAGGCTGCAGATCTCCAGTCGCTGGACGTCGAAGAGGTTGGCACCGTCCTCGAGGTCAAGGACGGGATCGCGCGCATCTACGGTCTGAGCAAGGCGATGGCGGGCGAGATGCTCGAGATCACCTCCAGCGAGACGGGGGCGACGATCACGGGACTCTGCCTCAACCTCGAGGAGGACAACATCGGCGCCGTCATCCTCGGCGACTACCTCCAGCTCCGCGAGGGCGACGAAGTGCGTCGCACGGCGCGCGTGCTCGAGGTGCCGGTCGGGCAGGCGCTCGTCGGCCGCGTCGTCGATGCGCTCGGCCGGCCGATCGACGGTGGTCCGGAGCTGCACACCTCGCAGACGCGCAAGGTCGAGAGCGAGGCGCCGGGCATCATCGTCCGTCAGCCCGTGAAGGAGCCGCTCCAGACCGGCATCAAGGCGATCGACTCGATGATCCCGATCGGCCGCGGCCAGCGCGAGCTGATCATCGGCGATCGCGGCACCGGCAAGACGGCGATCGCGATCGACACGATCATCAATCAGAAGGGGCAGGGCGTCATCTGCGTCTACGTCGCGATCGGCCAGAAGGCGTCGACGGTCGCGTCGGTGGTCGAGCGACTGAAGCAGGCGGGCGCGATGGAGTACACGATCGTCGTCGTCGCCTCCGCGTCGGATCCGGCGCCGATGCAGTACATCGCGCCGTACTCGGGCTGCGCGATGGCCGAGTACTTCATGTACAACGAGGGGAAGCCGACCCTCTGCGTGTACGACGACCTGTCGAAGCAGGCCGCCGCGTACCGGCAGATCTCACTCGTGCTCCGTCGTCCGCCGGGCCGTGAGGCCTATCCGGGTGACGTCTTCTACCTCCACTCGCGTCTTCTCGAGCGCGCGGCGAAGCTGCGCGAAGACAACGACGTCGTGGACGGGAAGCACATCCTGAAGCCGGGCGGCTCGCTCACCGCGCTGCCGATCATCGAGACGCAGGCGGGTGACGTCTCGGCATACATCCCGACGAACGTCATCTCGATCACGGACGGCCAGATCTTCCTCGAGGCAGACCTGTTCTACGCGGGCGTTCGCCCGGCGGTGAACGTCGGCATCTCGGTGTCGCGCGTCGGCGGCTCGGCGCAGATCAAGGCGATGAAGTCGGTGGCCGGACGTCTCCGGCTCGACCTCGCGCAGTTCCGCGAGCTCGAGGCCTTCGCGGCCTTCGCGTCGGACCTCGACGCGGCGACGAAGCGCCAGCTCGAGCGCGGCGCGCGCACGGTGGAGATCCTGAAGCAGGGCCAGTACGCGCCGATGTCGGTCGAGCACCAGATCATGATCATCTTCGCGGTGACGAACGGCTTCATCGACAACGTCCCCGTCGGCCAGGTGCGCGAGTGGGAGCGTGGCTTCCATGAGTTCATGAACACGCAGTGGCCGCAGGTCGGCGACGCGATCCGGAAGGAGAAGGCGATCTCGAAGGACACCGAGGCGAAGCTGCGCCAGGCGATCGAGGCGTACGCCAAGGTCGCGACGGCCAAGTAAGCGCGACGTAGCCACCCTCACCGGACGCATTCGGCATGGCCAAGGGACGCGAGCTCAAGGGACGCATCAAGTCCGTCGAGAACACGCGGAAGATCACGCGCACGATGGAGATGGTCGCGACGTCGAAGCTGAAGCGCGCGACCGATCGCGTGCTCGCGGCGCGGCCGTACGCGACCGCGATCGCCGAGACGATCGCGAACCTCTACTCGCCGGAGCTCGCCGAGCGGTTTCCGCTGCTGCGGCAGCCGGCGACGGTGCGGCGCGCGGCGGTGCTCGTGCTCACGTCGAACCGCGGGCTCGCCGGCGCGTTCAACGCGAACCTCATCAAGGAAGCCCGCGCGACGATCGCGAAGCTCGAGCGCGAGGGAACCGAGGTCGAGCTGCACGTCGTCGGCCGCAAGGGCGTCGGCTTCTTCCGTTATGTCGGGCGCGCGGTCGCGACGACGCGCACCGATCTCGGCGACCGCCCCTCGGCGGCGGACGCCGCCTCGCTCGTGGACGCGCTGATGGAGGCGTTCGTCCGCGGCGACCTCGACGCGGTGTACGTGATCTCGTCGCGCTTCCAGTCGGTCCTCTCCACCCCGCCGACGACGGAGCGGGTGCTTCCCGTCGCCGCGCCGGAGGCGAAGGGCGCGCGGCGCGACTACCTGCTGTTCCCGTCGGCGGAGGCGCTGCTGACGCAGCTGCTGCCGGCGTACGTGCGCAATGCCGTCTACCGTGCGCTCGTCGAGAACGAAGCGGGGTTCCAGGCGGCGCAGCGCAACGCGATGAAGAACGCGACCGACAACGCGGGGGAGATCCTCACCAACCTCCGCCGCACGTACAACCGGGCCCGCCAGGCGCAGATCACGCAGGAGATCGCGGAGATCGTCGGCGGCGCCGCGGCGCTCGAATAGACTGACGCAACAACTCTCACCGAGTGATCGATATGGCTACCACGGCCGCTCCAACCACGCAGGTCGGCAAGATCGTCCAGGTCATCGGACCGGTGCTCGACGTCGAGTTCGAGTCCGAGAATCTTCCGGAGATCTACAACGCGCTCGAGATCCGGGCGAAGTCGGCGAGCGGGGAGGACATCCGCGTCGTCGCCGAGGTGCAGCAGCACATCGGGCGCAACCAGGTGCGTGCCGTCGCGATGTCGTCCACGGACGGCGTCGAGCGCGGCATGGACGCGGTCGATACCGGCACGGCGATCTCGGTGCCGGTCGGTGAAGCGGCGCTGGGCCGCATCCTCAACGTGCTCGGCGATCCGATCGACAACGGGCCCGCGATCCCGAAGAGCACCGAGCGCTGGCCGATCCATCGCAAGCGCCCGGACTTCGTGAACCTCGAGCCGAAGACCGAGATCTTCGAGACCGGCATCAAGGTCGTCGACCTGATCGCGCCGTTCGTGAAGGGTGGAAAGATCGGCCTCTTCGGCGGCGCCGGCGTCGGCAAGACGGTCGTCATCCAGGAGCTGATCAACAACGTCGCGAAGGGCCACGGCGGCCGCTCGGTGTTCTGCGGCGTCGGCGAGCGCACGCGCGAAGGGAACGACCTGTACCTCGAGTTCAAGGAAGCGGGGATCCTCGACAAGGTCGCGCTGATCTACGGCCAGATGAACGAGCCGCCGGGGGCGCGCCTCCGCGTCGGCCTGACGGGCCTGACGGTCGCCGAGTACTTCCGCGACAAGGAGAACGCGGACGTTCTCGTCTTCATCGACAACATCTTCCGCTTCACGCAGGCGGGCTCCGAGGTGTCGGCGCTGCTCGGACGCATGCCGAGCGCGGTCGGCTACCAGCCGACGCTGGCGACGGAGATGGGTGACCTGCAGGAGCGCATCACCTCGACGCGCAACGGCTCCATCACCTCGGTGCAGGCGATCTACGTCCCGGCCGACGACATCACGGACCCGGCGCCGGCGACGGCGTTCGCGCACCTCGACGCGACCGTCGTGCTCTCGCGCGCGATCACGGAGCTCGGGATCTACCCGGCCGTCGATCCGCTCGCGTCGAGCAGCCGGATCCTCGATCCGCAGTTCATCGGCGACCGCCACTATCGCGCGGCGACGAGCGTGCAGCGGATCCTCCAGCGCTACAAGGAGCTGCAGGACATCATCGCGATCCTCGGGATGGACGAGCTCTCGGAGGACGACAAGAAGATCGTCGCGCGCGCGCGCCGCGTGCAGCGCTTCATGTCGCAGCCGTTCGCCGTCGCCGAGCAGTTCACCGGCATCCCGGGCAAGTACGTCAAGCTCGAGGAGACGATCTCCTCCTTCGAGCGCCTCGTTGCCGGCGAGTTCGACCACCTCCCCGAGCAGGCGTTCTTCATGGCGGGCGGCATCGACGACGTCGTCGCGAACGCCGAGCGTCTGGCGAAGGCGTAAGCGATGCTGCGAGTCTCGGTGGTCTCGCCGGAGCGTACGCTCTTCGAGGGTGACGCGGAGTCCGTCGTCGCGCCCGCGTTCGATGGCGAGGTGGGAATCCTCAGCCACCACGCGCCGATGCTCACGCTGCTCGGCAGCGGACGGCTGCGCGTGCGGGCGGGGGGCGGCGAACAGCAGTTCACCGTGACCGGCGGCTTTCTCGAGGTCGCGGACGATCGGGTGCGGGTCGTGACCGAGCGGGCAGAGACGGTCTGACCCGAATCATTGTCGCGGAGGGCCGGGGCGAGCGCTCCGGCCCTTCGTGCGTTCCAGGCGTCCGAGACGCGCGATCCCGCGCAAGCGCACCAATGTTGCAAAGGGCGGGTATCGACCATACAGGGAGAGCCCGTGAACCATCCCCGCAGCTTTCGTCTCTCGTTGTGCGCCGCGTCGGTGATCCTCGCGTCGAGCGCGCGCGTAGCGTCGGCGCAGATGCCGGCGACTCCGGTGCTCCAGAACGCGTGGGCGAACGCGGGAGTCACCGCCGCCATCGATTACGGTCACGCGCAGGGCGAGAACGCGTGGGCCGGCGCCATCGCCTGGGCGCCGAGCCGGTCACGGTTCCAGCTGAGCCTCGGCGGCGGGGTGATCAGGGACTCGTCCACGAGCCGCGGCGGCTACGGCGCGCGGATCTCGGTCCCGCTCGTCCAGTTCGCCGGAGGGAGCATCGGGACCGGCATCTTCGGGGGCGTCGGCTACACGTCGCAGGGATCGGCGCGCGCGGCGAACTTTCCGGTGGGCGCATCGTTAGGCTGGCGTCACGCGCTCGGCGCGACGCGCGGGATCAGCGCGTACGTGGCGCCCTTCTGGGTGCTGACGCGGGTCAAGCAGGACTCGCTGAGCGTCACGAAGGGGCTCGTGCGTGGCTCGGTCGGTATCGACGTCACGCTTGCGTCGCAGCTCGGTCTGACGATAGGGTATGAGGATGGCGCGCGCGCCAGGGACACCGAGCCCGGGGCGAGGAGCGGGGTGTTCGGGGTGGCGCTCTCGTACGCGTTCCGTCGGCAGCAGTGACGGGCCGGGTCCCACGGTCGGGCTCGCCCTCCGCCCGCGCCGCGAGATCCATCCGCGGCGTGGCCGGTGATGTGCGTTACGAAAGACAGAGGGAAGTTGCCTGCTTTCGTGTCCAAACTCTTGCATGACGGATGTCGCGATGGAAACGCTGCCCCCGATCCTCGTGGTGGATGACAATCATGACAATGCCGAGATCATCCGCCAGTACCTCGAGGTCCGCGGCTACCCCATCACTGTCGCGCACAGCGGCGACGAGGCGCTCGAGCTGTTCGAGCAGGTGCGCCCCGCGCTCGTGCTGCTCGACGTGATGATGCCGGGACGCGATGGATGGGAAACCTGTCGGCTCATGAAGCAGCACCCGACGCTCGGCCGGAACGTACGCGTCGTGATGGTGACCGCACTCGACGACTGGTCCGACAAGCGCGAAGCGCTGCAAACCGGAGCGGACGATTACGTCGAGAAGCCCTTCGACCTGCCGAAGCTCGCGACCACGGTGCAGCGCAACCTCGCGATGCTGAAGGCGGCGTCCTAGGCCGCGGCCGGCACGCGTGAACAAGAGCGTCCTTCTCACCGACAGCGACGACCCCGCGCTCGACGCCGCGGTCGCTCAGCTCGATGCCTGGCGCGCCGCCGTCGTCCCGTCGACGGAGCTGGCGCGGGCGATCGGCCACGAGCGCGGCCTGCGCGCGGTGTACGTGACCGTCGAGAGCCCGCCGACGCTGCGGGAGATCGTCGAGTGCGCGCACGCGCGCGGGATCCCGGTCATCGTCGGCTGCAAGGACGACGCGGCGCGGCGTCGCGCGATCGAGCTGCGGGCCGAGGAGTGGCTACGGCTGCCGGCGGACGCCGAGGAGATCGCCGGCCGGGTGCGCTCGGCGCTGATGCGGGCGATGCCGGGGGACGCGCCGAACGGCGACCGCGCCGAGCGCGCCGAGCAGGCGCAGATGCTCTACGACTTCATGACCGGGCTGCCGACGCTTCCGGTGATGATCGAGCGGATGCGCCCCCTCATCAAGGAGCGGGGGGAGCTGGTCGTCGTCTACTTCAACTTCGTGCGCTACTCGAAGATCGAGGAGATCTACGGGTGGGAGAAGCTCGACGCGGTGCTCGAGACGACCGCCGCGGCGGTGAAGGAGTTCCTCGACGGGCACTCGCTGCAGGCGTCGCGGGTGATGGTCAGCTACACCAACGACGACGACTTCATCTTCTTCCACGTGCCGCCGGCCGGGGAGACGCGGGTCTCCGAGCAGCAGATCACGACGCTCGTCGGGCGGCTCGAGCAGCATGTCGCATCACGCATCGAGGCGGCGCACGGTGAGGACATCGCCGCGCTCTTCGACATCTACCTCGGCCTGGCGCGCGTCTACTACAACCCGAAGCTGCGCCTCGAGCGCCTGATCTATCGCGGGATCCGCGAGGCGGCGACGGCGGCGAAGAGCGTCGAGGAGCGCGAGCGCGCGCGGCGCGTCGAGGACCTGCGAACCAGCCTGCGCGATCGCGCGGTATACGTCGACTATCACCCGATCGTCGTCGCGGCAACGCAGCAGATCTTCGGGTACGAGGCACTCGCGCGAGGGGTGATGCGCAGCCTCCGCAGCCCGGAGGTGATGTTCGACGTCGCGGCCGAGGCGGACCTCATCTGGGAGCTGAGTCGTCTCTGCCGCAGCCGCGCGATCGAGGGGATCGACACGCGTCTCGGCCCGGGCGAGCTGCTCTTCATCAACGTGGATCCGCACGACTTCGCCGATCCCGCGTTCACGGAGCGCGAGGTCAAGGATCCGACGCGCGTCGTCATCGAGATCACCGAGCGGACCGCGATCAAGGACTATCCGAAGTTCCGCGAGCGCCTGAAGGCGTTCCGCGACATGGGCTATCGCTTCGCGGTCGACGACGCCGGGAGTGGCTACGCGGGACTCGGCTCGATCGCGAACCTCGAGCCGGACTTCATCAAGCTCGACATCTCCCTGATCAACGCGATCGACACGAACTTCATCAAGCAGAACCTCGTCGAGTCGATGGTGCGGTTCGCCAACGAGCACGGGGCGCAGGTCATCGCGGAAGGTGTCGAGCGCGCCGAGGAGTTCGAGACGGTGAAGCAGCTCGGCGTGCATCTGGTGCAGGGCTTCTTCCTGCACCGGCCGAGCGCGGCGCCCGCAGCCGCCGCCGTCGCTCCCGCCTCGTCAGGCTGAGCGGCGGCGGGCGCCGCCTAACGGCGCGCCCGCGCGAGCAGCGACTCCACGAGCGCGACGCTCCGCGCCGTCGCGCCGAGATTCCTCTCCACAAGGTCACGCGCCGCGGAGCCCGCCGCGCGACGGATCGCGGGTTCCGCGAGCCACTCGGCGACCGCCGCGACGACCGATCGCGCGTCCTGCACGACTCGCGCGCCGCCGCCGGCGACGAGCAGCGACGCCTCGCGGCTGTTCGCGTGACGAGGGCCGAAGAGGACGGGCGCGCCGAAGGCCGCGGGCTCGAGGACCGAGTGGATTCCCGCCGCGTGGAACGCGCCGCCGACGAAGGCGATGTCCGCGAGGGCGTACAGCTCGCCGAGCACGCCGACTCGATCGACGATGACCACGTCGGCGGTCGCGGCGGCGCGGGTGCCGAGCCGCGCCCAGCGGGCGCCTGCCTCGCCGGCCCAGCGCTCGAGCGGCGCGAGATGGCTCGCGGTCGGCTCGTGCGGCGCGATGATGAGGCGCAGCTCCCCGTGATTCGCGCGCAGCGCCGCGATCGCGGGCAGAAGCTCGCGCTCGTCGCCCGGCCAGGTGGATCCGGCGACCAGCGTCGGACGCGGCGACCGAAGGGGAGCGAGGAGCGCCCCTTCACGATCGACGGCCCGGGCTCGCGCCCACACCTGGTCGAAGCGAGTGTCGCCGGTGACCGTGACGACGTCGCGGCGACACCCCAGATCGACGAGCCGCTCGGCGTCATCGGCGCTGATCGCGCCGACCGCGTCGAGCGCCGCGTATGCGTCCCGGAGAAGCATCGGCGCGAGCCCGCGCAGCCGGGACGATCCGGCGGGGAGGGTCGCGCTGATCAGCCCGAGGGCGACGCCACGGCGGCGAGCCTCCTCGGCGAGGAACGGCCAGAGATCGAGCTTGCTGAAGACCAGCGCGTCCGGGCTGAGCGCGTCGAGCGCCGCGCGTGCACCCGCGGCAGTATCGAAGGGGAGGACGTCTCGGAAGTCGACGTCCAGCCGGGCCGCAAATTCGGCGGCGCTCGGCGAGAAATACGTGTACGCCAGCTGGAGATCCGGTCGGTGACGCCGCAGCTCGACCAGGACGGGGCGCGCCTGCAGCCCTTCGCCCACGGAGGGGGCGTGCATCCAGACCAGGGGGCGGGCCGGATCGCGGCCGTTCCACCTCGAGAACCGGTCGCGCACGCCGCGGCGGGCGGCGAGCGAGCGGCGGAGCTTTCCTCCCCCGGAGGGCGTCAGCAGCGCGGCCGCCTGGGCGAGAAGCCCGGCGGCCGCGTAGAAGGGACGAACGAGCGCGTTCACCCTGCGATGGCCCGTCGTATCCCGGCGCTCAGCGCGCGCCGGCGAGCGCTCTGTCGAGGGCGGCGCGGAATTCCGGGAGGGGAACCGCGCCCTCGAGCTTCGTGTCACCGATGAAGAAGGTCGGCGTCGCGCGCACTCCGGCGTCGTCGACACGGCGCGCGTCGGCCTCGATCATCGGCCGCGTCGCACGCGACTGGATGCAGGACCGGTAGGCGGCAGGGTCGGCGCCGACGGATACCGCGAGGGAGTCGAAGAGCGGCTTCGGATCGGCGAGTCGCTCCCAGCTCTCCTGGGTCCGGAAGAGGGCGTCGTGCATCTGCCAGAAACGGCCCTGCGCCGAGGTGCACATCGCCGCCTCGGCCGCCGGAACGGCGTTGGGATGGATGGAGAGGGGAAGGTTCACGTAGGCGATACGCACCTTGCCCGTCGTGACGTAATCGCGCACCACGGTGGCGAAGACCTCGTCATGCCACTGTCTGCAATACGGACACTGGAAGTCGCTGACGATGACGAGCCACAACTTCGCGCTGGAATCGCCCTGGATCCGTCCCTTGTCAGCGAGCGCGAGGATGCTGGCCGAATCGCGCGCGGACTGGGAGGCCGCGGCCGAGTTGGGACCGCCGGCAGGGCCCGCGCCGCCGGAGCGAGCGGGCTCCGGGGTGGAGCAGGCGGAAAAGGCGACGGCGAGGCAGAGCGCGCGGAGGGGGAGCAAGGCCGGGAGCATTCAGGATGGTGGAGGGGGCGCGAACGCCTCAACCTAGGCGGTGCCCGGCGGTCGCGCGAGTGGGCCCGGGACCTGCGATGAGCGGGTGCGGCGGGTGCGCGCGCGGGGCGACTCACAGGCGGGGCGAGGCGGGAAGCAGGGGGCATGTCTCTTGCACCTCAGCCGTTCCACATGAGCGCCGGCGTGAGGGCCGGGCGCGCCCCCGGCCTCGCACCGCCGAACCCTGCGCAGGGACGGCGATGCGGAGGCCGCGACCGCACATCATTCCGGAGTGGAGGCTTCATGCGCATCATGCGACGCGGGATCGCGACGCTCACGTGCGCGCTGGCGGCGAGCACACTCGCCGCCACGCGGGTCAACGCGCAGCAGCAGGATCCCTATCACGCGACGTTGTACCAGGGCACGGGGCTCGTGACGATTCCGGTCGCGTGGGTCTCGCCCAACTCGTACGACGCGTGGTTCAACATCAGCGCGAAGCGGATTCCCTTCGCCCCCGGCTCGTCGATGAGTGCCGCGAGTCTGCTGAATTCGAACGTGGCGCTCGACGTGCATTTCTTCAACCGCTTCTCGGTCGGAGCGGCGGCCTACGACCAGAACATCGATTACGGGTTCTTCGGCCAGGTGCTCCTGCTTCGCGACCAGATCGCGAGCCCGATCCCCGGTGTCGCCGTCGGAGTTCGGAACGTCGGCCCGATGAGCCACGAGGACCGGTTCTTCGTCGCGCACGACATCCAGTTCAACGGCAGCGGCTACTCGAAGATCGTGCCGCCGCAGTACCAGGGCTTCAAGACCTCGCCGACCGTCTATGGCGTCGTGACGAAGCAGTTCGGCCTCGGCCCGCTGACCGGACGTCTTCCCGGTGCGCAGGCGGGTGTGACTCTCGGATACGGAAATGGGCTCTTCTCCGAGGACGGCGGCCAGGGCAAGTGGTACAACCGGCGCGGCACGATCGCGAAGGGGCTCTTCCTGGGCGGGCGCATCTCGACACATCCCTCGCTGAACTCGACGCTCGAGTTCATGGCTGAGAACGACGGGTTCGACTGGAACGCCGGAGCGGTCTACGACTGGCGCGGGCTGTCGGCTGGACTGTACGGGACGGAGCTCGAAGAGGGCGGCTTCAACGGCAGCGGGAACTACATCTACAACTACACGAAGTTCAGCTTCGCCCTCGGGTACAGCGGTAACATCATCGACATCTCGCGCGGTGTTCTGCTTCGCACGCGGATCACCGAGCTGACGCGCGAGCAGCAGCGACTGAACGCGGAGATCGTCGCTCGCGGGCGGCGCATCAAGGGTCTCGAGGTCGCGCTGCGCAAGGCGCAGGCGGGCGAGCTGGCCGAGATGGCGAACCGGCGCGCGGAGCTCGAGCGCTCGGTGCAGGAGGAGCGGGACGCGATCAAGCGTGCGGAAGAGCGCCTGCGGAGCATCCAGCAGGGTCAGGGGCAGCAGCCGGCGAATCCGGCGCCGACGCCCAGCAATCCGCCTCTGAACTGAGGGAGCGATCGAACCGATGAGAATGACACGTGTTTCCGCCGCCATTGCCGTCGCCGCCGTCCTGAGCGGCGCCGCGCAACGCGTCGACGCGCAGCAAACCTTCCCTCAGACGATCTACTGGGGGTCGGGGCTCGTCGACATCCCGACGGCGTGGGTCTCGCCCCTTCCCGGCGATTTCGCCATCAACTACTCCGGGAAGCGGTTCAACGCGGACCCGAACTCGGAGAAGATCAACTACAACAACCGGCTCAACTCCCAGCTGACGTTCTCGATCACCGGCTGGGGGTTCCTGGAGGCCGGCTACGCCGCCTACTCCGCGAATCCCGAGTGGGGATTCTTCGGGAAGGCTCTCCTGCTCAACCAGCAGGCGATGCGCGCGAAGGGCGGCGCGGCGGGATGGGTGCCGGGCGTAGCGGTCGGCATGCGAAACATCGGCCCCTACAAGCACATCGACCGCTTCGGGGTCGGCTACAACCTGCTGCCGCCGGCGCCGGGCACCGCGGATCAGCAGCACATCGCCGACACGCTCCACCAGAACTTCAACACCGCGAACACGGTGTACGGTGTCGCGACGGAGTCGTTCGCGCTGACGGACATTCGACCGAACTGGGCGGACGTCGATCTGTCGTTCAGCGTCGGCTACGGCAACGGCCTGTTCAGCGACGACGGCGGTCTCGGCCCGCTGTACTCCAAGCACTCGACGGGTGGGCTCTTCTACGGCGGCAAGATCGACTTCAACCCGACCGCGAACCTGGGCCTGACGCTGATGGCCGAGAACAACGCGTGGGATTACAACGTCGGGGCGAACCTGAACTATCGCGGGATCCGGGCGGGCGCGTACATGACCGAGCTTGGCGCCGGGTCGGCGGCGAGCGATACGTCGTCGAACCCCACGAACGCGCAGCGCGCGACGCGCATCTACAACTACAACAAGTTCGTGTTCACGCTCGGCTGGCAGAGCAATCTGTTCGCGCTCCTGAAGGGCAACTTCCTGCAGAACCGCGCGGCCGAGCTCGAGCGCGCGCGCCAGGAGCTGCTCGCGGAGATCCAGCGGCGGCAGCAGCGCATCGCCGCACTGGAGCTGGAGATCAATCGGTATGAGGCACAGAATCTGCTTGAGCTCGAGCAGCGGCGGGCTCAGGCGGAAGCGGAGCTGCGAGCCGAGCGCGAGGCACTGCAGCGACTGGAAGAGCGGCTCCGCCGCGTGGAGTCGCAGAGCGGCACTCCGACGCCGGCCCCGGCGCCGACCCCAAGCAACCCGCCGCAGCGTTGATCCGCGGCGAACCCTGAGATCAGAGACGTGGCGATGAAGCGAATTGCGGTGGCGGCGCTGGCCCTGATGGCGATCGGAGCATCGCATCGCGTGGCTGCGCAGGACGTGCAGCAACAGGCGTATAAGCAGAAGCGTGACGAGCTGGTGAAGGAGCTGCAGCAGACACAGGCCGCGCTCTCCGATCTCCGCTCCCAGCGCGTGCAGCTCCAGGCGCGGATCGAGAACGTCATCGCGCAGATGATGCAGCAGCGCGCGCAGGCCTTGCTCATGAGCAACGAAGCCAACGCGCTGCAGCAGCTCGACGCGATGCTGACCTCGTCGCAGGACAACCTGCTCGCGCAGCGCGACCGGTTCACGACGATCGCCGACGCGGTGCGCCGCCGTGCCGGCTCGATGCTCGTCGTTCTCCTCCGCGCCGATTCCTCGAGCGGGCCCGGCCAGATTCTCGGAAACGCGAGCCTGCAGGTCGACAACGCGCAGGTCGATTCGCGCAGCTACACCGTGACGGCGAACAGCGCGCTGCGCCAGGGCGCCGTCGACCAGATCTACCGCGCCGACGTGCTTCCGACGTCGCACACGGTGACGCTGCAGATCACGGTGAACGGCCAGCCGATGACGCAGACGGTGAACGTGGCGGCGGCGGGACAGACGGTGACGTACGTGCAGTTCGCGGTGCGCAACGGGCAGGTCGTCCCGACGACGTGGACGAGCCGCGGTACCACCCCGTTCTGAGGCGACTTCCAGGGTGTCTATGCTTCGCACAGTAAGTCTCGTCGCGCTGCTCGCCGGCGCCGTGCCGCTCGCGGCGCAGGTGACCCCGGCGCCCACGGCGCCCGCGCGCCCGGACAGCGCCGCGGCCACGACGAGCATGCGGCCCGATTCCACCGCTCGCCGCGACAGCGCGATCGTCCCGGTGGCGGACCAGGCGCGCGGCGTCGACGCCGAGATCCGGGTCGCACTCTACGACCTGCTTGATGACCGGTACATCCCGGCGCTCGGCCGGCTGCAGTGGCTTTCGACCTCGACCGCGATGAGCGGTGCGGCGACGTCGGGCGCGCTGCGCGGCCGCGACGACATGCTGTTCCTGCTCTCCCAGACCTACTACCGGCTGGGGATGGATAGCGCGTTCCGCAGCACGGCGAACACGCTGACCACCGGCGCATCCAACGACCGCTTCGGGCGCCTCCTGCGGACGCAGATGCTGCTCGACGCGTATCGCCACGGTGACTACGCGCGGGTCAGCCAGATCGCGGGAACTGTGGGCGCCGAGGATCGCGGGCTCGCCGCGCTGGTGACGGGACTCGCCGCCTACCAGACCGGAAATCTGCAGGCGGCGGCGCAGCAGTTCGGCGCCGCGCAGTCGAGCGGCGCTCCGTACGGGCAGTACGCGCAGTACATGGCCGCCCTCACCACGCTGCGCGCCGACACGGCGCAGCGCGCGGCGGTGCTCGGCACGCTCGAGTCGCTCGCCTCGTCGGCGACCGGCGAGCTGCAGGATCAGATCCGCCTCACCGCGGCCCAGCTGGCCTACGAGGGCGAGCGCTTCGACGACGCGGCCCGCCTCGCCGGTCAGGTGAATCCGTCGAGCGGGCTCGCCGCCCAGGCGCTGCTGACTCGCGCGTGGGCGCAGTACAAGGCGAAGGACATCGCCGGCGCGCAGCAGACGTTCGACCAGTTCGCGACCCGTTACCCGCAGCTCCCGGAGCGCGACGAGTCGCGGCTGATGTCCGGGCAGGCGCTGCTCCAGCTTGGCCGCACGACGGAGGCCGCGACGGTCTTCCGGACCGTCGCCGACTCGATGACGAGCGAGTCGCGGATGCTGCAGGCGAAGGCGCAGTCCTCGATGAGCAACGTGGCGCGCGCCCTCGTCCAGGCGCGGGCCGCCGGGTTCCTCTTCCTCAACGATCCGGAAAACGGCAAGACCATCGCGCTCGATGACGCCGCCGGGTCGGAGAAGCAGGTGCTCGCCGCGGCGTTCAGCGACTCGGCGACGGCGATCGTCCCGACGGTCTCCTCGGCGGACATCATCGCGCTCGACGACATCTCGCAGCGCGTGGACTCCCTCGCGCCGGCGGGCGACCTCCCGCGCCGCGTGGTGTTCGCGCCGGCGTCGGCGACGACGAACCCGCAGCTCTTCGCGCAGCGGTCGCAGGCGCTCTACAGTGCCGACGTCTCGGTCATCCTCGCACAGCACCAGCTCGCGGAGCTGCTCGCGGCGCAGCAGCGGCAGATCGCGATGCTGCAGGCGCTGCAGGCGCGGCTCAGCTCCGACGCCGACGCGCTCAACGCGCTCGCGGCGCGGGTGACCGCGGCGCGCGACTCGCTGGCCCACCTCGCGGTCGCGCTCGACGCCGCGGCGGTTCGCCTGCGGCAGATGTTCGTGGCGCAGATCAACACCACCCGGATGCTCGCGAACGAGAACCGCGCGGCGATCGACAGCGTGCGCGGCACGCTCTCCGGTGCGCAGAGCGCGAGCGAGTACGGCCTGCTCGACATCGAGGGGCAGACGGCTGCCGCCTACCTGCAGTTCGCGACGACCATCGAGCAGGGGCTCGACCGGGCGCTCGGCAACCACCCGGTGTTCGCGAAGCGCGACTCGCTGAACGCGAAGAGCACGCGACTCGCACAGCTGCTCGCCGACAACCAGAGCGCCCTCACGGCGACGCGCCAACTTCTCGGTGACGAGATCGCGCGCCTGCAGGGCGGCAACACCGATCGCGCGCGCGCGTTGCAGGCGACGCTCGCGTCGGCCGAGGCGCGGCGCGCCGCCGCGGAGAACGCGGTGGTCGCGGTGGTCGACGCCGAGCTGCGGGCTCGCGCGACCGAGATGATCGCAAGTCTGAAGCGCGACACGGAGGCGGCGGAGTTCGGCTCCGCGAGCGCTTCCTTCTTCCAAGCGCTCGACGCGGGTCAGACGGGAGCGACCGGTACCACGAGCAGCGCGAGCCTCGGCTCGGGCGCTCGTGCCGCCGCGGCGCCCGCTGCCTCGCCGACGGGTCGCGACACCCAGCAGCAGAAGTAATCGACGATGCGAGCAATCCGCATTCTCACCGCGGCGATGATCGCCGCGCCCGCGATCCTCAGCGCGCAGGCGACACCCGTTCGCTGGGTGACCGCCGCGCGCGTGGCGGACGACGCGGCGCGCGACTCCGCCATCGCGAAGCTCGAGGGGTTCCTCCAGGAATACCCGACGAGCAACCTCCGGCCGAACGCTCTCTTCCAGCTCGGCGAGCTGCTCGTGCGGCGCGCCGACGAGGAGTTCGCGCAGTCGCAGCGCGGCGCCGCCGCGCCGGCCACCACCGACACCAGCGCCGCGGCGCGCACGCCGGGGAGCACCGCGGCGGGGCGCGAGGGGCAGATCCGTCCGAACTACGCCCCGGCGATCGCGCGATACGAGGAGCTCGTTCGCAACTATCCGAACTTCGATCGGATCGACGCGGCCGCGTACACCCTCGGGACCCTCTATAACGCGGAGCTCCGTTACGCGGACGCGGCGCGCGCCTTCGAGATGGTCACGGCGAAGGACAGCTCGCGCTTCCGCGGCGAGGCGTTCTTCCGCCTCGGCGACGCCTACTTCGAGCTGGCCGCGAAGGAGCGCGGCGCGCAGCGCCGCACCCTCTTCGCGCGCGCCGCGACGGCGTACGAGCAGGCGACGCAGATCAACCCGAAGGACGGCGACATCTACTTCCTGGCGCTCTACAAGCTCGGCTGGTCCTATTACAACCAGGCGACGCAGGCGAACCAGACGGAGTACCAGCAGGCGGTCAACACCTTCGGCCAGCTCGTCGACGCCTACGACAAGCTGACCCCGGAGCAGCAGGCGCGCCTCGGTCTGCGCGGCGAGGCCATCGAGTACATGGCCATCGCCTTCACGCAGGTCGGCGGCGCCGAGGCGGCGAGCCGGTATTTCTCGTCGCACGGCGGAGCGCCCTACCAGACGGTGGTCCTGCGCCGCGTCGCCACGAGCCTGCGTGACCAGGGCGACTTCCCGCGCGCCGTGCAGGCGTATCGCGCGCTTCTCGAGCAGACGCCCACCGACTCGAGCGCGCTGAGCATCCAGCGCGAGATCGTCGACATCTATCAGAACCGGATGCTGGAGCCCGATTCCGCGCAGGCGGCGCGTCTCCGGCTCGCCGAGATGTTCGCCCCCGGCTCGGCCTGGGCGCAGGCGAACCCCGGGCTCGCGTCGCAGGCCTCGGCGGCGCGCGAAGAGGCGCTGCGGCAGGGTGGCCAGTTCCTGCTCGCCAGCGCGCAGCAGGGCAACAAGGCGCGCTATGCGGAGGCGGCGCAGGTGTATTCGCGCTACCTCAGCGAGTTCGCGCAGTCGGACAGCGCGCAGGCGGTGAACAACTATTACGCGGCCGCGCTGATGGGCCAGGCGCTCAGCGGCCAGGGCGACTTCGCCGCCGCCGGCGCGCAGTTCGCGCGCACCGCGTTCGAGTACAAGGACACGAGCAGCCCGCTCGCGCAGGCGGCGGGTCAGAACGCGATCGTCGCGTACGACTCGGCGCTGGCGCACAACAAGAACGACCGCGCGACGCAGGATGCCTTCTTCGCCACGGTCGAGCGCTTCGCGACGCAGTTCCAGAACACCGATCTCGCGAAGAAGGCGCTGATCCAGGAAGGCCGCCGCGCGTCCGAGACGCAGCGCTGGGACGTGCTCCAGCGGACGTTCCAGACGTACGCGCAGCGGTATCCGGACGATCCCTACACGCCCACCGCGCAGAAGCTCGTCGGTGACGCGCTGTACAAGCAGGGCCAGTACGCCGAGGCCCAGGTGCAGTGGGAGGCGGCGCAGGGCATCGCGTCGTCGAAGGGCCGCCGCGCGCTCGCCGATACCATCGCGACGCTGCGGACACAGGCGGCGGCGAGCTTCGCCGACACCCTCGTGAAGCAGGGGAACTACGAGCGTGCGGCCGAGGAGGTGTATGTCGCCCTCGCGGACAAGAACCCGCAGTCGGAGCGTGCGCCGGGGGCGCTGCGCGACGCGATCGAGACCTACCTTCTCGCCGACAGCGCCGCCCGGGCCCGCGGTGACAACGACGCTTCGATGAAGGCGCGGCAGCGCGCTATCGATCTCTCGAACCGGCTCGTCTCGCAGTACCCGAACTACCAGTACCGGCTGACCTATCAGACGCTCGCCGCGCGGTTGCTCGGCGAGACGGGTCAGCGCGAGCAGGCGGTGACGGCGCTCCAGGCGCTCATCAGCGAGAACCGGAACTTCGCCGGCCGCGCCGATGCGATGGTGCAGCTCGCGGTCACGCTCGACTCGATGAACCGGAAGGCCGACGCGGCGAAGGCGTACGAAGAGTTCTCCGCCGCGTATCCCAAGGATCAGCGTGCCGCGGACGCGCAGTACAACGCCGCCGTGACGTACGCGCAGGCGAACGACAACACGAACGCGAGCCGGGCCTACGCGACCTTCGCGTCGCGCTTCCCGCGCGACCCGCGGGCGGCGCAGGCGCGGCAGCAGCGGATCGCGCTCCTGCAGCAGTCGGGCGACTCGTCGGCGGCGAACGCCGAGCTGGCGCGCCTCTGCAGCGGGAACGTTGGCGAGGACCTCCGCGCGACGTGCGCGGCGCGCACGGGTGATCGCTACTTCCGGACGGGCGCGTCGCTCTTCTCGGAGTATCAGCAGGAAAAGCTCGTGATCACCGGCCGGGTGACGGCCGCCGCGGTCACCAAGGCCTCGGCGCGCAAGCAGCGGCTGCTGCGTGACATGTCGGCCAGCTTCAAGAAGGCGATCGAGAGCGGCGATCCCAAGTCGCTCGCCGCCTCGACGTACTACCTCGGCCTCGCGCAGTGGGCGTACGGCGACTTCCTGAAGAACGTCGAGCTGCCGAGCAGCCTGACGGACGCGCAGCGCGCGGAAGCGCAGCAGGGCGCCGCGGCGCAGGCGGAGCAGTTCTACAACCAGGCGAAGCAGACCTGGCAGGCGCTGATCCAGAAGGCCGACCAGGAGGAGGCGCTGAAGAACGACGCCGGTGCGCAGCCCTGGCTCGAGCGGGCGCGCAACGCGCTCAACGGAAACGTCGACACAAATCCGCCGACCGCCGCGCGTCCGGGCGCGGCGCTGGTGGTGGGAGAGTGAGGATGCGAATGAAGATCGCGTTCGCGGTCGGTGCGATGCTCCTGCTGCCGGCGATGGCCCGCGCGCAGGACAGCACGCAGCGGCCGGTGCGGCGCCGGCAGGCGCCGATCGAGATCAAGGGGCAGGTCCCGACGCCGCAGGTGGTGACGGTGCGTCCGCGCGAGGTCCCGACCTACAGCCGTCAGGTGCTGGTCCCGAACTTCTACGACCACGACTTCTGGCCGTCGATCCTTCCCGGGTACCAGGTGGTGAACCGCCGTCAGGTGACCGGCCAGGTGCCGGTGGATTCGGCGACGATCCGCGCGGACAAGGCGACGACGGACAGCCTGCGCCTGCGGCCGGCGACGGCCGACAGCGTTAGGCAGGCGACGCCCGTCACACCGGCGCCGCCACCGGCCGGGAGCACGCCCGCGCAGCCCGGCACGCCTCCTGCCAGTACGCCGCGCTAGCACGTCACACACACGCATTCACTTCAGTCACGCACGCACCCGTCGGAGACGCTAGGTCATGAATACGGTCATCGAGTGGTACCGCAATGGCGGCATGGTGATGAACTTCATTCTCGCGGTCGCGGTGATCGGTCTCGCCGTGTTCCTCGAGAGGTTCTACGTCATCGTCGTCAAGTCCAAGATCAACGGCCGCGCGTTCATCGATCGCGTGGTGCAGCTGGTCCGCGCCGGCAAGATCGACGACGCCATCAAGCTCTGCGCGCAGTCGAAGGCGGCGCTCCCCGACATGGGGCTGCTCATCCTCCGCAGCCGCACTCGTGACGAGGGCGATCTCCAGAACGTCGCTGACGCCGCCGCGCTCTCGGTGATCCCGCGCCTCACCCGGCGCCTGCAGTACCTCCCGATGCTCGCCAACGTCGCGACGCTGCTCGGCCTTCTCGGCACGATCTTCGGTCTGCGTCACGCCTTCTCGGCGGTGAGCTCGGCGTCGGCGGCTGAGCGCTCGGCGCAGCTCGCGGCCGGTATCGCGGTCGCGCTGAACGCGACGGGCTTCGGCCTCATGACCGCGGTTCCGCTGTCGGTCGCGCATGCCTACCTCGTCAGCCAGGCCGAGACGATCATCGAGCAGGTGGACGAGTTCTCGGTCCGTCTCATCAACGCGCTCGTCGACCGCCCGGACGTTCGCCTCGGGCACCGGTAAACCACCATGGCCTCGCTCTTCCACAAGAGCAAGCAGCGCAGGGCCGAGCGTGCGCCGATGGTGGCGCACGGCGGTCTGAACCTGGTTCCGCTCGTCGACATCCTGACGTCGATCGTGTTCTTCAGCCTCGCGACCTACACGGGCGCGGCGCTGGCGGCGCTGACGGCGTTCGATCTCTCGCTCCCGCCGACGGTGATCACGGGGCAGCAGCCGAAGAACTCGGCCGGCCAGCCCCCCGAGCTCAACCTGCTGCTCGCGGTGAAGGTCAACGCCAGCGGGCTGCGCGTCGAGCACTCCGGCGGGAACGGGGGTTACGTGAAGGAGATCGCCGGCCTCACCGACGCCTCGTTCCAGCGGCTCCGTGACGAGCTGGCGCAGATCCGCCAGGCGTATCCCGACAACAAGGACGTCCTGGTCGTGCCCGACGACGCGGTGAGCTACGACAACGTGATCCGCGTGCTCGAGCAGGCGAAGGCCACCAACTACACGGGCATCTCGCTCGGCAGCCGTGCGCGCTCGACGCAGGTCGCCACGGCGAGCCCGGTCGCGAACCGCGGAGGGCGCTGAGATGTCCAGTCGTGCGAAGGCCGCGCGTGAAGCGCGCCGCACCGCGATGTTCCACAAGTTCCGGCTCACGGAGCTGAACCTCGTTCCGCTCGTCGACACCTTCGTCTCGATCGTGTTCTTCGCGCTGACGACGCAGACGCTGGGAGAGCTCGCGCCGCTGGTCAATGGCGTGAACCTCCCGCAGAGCTCCGTCGGCCGCCCGGCGACGCACGAGATCACCGTGGGCATCGCCAGCAAGCCGGCGGAGGTCACGATCGGGGGAACGCGCGTGATGACCGTGCAGCAGGCGGCGCAGGCGGTGTCGAACGTGCCGAACGAGCCGCTCATCATCCCCGAGCTGTACAACCAGTTGCGCATCGCCGCGGACTCCATCCGCAAGGCGAACGACATCCCGGCCGACCAGTCGGTGAACACGACGCTCGCCGTGCAGGGCGACAAGGGGATGCGCTATGACCTGCTCGCGAGGGTGCTGCAGACGGCGCGCCGCGCGGGCTTCAAGAACGTGTCGCTCCAGGTCATGAAGACCGGCGGCGACCAGGCAGCTGCTCCGCAGCAGGCGTCCTGAATGGCGACTCCACTTCGTCCGGCGAGCGCGCCAGGCGGTCCGCGGCCGAGAGGCGACGAGACCTCCTTCACGCGCAACCTGCGCTTCGAGTGGGCGAGCGAGGAAGGACGCGCGCTCGTCGGCTCGTACGGGATCTCGATCGGGCTCGCGATCGCGTTCCTCGCGCTGGTGCACTTCAAGAAGATCGAGCATCCGACCGACGAACAGCAGCAGCAGGCGGTCGAAGTCCAGTTCCTCGGCGACACGACGACACCGCCGGCTCCCGAGCCGCCGGTCGAGCAGCCGGGCACCGCGGAGCGCGTGGCGGAGGCTGGTCCGAAGACCGCGCCTCCGGGACCGAAGGGTCCGCAGAAGGGATCGCCGAAGCCGGGACGCCCAGGCTCGCGCACGGAGACGTACAGCACCGGCGCGATCGGAACCGCGTTCGGAACCGGCAGCGGGAGCGGCACCGGCGGAATGGTCGGTGACGTCTCCGGGATCCTGCGCGGCGTGGACGTCTCCTCCGGAAGCGGCGGCACGGGCGGCGGCGTCGGTGGCACCGGCGGCGGCGGCTCGGGCGGCAAGACGGTCCTCGGCTATGGCCAGGGCGGGCAGGGCGCGCGCACCCCGGGACGCGGCGGAATCGGCGGCGGGCTCGGGACGGGCGGTGGCGGTGGTGGTGGAGTCGGCGGCGTCGGTGGCGGCGGCGGAGTGAGCGCCGCGCCGGTTCGCGTCGGTCGCATTGCCACGGTGCGCGCCGAGAACACGAGCGGTCCCTCGCGCGACGTCTCCGAGCTCGGAACGTTCGTGCGCAGCCGCGAGGCGCAGCTCCGCTTCTGCTACGTCGAGAACGGGCTCAAGGTGAATCCGAGCCTCGCGGGCACGATCACGGTGGCGATCACGCTCACGGCGAACGGCAACGTGACCGACGCCGACATCACGAACCGCACGTGGAGCGGGGCGGGCGCGTCGAGCGCAGAGTCCTGCATCGTCTCGAAGATCCGCTCCTGGAAGTTCCCGGCCTCCTCGGCGGGTGGCGGGACGTACTCCTTCCCCTTCAACTTCACGAAGTAGTCGAAGGCGGAGGCGGCGGGGGAGTCACGATGCTATCGTGACTCCCTTCGCGTTTCCGGCGGTCGCTCAGCGAGAAGTCGGAGCGACTCGGCGGCGCAGACGGTCGCGCGCGACTCGCAGCGAGTCGGCGGCGCGAGCGCGAGAGCGCCAGGCGTCGAAGCGGCGCGCGTAGTCGGCGCTGTAGCGATCGAGGGTATCGAGTGCGCGCGATTCGGCGTTGAGCGCGTCGCGCTCGCGCTGCCAGCGCCCGTCGAGCGAGGCGACGCTGTCGGCGAGCGGCGAAGAGGGCGCGGGCGTCGTTCCGACTTGCACGCTGTCGGATCGTGCGCGAGAATCGATGGACGCGTCCCGGCCGCCGCAGCTGGTGAGCGACAGAGTGCACGGCGCGAGCAGCGCCGGAACGATCAGCCGCGACGCGGTCCGTCGCGCCGAGCCAAGGAGATCGACACGACGGTGCTGCATAGCGCGGTGCAAGCTATCGGGCTCGTTCTGGCCCTGCAAGGAACCGGGTCGCTGCAGATCCCGCAGCCGACGGGGTTCATCAACGACTTCGCAAACGTCCTCAGCCCGCAGACCGAGCAGCAGTTGCTCGATGTCGCGACGACGGTTCGCGCGCGCTCGGGCGGCGACATCGCCGTCGTCACGCTGCCGGACATCGGGCAGCGCGCGCCGGGCGACGTCGCCCTCGCGATCCTGCGGCAATGGGGACTCGGCAAGGCCGGCGTTCCCGGCGATCCGACGCGCAACAGCGGCGTGGTCATCCTGCTCGTCCCGAGGGAGACCAGCTCGGACGGACACGGCCACACCTTCATCGCGACCGGCTACGGCGTCGAGGGATTCATCACCGACGCGACCGCGGGCGCGATCCAGGACGAGGCGATGCCGCAGCTGCAGCAGCACGACTACGACGGCGCGGTCTCGCTGATGACCGTGCGCGTCGCGCAGCGCTTCGCGAAGGAGTTCAACTTCTCGCTGGACAGCGTCGCGACGGGACCGACAGGAACACGCGCGCCGATCACGGCGCGCTCGACCGGGGGCGGGATACCGATCGGGACGATCATCATGATCATCCTCGTCGTGATGTTCCTCTTCAACTCGATCGGCGGGCGGCGGCGGCGCGGCTGCGGAGGGGGCGGCTGCATGCCGATCTTCTTCCCGCCGATCGGCGGAGGGTGGGGGAACCGTGGCGGATGGGGGGGAGGGGGAGG
>DASVXU010000010.1:0-25126 GCA_036392515.1 Gemmatimonadaceae bacterium | reverse complement strand
GGTTGTCGGCACGCGCCTCGGCGCGGTCACGGCGCCCAACGGCACGTACGCGATCACCGGCCTCGCGGCCGGCACCTGGACCGTGCGGGCACAGCGCATCGGCTACGCCCCCGGCAGCCGGCAGGTCACCGTCGTCGCCGGGGTGCCGGCGACGGCGAACTTCACCCTCGACGTCGTCGCGACGAACCTCGCCGAGGTCGTCACCGTCGGCTACACGCAGCAGGAGCGGCGCACGGTGTCGGACGCCGTGTCGAGCGTCGCGATGACCGACGTCGCCAGTCAGCCGCAGGCGACGGTTGAGGAGAAGCTGCGCGGGCGCATACCCGGCGTGAACGTCGTCGCGACAGGCGAGCCCGGGCGCGGCGCGCAGGTGATCATCCGCGGGATGAACTTCCTCGCCGGCGTCTCGCCGCTCTACGTCGTCGACGGCATGTACATGCGCCAGAACCCGAACCTCAACCCCGACGACATCGAGTCGATCGACGTCCTCAAGGACGCGTCGGCCGCCGCGCAGTACGGAGCGCAGGCGGCGAACGGCGTCATCGTCATCACGACGAAGCACGGCCGCGGGGGGCCGACGCGCCTCAACGGCAACACCTACTACGGCTATCAGGAGGTGCCGAAGCGCCTCGACCTGATGAACAGCTCGCAGTGGGTCGCCGTCGCGCGGCAGGCGTACACCAACGGTGCCGCGATCGACCCAACGATCACGACGCCGACCGGCGTCGCGAACCCGCCCTCCTTCAGCACCGACTGGCAGGATGCCGTGCTGCAGCGCGGGTACATCCAGAACACCACGGCCGGTGCCTCGGGCGGCTCCGACCTGGCAAACTACCTGATCAGCGGCGGCTACACGAAGCAGACGGGGACGATCATCCGCACCGGCTTCGACCGCTACAGCCTGCGCGTGAATTCGCAGGGGATCGCGGGGCGCATCCGGCTCGGGGAGAACCTCTCGGTGTCGCGCTCGAACTTCGTGAACATGAACGGCTTCCCGTTGATCGACGCGGTTCGCATGCTGCCGATCGTGCCGGTGTACGACGCGAACACGCTCGGCGGCTACGGCTTCGGCAACGCGGCGACACCGACCTTCGGAACGAACCCCGTCGGCGCGCAGCTCTCGCACGACAACACGAGCAACTCGAACCAGCTCAACGGCAACGTGTTCGGCGAGGCGGCGCTGCCCCTGCAGCTCAAGCTGCGCGGGAACCTCGGCGTCGGATACGAGGACTGGAGAGGCCGCGACTTCCGTCGCTACGTCCAGCTCCGCATGAACACCGCTCCCGATTCGGCCGAGCTGAACGAGCTGCGTGACAATACCATCAACCTCCTCGGCGAGACGCAGTTGACGTGGGCGGGGCAGTACGGCCCGCATCAGGTGAACGCGACGGCCGCGTACACCGAGCAGCACCAGACCTACGACCGGCTGAGCGCATCGCGCCGCGGCTACAACAACCCCGATCTGCAGACGATCAACTCTGGGCTGATCCGCATTCGCAACGGCAGCAACGATTTCGTGGCGAACATGCGGTCGCTGCTCGCCCGCGCGAACTACACCCTCCTCGACCGCTACATCCTCACCGGCTCCGTGCGCCGCGACGGGTCGTCGCGCTTCGGCCCCGGGAACCGCTGGGGAACCTTCGGCGCCGGGTCGCTCGGCTGGATCGTGAGCGACGAGCCCTTCTTCGCCGGCGTGCCCTTCGTCCACAGCCTGAACTACCTCAAGCTGCGCGCGAGCCTCGGGACGCTCGGCAATCAGGACTTCGACAACTACCAGTACGAGTCGAGCATCTTCGCGAACCGCAACTACCGGCTCGGCGGGATCGTCGTGCCGGGCGCGACGCAGCTCAGCCTCGCGAACCCCTTCGTGCGCTGGCAGGAGAATCGCGAGGCGGACGTCGGGATGGATCTCGCGCTGCTCAACTCCGCGCTCTCGATCAACGCCGACTACTACTCCTCGCGCTCGAACCGGACGCTGGTGCGCGTGCCGGTCTCGCTCAGCTCGGGCTCGGCGGAGTCGCCGTTCCTGAACGCCGCCTCGGTGAAGAACGCCGGCTTCGAGTTCGGCGTGACGCACAAGTACGACCGCGGGGCGTTCGGGCTGAACACCACGCTGACGATGACCACGACGCGCAACCGCGTCGTCTCGCTCGGCGTCGGGCAGCCGATCTCGGGCGGCGGCTTCAACGTGACGCGGACGCAGGTCGGCCATCCGATCGGCGCCTTCTACGTCCGCCACTTCGCCGGGATCTACCAGAGCGCGGCGGAGGTGGCGGCGGACTGCGCGCACGCGCCTAACGCGCAGCCGGGCGACGTCCGGTGGGCGGATCTCAACGGGGACTGCAGGATCGACGACAACGACCTCCACTTCGCGGGGAGCGGGATCCCGAAGCTCGAGGGCGGCCTGTACTTCGAGCCGCGGTGGGGCGCCTTCGACGCGAAGCTCGGCTTCCGTGGCGCCTGGGGGGCGAAGATCTACAACGCCGTGCGCTACTGGGCCTCGCGCACGGACGACAACGGCAACCACTTCGCGGACTTCCGTCCGTGGACGCCGAGCAACCCGAGCAACTCGACGCCACGCGCGCTCTTCGGCGCGCCGGGCTCGTCGAACGCGTTCGCGGGATCGGACGCGTACCTCGAGAGCGGCAACTACCTGCGCATCCAGCAGCTCGAGATCGGCTGGCGGCTTCCCTCGGCCATTGGCAGAGGGCGATTCACGATGCCGACTGGCCAGTCGCGACTCTACCTCGCCGTCAACAACCTGCACACCTTCACCAACTACAGCGGCTACGATCCGGAAGTCCTCGGCTTCGGTGACATCCTCAACCGCGGCGTGGACGACGGTCGGGTCTACCCGAACGTCCGCACGGTCACCCTCGGCCTGAGCGTCTCGCAGTGAGGACCGTGCCGATGCCAACTCAAAATCTCCGGAGCGCCATGCGCCTCAAGACACTGCTGCCCGTCGCCGCGCTGGGTGCCGCGCTCGTCGGGTGCACTGAACTGAATCTCACGAACCCGAACGTGCAGACCAGCGGGACGTTCTGGCAGAACCAGAACGACGCGCTCGCCGGGATGAACGCGACGTACAATTCGCTGCAGCGCATCGGGACCTACGGCCGCTGGCTCGTCTTCGCCTTCGACGGGCGCAGCGACATCGCGCTGAGCAACAGCCCCTGGACCGACCTGGCGAACTTCAACAAGTTCACCTTCGTCACGTTCGACTTCGACGTGAACCGCGACATCTGGCACGATCACTACGTCGCGATCTTCCGCGCGAACCAGGTGATCGACAACGTGCCGGGGATCGCGAACATGGATCCCACCGTGCGGGCGCGCGTCGTCGGCGAGGCGAAGTTCGTCCGTGCGCTGATGTACTTCAACCTCGAGAACCTCTACGGCAACCTGCCGATGCCGCTGTCGTCGAAGGATCCGGCGGCGACGCAGATGCCGATGTCCGCGCCGGCGCAGGTGTGGGCGCAGATCGAGAAGGACCTCACCGAGGCGCGCGCGGTGCTCCCCGCGACCTACGCGGGCCCCGACGTCGGGCGCGCGACGCAGGGTGCGGCCGACGCGCTGCTCGGCAAGGTCTACCTGCAGGAGAAGAAGTGGGCACAGGCCGCGTCCTCGCTGAACACGGTGATCACCGGCGGCCACTACTCGCTGCTCCCGTGGGCGCAGTGGCCGACGCTCTTCACGACGCAGGGGAACAACTCCGCTGAGGGCGTCTTCGAGGTGCAGATGAGCAGCTACGACCCGGACAACGGCGAGGTCGGGCTGAACATCGGCAAGTTCTGCGGCCCGCCGCAGGGGCGCGGCCCGGGCGGCCCGGGCTTCGGCGACTGCCAGCCGACGCGGTGGCTCTTCAACCAGTACTACGACACCACCGCCGCCGGCGCGCCCGACCCGCGTCGAGACGCGACGATCTTCAGCAGCATCAGCTCGAACCAGAATGTCTTCGGGACGCCGTTCTCGGTGCGCTATTCCGATCGCATCAACGACATCTTCTGGAAGAAGTGGACGCTGAGCGACCTGAAGAACTTCCAGGACTTCGACGAGCCGATCAACTACAAGGTGATCCGCTACGCCGACGTGCTGCTGATGTACGCGGAGGCGAAGAACGAGACCAACGATCAGGCGACGGCGCTGACGTACCTGAACATGGTGCGCAGCCGCGCCGGTGTGACGCCGGTGCCGTCGGGGCTCAGCCAGGCGCAGATGCGCGACGCGATCCTCCACGAGCGCGTCGTCGAGCTGGCGCTTGAGCAGCAGCGGTGGCTCGACCTGCGCCGGCACGACATGCTCTCGACGCAGCCCTCGCTCGACGTGATCCGCACGCACGACCCGGAGTTCAACTTCTTCCAGCTCAACAAGTCCGAGCTGCTGCCGATCCCGCAGACGGAGATCAACACCAACCCTAACGCGCGACAGAATCCCGGTTGGGGTACGTGAACCGCGGGGGTCAGCTGCCAGGTGTCAGGAACGGCGTCAAACGCGGTTCCTGACACCTGGTCCCTGGCCCCTCAGTAAATCGGCACCAGAAACCGCGCCTCGTAGTCCACGCCCGGCACGTCTCCACTGGCGAGCACCAGCTCCCAGTAGCGTGCCGGGCGTTCGCGCAGTGCGCTCGACGGAGCGCCGGCGGGGATGTCGAAGCCGAAGTCGAAGAAGCCCTTCCGGTCCTTCTCGACCGTCGCGCTCGCGCTCCAGAGGGCGTAGCAGACGACCTGCGTCGAGCGGTTCTTCCCCGTGCCGCGCGTCTCGTAGCGCTCCTGCACGCAGCGCAGCGTCGCCTGCAGCGAGGGCACGAGCGACAGCGCGCCGAACGAATCGAGGCTCAGCTCCACGCGATCGCCGGCGCGGAAGGGGAAGCGGGCGAAGCGCAGCCACGAGCGTCCGTAGCGCCGCCGCATGAGGACGAGCCGCACCGCGCGGGCGATCAGCCAGAGGAGCGCGACGTCCATCAGCACTGCGCCGACGGCGAAGGCGCGCGGGGCACGCGGGGCGAAGAAGCCGATCCAGTGGAATGGCAGGGAGAAGACCGCGATGAAGACCACGATCCCGAACGCGCGCGCGATGTCGTGCCTCGACTCGCTCTCGATCCCGTCGCGGCGCCACTCGTAGTCCCACGCCCACGGCTCGCGCGGCATCGCCGCCGCGCGACGCGCGACGTTGCGCGTCCGGAGCACGTCGGCGGCGCCGTTCCCCGATACCCACAGCCCGGCGAGGAGAAAGATCATCCCCGCCGCGCCCACCACCCAGCGCGGCGAGTTCATCCCCTCGGGCCCGCCGAGCGCTCCACGCGCCACGATGAACGTCCCCGCGACCACGAAGACGCCGCCGAAGAGCACAGCGGGCCATCCGGCCATCGCGAATGCGCTGCGCGGGCTCGCCGAGCGCAGCTCGACGGCGGAGGAGGGAAGCTCGATGCTCGTCATCGGTGCCTCGGAGAGAGTTCTCCTGAGGACGACCGACGCCCGCGCCGAGCATCGAGAACCGCGTGTCCGCGCTCAGTTCTTCGGCAGATTCCCCTCGTGCTCCGCGCCGCCGCTTCCCGCCGAGCCGAACTTCGGGCTCGTGATCCCGTGGTCAGTGGTGTGCGGCGGCTCGGCGTCGGGCTCGCGACGCTCTCGCTTCTCCTCGGGTACCTCGAGCCCCTCGCGCTCGTGCCCGTCGATCTCCGGCCGCGCAACACGCACCGGCTCCGCCTCGCGGGGAGGGAGGTTCTCTTCGTTGCGATCCATGACTGCCTCGGCTGTGAAGACGAGTTCCGGAGGTGCATGGAGCGGACCGCGTGCGGTCGGCTCCTTACGCGGCCAGCACCGGAAGCGCCCGCCGCGCTCCCTCGATCACTCCGCCTCCGAGCACGAGGTCGCCGCGATACAGCACGAGCGACTGCCCGGGCGCGATCGCCGCGACCGGCTCGTCGAGCGCGAGCTCGATCTCGTCGCCGTCCATTCGCACGATCTCCGCGGGCGCCGGGGTCGAGCGGTGGCGCACCTGTATCTCGACGTGCTCGCCGACCAACGGCGCGTCCACGAGCCAGCGCAGCTCGCGCGCGACGACGCCGCGGCCGAGCAGCTCGGCGCGCGGACCGATCACCACCTCGCGCGTCGCGGCGCGGATCTCGGTCACGAACATCGGCTCGGCGAACCCGCCGGGGAGGCCGCGGCGCTGGCCGACGGTGTAGCGCACGAAGCCGTCGTGCTGCCCGACGACGCTCCCGTCGGCGCGGACAAAGTTCCCCCGCGCGAGCGCCGGCGCGTCGCTGCCTAACCGTGCGGCGACGACGCGCGCGTGATCGCCGTGCGGGACGAAGCAGATGTCCTGGCTCTCGACCTTCTCCGCGACGACGCGCAGCCCCATCGACCGCGCGCGCGCCCTCGTCTCCGGCTTCGTCAGCGCGCCGACCGGGAGGAGCAGCCGCGAAAGTACCGCGCGGTCGATCCCCCAGAGGAAGTAGCTCTGGTCCTTCGCCGGATCGAGCCCGCGGTGCAGGCGGCCGTCGAGCACGCGCGCGTAATGCCCCGTCGCCACCCAGCGCGCGCCGATCGCGTCGGCCTTGTGCACGAGATCGCGGAACTTCGTGAAGGTGTTGCAGCGGACGCAGGGGATCGGCGTGCGGCCTCGCGCGTACTCGCGCACGAAGTCGTCCACCACGTCGCGCCCGAACGCGCTCTCCATGTTGAGCACGTAGTGCGGCACGCCTAACGTGTCGCAGACGCGCCGCGCGTCGTTGATCGAGTCGAGCGAGCAGCAGGGCCGGTCCGGGACGTCGTCGCCGTGGCAGAAGAGCTTCATCGTCACGCCGACGACGTCGTAGCCCTGCTCGACGAGGAGCCCCGCGGTGACCGACGAATCGACACCGCCGCTCATCGCGACGAGGACGCGCCCCTTCGACCCGCCCGCCATGGTCAGGCCAGCGAGAGCGCCGCGCTCTCCGCGGCGAGCCCGGAGAAGTCGCGCGCCTTGAGCACGAGGGCGGGGAAGCGCTCGGCGACGTGACGGATCGCCTCGGGGGTGCTCAGGCTGCCTAACGACATGCGCACCGCCGCCGTCGCGATCTCGGGCCGGACCCCCATCGCGGCGAGCACGTGCGAGGGCGTCACGCTCCCGCTCTGGCACGCCGACCCGGCCGACGCGGCGATCCCCTCGAGGTCGAGCGCCATCAGCAGCGACTCGGCGTCGATCCCCGGGACGGAGATCGACGAGATGTGCGCGACGCGAGGGGCTCCATTCCCATGGATCACCGCGTCGGGGACGGCGGCGAGGACCGCCAGCTCCAGCTCGTCGCGCAGCGCGCGGAGACGTGCCTGCTCCTTCTCGCGGTCGCGCACCGCCAGCTCCGCCGCCGTCGCGAGCCCCACCGCGAACGCGACGTTCTCCGTGCCCGGACGACGGCCGCGATCCTGCGATCCGCCGTGGAAGAGCGGCTCGATCTGCACGCCGCGCCGCACGAAGATCGCCCCGATCCCCTTCGGCGCGCCGATCTTGTGGCCCGAGATCGAGAGCAGGTCGATCGGCTGCGCGGCGAGGTCGATCGCGACCTTCCCGAACGCCTGCACGGCGTCGGTGTGCATCAGCGCACCCCGCGCGCGCGCCGCGGCGCCGATGCGGGGGACGTCCTGGATCGTGCCGATCTCGTTGTTGACCCACATGATCGACACGACCGCCACCGCCTCGTCGATCAGCCGCTCCGCGTCCTCGGCGTCGACGGTCCCCTCCGGGGTCACGCGGACCAGTCGCTCCTCGCCTCCCTCGCGCGCGACCTGGTGCGCGGTCGCGAGCACCGCCTTGTGCTCGAAGGGGCTGGTGACGACCGCCGGCCGCTCCTCGCGCCGCCGATGCCAGGCACCGAGGATCGCGAGATTGTCCGCCTCCGTCCCGCCCGAGGTGAAGCAGATCTCGTCCGTCCGCGCGCCGAGCGTCGCCGCGACCCGCTCCCGCGCCTCGTCCAGCGCGACCCGCGCCTCACGTCCCCACCGGTGCATGCTCGACGGGTTCCCGAAGCGATCGCCCAGGAAGGGCAGCATCGCATCGAGCACCTCGCGACGGACAGGCGTGGTGGCGGCGTGGTCCAGATAGATGAAATCCGAGGCGGTCTGGGGCATGACGGAATATACCCTCTTACCGGCTACCCGAGGGGGGGATGCGTGACGTCGGGAAAGAGCGATGCGGGGGGGCGGCACGCGCGTAGCGCGTGGCCGCGATACCGCGATACGAGATGCGGGATGCGGGAAATACCCAATGATACGGGACTGGCCGAGCGCGGGCCGCCTGCGGCGCCGCGTTCGGCCCAACCCGCATCATGGTGTGCCCCGCCTCAGGCATCCCGCATCGCCGTCTCGCGGCCGCGCAACGCGCGCCGCCCCCCCGCATCGCTCTTTCCCGACGCCCCGCATCCGCCCCCTCACGGATAGGTGTTGGCCGTATCCCGATACACCCGGACGTAATCGATCCTCTGATACTGCGGAAAGACGGTAGCCGCCGTCGGCGCCCCGTCGAAGTCTCCTCCCACCGCCGTGTTCATCACGATCTGCAGCTGCCCGCTCGTCACGTTCTGCGTGTGCTTCGCCCGCTGCACGCCGTCCACGAGCCAGAGGATGCTGTCGCTGTACCACTCGAGGCGATACGTGTGATAACCGTCCGCGAGGCTCGAGCCCGCGCTCCACGTGCTCGTCTCGTGCTGCTGGCCCGGGTAGCTCCCCCACCAGTGGGTCATGATGTTCGTCGTGGGATCGCTCCCCTTCACCTCGAGGACGTCGATCTCGGGCGGCCAGTTGGAGCCGCAGCCATTCAGCCCGTCGCAGGGTGTGTTGACGAGCCAGTTCGCGGGCCAGATTCCCTTGCCCGAAGGGATCTGCGTGCGCCACTCGATCGCGTTGCCGCGAGTCACCGTGCGCTTCGTGCCGCTGCGCACCTCCGCCGAGACGTACTGGCGCCCCCCGACTGCCTGACGGTCGCTCTTCAGCACGAGCGCGCCGTTCTCGATGTAGGCCTGCGCCGGCGAGTAGTACTCGAGCTCGTTGTTCACGTTCACGGCGCCGTCGACGACGACCCACTTCGTGGCGTCGATGGTCGGTCCGTCGAATTCGTCCGCCCACTCGGGAGCCCACTTGGCGGCGCGCACCGGCGGCGGCGGCGGCAGGGCGCGGTTATCCGGTCCCGTGTAGGGCTTGCTGCTGCAGCCCGCGATCGACGCGACGCTCGCCGCCGTGAGGACGACGCACAGGCGGAAGGCGGGACGGATCGACGCGATGACCGATACGGCGTGACGTCTGGACACGGGCGCTCCTGAGGTTGTGAGTCGATCGGCGAGGGCTGGACTCCGCCACGCCCCTCCGCGAATCTTCGCTTCTCGGCCGGAATGTCAACGCCGCGCGCGGTTCGCGCCTCACGCTCACCACCCCGCGAGATCATGCCTCGTCCCCGCATGCGCCCGACGATCCTTCTCCTTGCCCTCGCCGCGACCGCCGCGTGCGCGCCGCGGCAGGCCACCACGGCCGCCATTCCCGCGTCGGCGACGACGCGCGCCGCGGGGGAGGACCGCTTCGTCGACTCCCTCCTCGCGCTGATGACCCTCGAGGAGAAGGTCGGGCAGCTCAACCAGCTTTCCGGGCTCGCCGCGACGGGTCCCGGCGGCAACGTCGCCGGCGTCGAGATGCTGAAGCGGGGCGAGATCGGGTCGCTCTTCAACGTCATCGGCGTCGACTCCATCTCCAGGATCCAGCGCGTCGCCGTCGAGCAGTCGCGGCTGCACATCCCGGTCGTCTTCGGGCTCGACGTCATCCACGGCTATCGCACCGAGTTCCCGGTGCCGTTAGGCGAGGCGGCGAGCTGGGATCCCGACCTCGCCCGGCAGACCGCGCGCGTCGCCGCGGCGGAGGCGAGCGCCGCCGGCCTTCACTGGACCTTCGCGCCGATGGTCGACATCGCCCGCGACGCGCGCTGGGGCCGCATCGTCGAGGGCGCCGGCGAGGATCCCTACCTCGGCTCGGCCTTCGCCGACGCGCGCGTCCGCGGCTTCCAGGGAAGCTCCCTCGCCGACAAGGGTTCGCTGGCGGCGACGATGAAGCACTTCGCCGCGTACGGCGCCGCCGAGGCGGGCCGGGACTACAACGTCGCCGACATCTCGGAGCGCACCCTGCGCGAGGTCTACCTCCCGCCCTTCCACGCGGCGGTCTGCGCGGGGACGGCGTCGGCGATGTCGAGCTTCAACGAGGTCGCCGGGATCCCCGCCCACGCGAACCCGCTGCTCACCACGCAGATCCTCCGCCGCGAGTGGGGCTTCGACGGGATGGTCGTCAGCGACTGGACGGGGATCGGCGAGCTGCTCAATCACGGCATCGGCGCCGACACCGCGGACATCGGCGCCGCGGCGATCAACGCCGGCGTCGACATGGACATGGTGAGCGAGACGTACCGCAAGGCGCTCCCCGGGCTCGTTCGCTCGGGGCGCGTCTCGCAGGCGACGCTCGACGAGGCGGTGCGGCGCGTGCTGCGCATGAAGTACCGCCTCGGCCTCTTCCGCGATCCGTATCATGGCGCGACGGTGCAGGGCGAGGCGAGCGCGATGGTCACTCCCGCGTCGCGCGCGCTGGCGCGTCAGGCGGCGCGCGAGTCGATCGTCCTCCTCAGGAACGACGGCAACGTCCTCCCGCTGCGCAAGGACGTGAAGAACGTCGCGGTCATCGGCGCGCTCGCCGAGGACGCCGGCGCCGCGCTCGGCAACTGGACGGGGCAGGCGCACTGGGAGGACGCGGTCTCGGTCCTCGCCGGGATCAGGAAGGCGCTCCCCGGCGCGAACGTCGTCTTCTCGCGCGGCGCGTCGGTCACCAGCGACACGACCGGCATCGCCGATGCGGTCGCCGCGGCGAAGCGCGCCGACGCGGTGATCCTCGTCGTCGGCGAGGTGCCGGACATGAGCGCCGAGGCGAGCAGCCGCGCGACCATCGACCTGCCCGGCGCGCAGATGAAGCTCGTGCGCGCGGTGCGCGCCGCGACGACGGCGCCCACCGTCGTCGTCCTGATGAACGGGCGACCCCTCGCGATGCAGGAGCTGCACGACGCCGCGCCGGCGATCGTCGAGAGCTGGTTCCTCGGCATCGAGCACGGCAACGCCGTCGCCGACGTCCTCTTCGGCGACTACAACCCGAGTGGCAAGCTCCCGGTGACCTTCCCGCGCGTGACGGGGCAGGTGCCGATCTACTACGCGCACAGGAACACCGGGCGGCCGTCGAACGACACCGACAAGTACGTCTCGCGCTACCTCGACGTCTCGTATACGCCGCTCTACGTCTTCGGTCACGGGCTCAGCTACACGAGCTTCACGATCGGCGCGCCGCAGCTCGGCGCCGCGACGATGGGTGCCGGCGACACGCTGCACGTCCGCGTCAACGTCTCGAACAACGGCCGCGTATCAGGAACGGAGGTCGTGCAGCTCTATCTGCGGGACGACGTCGCGAGCGTGACGCGGCCGGTGCGGGAGCTGCGCGGGTTCCAGCGCGTGACGCTCGCGCCGGGGGAAAGCCGTGTCGTCGACTTCCCGCTCGACGCGCGGGATCTCGCGTTCTACGACGCGTCGATGCGGCGTGTCGTCGAGCCGGGGACGTTCACCGTCTTCGTCGGCAACAGCTCGGCGGCGACGCAGAGCGCGCGCTTCACGTTCACCAGCGCGAACGGCGCCGCCGTACCGGTGGCGGCGGGATGTCCGGTGGTGCGATGAGCCGCCGCCGAGGACGCTAGCGGAGACGTCCGAGGCACGGCCTTCGCGGTGAGAGGCGGTGCGGCCGGCCGCGCGGCGCAGCTCTGCGCGCGCGCCCCGGCACGCCCGCGCCGCTCCGACATCGGCGTCGTCGTCGCGTTAGGCTCCGACGCAGCTTCTCACCGTGCAGGAGGCCCCATGACAGGATTTCGTCGATTCCGGCCAGCGACACCGCTCGCGCTGGCCGTCGCGCTCAGCGCGCTCACTCTCGTCGCAGCGGCGCCGGTCGCGGCCCAGACCGGGACCATCACCGGCCACGTCACCTCGGCGGGCGCCGGCGAGCCCCTGCCCTCGGTGACCGTCCGCGTCGCCAACAGCACGTTAGGCGCGATCACCGACGCCGGCGGACGCTACACGATCCCCGGCGTTCCCGCCGGCGAGCAGGTGGTCTACGCGCAGCGCATCGGCTTCGGGCGCGACACGGCGCGCGTCGTCGTCCCCGGCGGCGGCAGCGTCACCGCGGACTTCGCCCTCCGGGTCGTCGCGACGACCCTCGCCGAAGTGTCGGTGAACGTCGGCTACGGCACGCAGCAGCGGCGCGAGCTCACCGGCTCCGTCGCCTCGGTCAGCTCCGACCAGATCACCGCGCAGCCCGTGCAGTCGGTGGACCAGGCGCTGCTCGGCCGCGCGGCCGGCGTGCAGGTGACGACGGCGAGCGGCGCGCCGGGCGCCGGTGCCGCGGTGCGCATCCGCGGCGGCAACTCGATCTCGGCGGGGAACGATCCCCTCTACGTGATCGACGGCGTCCCCGTCACCTCGAGCGTCAACGAGACGAACACGAACACCCTCGTCACGCAGGGCGCGCGCGGGCTCAATCCGCTCTCCGCGATCAACCCCGACGACATCGAGTCCATCGACGTGCTGAAGGACGCGTCGGCGACGTCGATCTACGGGGCGCGCGCGGCGAACGGCGTCATCCTCGTCACGACCAAGTCCGGACGCCGGCGCGGCAACTCCGTCAACCTCGGTGCCTACGTCGGCCAGTCGGAGGTCCGGCACAAGCTCGACCTCATGAACGCGCGGGAGTTCGCGACGACGGTGAACCAGGCGTACATCGCCGGCGGGACGACCGCGCCGTACAGCCAGGCGCAGATCGATGCGATGGGCGCGGGCACGGACTGGCAGGACGCGATCTTCCGTACGGCCCCGGTCCAGAACTACGAGCTCGGCTTCTCCGGCGGCGACACCGCCACGCGCTATTTCCTCTCCGGCTCCTTCCTCAACCAGGAAGGGATCGTGATCGGCACGAACATGAAGCGCGGCTCGGTGCGGCTGAACCTCGACCGCGACGTCAGCTCGAAGCTGCGCGTCGGCGACCGCCTGACGCTGAGCCGCTCCGACGGCTCGGTGCTCGTGCACGGGGGCAACGGGCAGGAGACGTCGTCGATCCTGCTCAACGCGATCCTCGCCCCGCCGACGATCCCCGTCTACAACGCCGCGGGCGAGTACAACACGCAGTTCAACTTCCTCACCGGCCGTCCCTTCTCCAATCCCGTCGCGACCGCGCTCGCCGTCACGAACACGGAGCAGCAGACGCGGGCGCTCGGCAACATCTTCGGCGAGTACGACTTCGTCCCCGGGCTGACGCTGCGCTCGACGATCGGCGGCGACTACCTGACCTCGGTCCAGAACTTCTACTCCCCGAACTACACCCTGCCGGGACGCAACTTCGGCGGGTACGGGAGCCGCGGGCAGATGCAGGTCACGACGTGGCTGAACGAGAACACGCTGCACTTCAACCGCGCCTACGCGACGATCCACTCCCTCGACCTGCTCGGCGGCATCACCCTGCAGCGGTCGAACAACACCAACGTCTCGGGGACGGCGCAGGGGTTCAACACCGATCGACTCGGCACGAACGGGCTCAATCAGGCGCAGACCTTCGTCGGCGTCTACACCGGCGCGCCGCACTCGTCGCTCCTCTCGTACTTCACGCGCGCGAACTATGGCTTGATGGACCGCTACCTGTTCACGGTCTCCGGGCGCATCGACGGCTCGTCGAAGTTCGGCGTCGGCAACCGCTACGCCTTCTTCCCGGCGGCGGCGTTCGCCTGGCGGGCGAGCGAGGAGCCGTTCCTCAAGCCGTTAGGCTGGTTCGACGACCTGAAGCTGCGCCTGAGCACGGGGCGCACCGGGAACCAGGACATCGGCAACTACGCCGCGCTGGCGACGCTCTCGAGCACCGTCTACGCCTTCGGTGGGTCGCGCGGGATCGGATATGTCCCGGGAAGTCTCGCGAACCCCGACCTGAAGTGGGAGACGACCCGCCAGAACGACGTCGGGCTCGACCTGGCGGTGCTGGGCAGCCGGCTCTCCGTCACGACCGACTACTACGACAAGAAGACCAGCGATCTGTTGCTCTACGTTCCGATTCCGGCGACGTCGGGCTTCGGCAGCGTTCTCCAGAACATCGGCAGCGTCGGCAACCGCGGCTTCGAGCTCGCCGTCAACACCGTCAACTTCACCGCGCCCTTCACGTGGAATTCCCAGCTCAATCTCGCCTGGAACCGCAACAAGGTGCGCAGGCTGGGGGCGAGCAGGGAGATCATCGGTCTCGGCGGCGTCGGCGCGGGAGCGAACCAGGATCCGACGATCCTGCGCGTCGGTGAGCCGACGAACTCGTTCTACGGCTTCATCTACGCGGGCAAGGACGCGAGCGGCCAGATCCAGTACGCGGACCTCAACAAGGACGGCGTCGTGAACGGCGACGACCGCACCATCCTCGGCAACGCGGAGCCCAACTACATCGGCGGCTTCAACAACGACTTCGGCTGGAAGCGCCTCTCGCTCTCCGTGTTCCTCCAGTGGTCCGTCGGGAACAAGATCTACAACATCAACCGCGCGCTGCTGACGCAGAACGCGGGGAACACGAACCAGCTCCGCGACGTCCTTCGCCAGGGTCGCGGCATCCCCGCGCCGAAGACGGGCAACACCTTCGACACGACGCCCTCCGACCTCTTCGTCGAGGACGGGTCGTACCTGCGCGGCAAGAACATCCGCCTGAGCTATGACGTGCCCTCGCTCTGGCTGGGCCGCGCGCGGATCAGCCACGTCGACAATCTCCGCGTATACGTCAGCGCGCAGAACTTCTTCACGAGCACGAAGTACACGGGCTACGACCCGGAGCTGAACGAGTACTCCTCCAGCAACCTCGCTCAGGGCTTCGACTTCGGAACCTATCCGCAGCCGCGACAGATCACCTTCGGCTTCAACGCCGGCTTCTAGCCAACGGGAGCCACGCGACTCATGCGCATACTCGACAACAGGATTCTCGTCCGCCGCGTCGCGGTCGGCGTCTGCCTCACCGCGGCCGCCGTGCTCGCCTCGTGCAGCGACTTTCTCGATCCGAAGCCGAACGACGTCCTCGCTCCGGAAAACTTCTACAAGTCCGCGTCCGACGCCGTCGCCGCGGTGAACGGCGTCTACGAGTCGACCAAGTGGGGACACTGGCTCGGCTACTGGTACATGAGCGACATCGCCAGCGACGACATCTACGCCAGCCCGAACTTCGGCTCCGACGGCCATCGCATGGCCGAGTACATCTTCAACGCGTCGGAGTGGCCGATCGGCGACGTGTGGGGAAACCGGTACGGCGTGATCAACCGCGCCAACGCGGTGCTCGACCGCGTGCCGGCGATCCAGATGGACGAGACGCTCAAGGCGCGCGTGCTCGGCGAGGCGCACTACCTTCGCGCGCTCGCCTACTTCGAGCTGGTCCGCTTCTACGGCGACGTCCCGCTCATCGAGCACGAGGTGAAGTCGCTCGCCAACCTCGACGTCGCCCGCGCCCCCCAGGCGCAGGTGTACGCGCTGATCGTCAGCGACCTGCAGGCGGCGATCCCCGCGCTGCAGGACCAGTACTCGGGCGCCGACCTGGGTCGGGTCACCTCCGGCGCCGCGAAGACGCTGCTCGGCAAGGTCTATCTCCAGCAGAAGAACTACACGCAGGCGGCGCAGACCCTGGGCGCCGTGATCGCGAGCGGGCGCTACGCGCTGAACACCGTCTGGAAGGACAACTTCACCGTCTCGAAGGAGCTCGTGAACCCGGAGAGCATCTGGGAGATCAACTACGACGCGGTCGCCGATCCCGGCTCGGGGAGCGTCCAGACTCTCTTCAGCCTCCCCTCGAACTACCCCGGCGGCGACGCCTACGGGCTGATGGGGCTCGTCCCCTCGCTCGTGTCCCTCTTTCCCGCGGGAGACCAGCGCGGCAACCACGGCACCTTCATGGCGCCCCCGTACACGGACAGGCTCGGCCGCGTCGTCGACTGGACCGTGCCTAACGGCCCGGCGTTCGACAAGTACCTCGACGAGACCAGCACCCAGAACATGACGGCGCGCGGCTGGGTGCAGCAGAGCAACAACTGGATCATCTCGCGCTTCGCCGACGTCCTGCTGATGTACGCCGAGGCGGTCAACGAGGGCGGCACGGCGGGCAGCATGTCGGCGGTCGTCGCCCTCGACTCCGTGCGCCACCGCGCCGGTCTCCCCTCGGTCGGAGTGACGGGGCAAACGGCGCTCCGCGATTCGATCCGCGTCGAGCGGCGGCGCGAGTTCGTCTTCGAGGGCCAGCGCTGGAACGATCTCTCCCGCTGGGGGATCCTCGATCAGGCGATCCGCGCCAAGCAGACGGAGATCGGGGTCCCGGTGAAGGGAGTGCCGAGCAATCTCTTCCCGATCCCGCAGACGGAGCTCGACATCAACCACAAGCTGACGCAGAACCCCGGCTGGTAACCGCGGTCGACGATTCCGGACGGCCGGGGCGTGCTCTCATAGAACACCCCGGCCGTTCGCGCACCAGCTGCCTAACGGAGAACCCGATGATCCGCCTCCCGAACGCCGGCCGCATCGCCGCCGGCGTCCTTCTCACCGCCGCGTGCGCCGGCAGCAAGGCGGCCACCGAGCCGACCCCGGTCATCCCGCCACCGCCGGGTCACGCGGTCGAGGTATGGATGACCACCGCCGACGGGGTGAAGCAGCTCAGCCACGAGCGCGACGCCACCCTCGGCGCCGGCACCCAACCGGCCGGCACCGCCATCACCGTCGACCCGACGCAGCAGTACCAGGAGATCGTCGGCTTCGGCGCGGCGATCACCGACGCCTCGGCGTGGCTGATCCAGAACCGGATGTCCGCGTCGCAGCGCGACGCGCTGATGCAGGAGCTGTTCGGCCGGAACCCCGGAATCGGCCTGAGCTTCACCCGGCTGACCATCGGCGCGTCGGACTTCTCGATGCACGACTACAGCCTCGACGACATGCCCGCTGGGCAGAGCGACCCCACCCTCGCGCACTTCTCGATCGACTCCAACCGGCCGTACCTCCTGCCCACGGTCAAGCAGGCGTACGCGATCAATCCCGCGCTCGCGATCATGGCCTCCCCCTGGAGCTCCCCGGGGTGGATGAAGACCACCGGAAGCCTGATCAAGGGGACGCTCACCGACTCCGGCTATCCCGCGCTCGCCGAGTACCTGCGCCGCTACGTGAAGGCATACGAGGCGGAAGGGCTGCCGATCTTCGCGCTCACCGTCCAGAACGAGCCGCACTTCGAGCCCGAGAACTACCCGGGGATGTCCCTCCCGCCGGCGTCGCGGGCGCGGCTCTTCCGCGATCACCTCGGCCCCCTCTTCGCGCGCGAGGGGATCCGGACGAAGCTCCTCGACTGGGATCACAACTGGGACCAGCCCGAATCTCCCCTCGCGGTGCTGGCAGATACCGCCGCGCGGAAGTACGTTGGCGGCGTCGCGTGGCACTGCTACAACGGAGACGTCTCCGCGCAGGGCCAGGTGCACGACGCGTATCCGGACAAGGAGACGTACTTCACCGAGTGCTCGGGCGGCGAGTGGTCGCCGGCGTACGCCGACAATCTCAGGTTCTTCGTCGGCACGCTGGTCATCGACGCCACCCGGAACTGGGCGAAGGGGGTCCTCCTCTGGAACCTCGCGCTCGACGAGAATCACGGCCCGCATCTCGGCGGCTGCGCCGATTGCCGCGGGGTGGTGACGATCGACTCGAGGAGCGGGGCGGTCACGCGGAACGTCGAGTACTACGCGCTCGGTCACGCCAGCCGCTTCGTGCGGCCGCGGGCACACCGGATCGCGTCGTCCTCCGGCGTCGAAGGTGTGAAGACGGTTGCGTTCCTGAACGCGGACGACGGCTCGAAGGTGCTGGTGGTGATGAACACCGCGCCCCTCGAGCGCACGATCGTGGTCCACGTCGGAACCGAGGCATTCAACTACGTTGTCCCGGCAGGCGCTGCGGTCACCTTCCACTGGGGATAGCTCATGGACACCACTCCGCTCACCACACTCACGCCGATCGATTATCTGATCATGGCGGTGTACTTCGCCGCCGTGCTGGGGGTCGGCTGGATGCTGCGGCGACGGATGACGACGAGCGGCGAGTTCCTGATCGCCGGCCGCTCGCTGCCCGCCTGGGTCACCGGGCTCGCCTTCATCTCGGCGAACCTCGGCGCGCAGGAGGTCATCGGGATGGGCGCCTCGGGCGCCAAGTACGGCATCGCGACCAACCACTTCTACTGGGTCGGCGCGATCCCGGCGATGGTGTTCGTCGGCATCTTCATGATGCCCTTCTACTACGGCTCGCGCGCGCGATCCGTCCCCGAGTACCTCCGCCTCCGCTTCGACGAGAAGACGCGCACGCTGAACGCCTTCTCCTTCGCGGTGATGACGATCTTCTCCTCGGGCATCTCGATGTACGCGATGGGGAAGCTCTTCCACCTCCTGCTCGGCTGGAGCTTCAACGTCAGCGTCCTCGTGAGCGCGGTGATCGTGCTCGCCTACGTCCTCTTCGGCGGGCTGACGAGCGCGATCTACAACGAGGTGCTGCAGTTCTTCCTCATCGTCTTCGGATTCATCCCGCTCGTGTTCCTCGGGTTGAAGTCGGTCGGAGGGTGGGACGGGCTGCAGGCGCGGCTCGCCGAGGCGGCGGTGCAGCGCGGGCTGCCGAGCGGGTCGCTCACGCACGCCTGGCAGGGGATGACGAACGCCGCGACGAACCCCATTGGCGTGGAGTGGTTCGGGCTGGTGATGGGACTCGGCTTCGTGCTCTCGTTCGGCTACTGGTGCACCGACTTCCTCGTCGTGCAGCGCGCCATGGCCGCCGACTCGATGACCGCGGCGCGCCGCACCCCGCTCATCGCCGCGCTCCCGAAGATGTTCTTCCCCTTCCTCGTCATCCTTCCCGGGATGATCGCCCTCGTGCTCAGCATGAAGGGCGTGTCCAGCGGGATGGGGATCATCCCCGCGAAGATGTCGGCGGGCGGTGCCCCGGTGCTCGACAACGCCGGCCGCGCGGTGCTCGACTTCGATCTCGCGACGCCGATGATGCTGATCCACCTCTTCCCCTCCGGCATGCTCGGCCTCGGCCTCACGGCGCTGCTCGCGTCGTTCATGTCGGGGATGGCGGGGAACGTGACGGCGTTCAACACGGTGTGGACGTACGACATCTACCAGACGCACATCCGCCGCGGCGCGTCGGACGAGCACTACCTGTGGATGGGACGCGCGGCGACGGTGGGCGGGATCATCCTCTCCGTGGCGGCGGCGTACGTGGCGGGAGCGTTCAACAACATCATGGACCTCCTGCAGCTCGTCTTCGCGTTCGTGAACGCGCCGCTCTTCGCGACCTTCCTGTTAGGCATGTTCTGGAAGCGGACGACGGGGCATGGCGCCTTCTGGGGGCTGCTCGCCGGCACGATCGGCGCCGCGGTGCACCACGGCCTCTCGCTCCCCGCCGGCTCGAGCCCCGGCGTGAAGGGCGGCTACCTCGGCGTGCTCCACACCTTCCCGAGCGAGCTCGCGCAGACCTTCTGGACGGCGATCGCCGCCTGGACGACCTGCTTCGTCGTGACGATCGTCGTCAGCCTCATCACCCGTCCGCACGCCGAGGAAGGGCTGCGCGGTCTCGTCTACTCACTGACCCCGCGGCAGGACGACTCCGAGCATCGCTTCTGGCACCGGCCGGCGACGCTGGCCGTCATCGTGCTGGTGATGACGGTCATCCTCAACATCATCTTCCGCTGAGGAGCGACCATGAGCACTGTGATGGCATCTGACGTCCGGAAGCCGATCGGCGGCCTCTTCACGGCCCTCGGCCTCATCCTCGTCGCCTACGGACTGGTCATGAATGGCGACAGGGCGCACTGGGCGCGCTCGCTCGACATCAACATCGATCTCTGGTGGGGGATCGTGATGGTGCTCTTCGGGCTGCTCTTCCTCTGGCTCGCGAGGCGCGGCGTGCACCGCGCGATCTCGCTGGCCGAGGAAGAAGCGCGCGACCGAGAGCTGGCGAAGCCGCCGCGCCCGGCCTCCTGACGGCGGGGATACGGGTTCCCGGGAAACAGCGATGCCGGGTGGCGGCGCACACAGCGCGCCGCGAGACCGCGATCCGGGATTCGAGATGCGGGAAGCTACCTCGAAAGGAAGAGGGCCGACTGCGGCGCCTGAAGGCGCCGCGCGTCGGCCCTCATTCCGATTAGAGCAGTTTCAAAGCTCCCGCATCTCGCATCGCGGTCTCCCCGAGCGCAGCGACGGGCCCCTCGCATCGCTGTTTCCCGGGAACCCGCATCCCCCCCGCGGCCGCCTAACGCTGCACCCCGAACGCGAACACCGTCTTCGTGTGGTACGTCTGCCCCGGCCGCAGGATCGTGCTCGGGAAGTTCGGGTGGTTCGGCGAGTCGGGGTAGTGCTGCGTCTCCAGCGCGAGCCCGTAGCGGTAGTGGTAGACCTGGCCGTTCTTCCCCGTGATCGATCCGTCGAGGAAGTTCCCCGAGTAGAACTGAACCCCCGGCTCCATCGTCCAGATGTCCATCGTGCGACCGGAGGTCGGCTCGAGGACGCGCACCGCGTGGGCCATCGAGTCGGCGCTCGGGTCGCGGCGGGTGAGGACGAAGTTGTGGTCGTAGCCGCCGCCGAAGCGGATCTGCTGGTCCTGCCGCTGGTCCACCCGCGCGCCGATCGCCGTCGGCGTGCGGAAGTCGAAGGGCGTCCCGCTCACCGGCATCAGCTCTCCCGTCGGGATGAGCGTCGTGTCCACCGGCGTGATCGCGTCGGCGTCGATCGTCAGCACGTGACCGAGGATGTCGCGGCTCGCCGACCCCGCGAGGTTCCAGTAGCTGTGCTGCGTGAGGTTCACCGGCGTCGCCTTCGTCGTCGTCGCCTGGTACTCGACGACGAGCTCGTCGCGGTCGTTCAGCGTGTACGTCACCGTCGCGGTGAGCGCGCCCGGATAGCCCTCCTCCATGTCGGCGCTCGTGTAGGTGAGCCGCAGCCCGACGCCGCTCGCGTTCGTGAACGTCTCCGGCGTCCACACCACCTTGTCGAAGCCGCGCAGCCCGCCGTGGAGCGAGTTGGGGCCGTTGTTGATCGCGAGCTTGTACGTCTGTCCGTCGAGGGTGAAGGCGCCCTTCGCGATGCGGTTCCCGTAGCGTCCGACGATCGCCCCGAAGTACGGCGTGTCGCGCAGATAGCCGGCGAGGCTGTCGTAGCCGAGCACGATGTCGTCGAAGCGGCCGTTGCGGTCGGGGGTCTTGAGCGAGACGATGAGCCCACCGTAGTTCGTGGCGCGCATCTCGATGCCGTGGCGGTTGGTGAGGGTGAAGATCTCGACCGCCGTCCCCTCGCGCGTGCTCCCGAACGGCGCGCGCGTGATGCTCGGCGACCCCCTCGTGCCCGCGGCCGCCATCGTCCCCGACGACGCGCAGCTCGCCGAGAGGGCGACGAGCGTGGTGACACCGATCGCGGCGCGTCCGACACGCGCGGGGAAAGCGAAGCTCATCGATCCTCCGTACCAGGTTGAGAGAGTCCGAGGGAAGCTAACCCCGAGGCGCGGGGGGGCCAGAGGGAGCGCGCACGACTCGCCTGGCTGTCCCGGGCTCGGAGTCCTTCGCGGGTCGCGTCGGGTCTCTCGTCGCGGAGAGATCACGCGATTCAGTTCATGAGAGCACCGAGGCACCGAGAATCGCGGCCAGACTCGGGTCACCGCGCAACAAGCTGAGATTGCGTGCTCGAGTTCGGGGCGCGACAGCCGGCCGGCGAATCGCAGTGCCCGGTGCCTCGGTGCTCTCACAACCACAAACCGCGCGATGCCCCCGCGCACTACGAGACCCGACGCGACCCACGACGAGTCACGCCCCCTCGACGCTCATCTCCACGCCCGCGTCCCTCAGCCGGCGGACGAGCACCTCGCCTAACGCGGTCGCCGGCGTGAGGATGCCGCCGCCGGCGGGCAGCGAGTCGCCGTCGAGCGCCAGTGCCAGCGCCGACTCGCAGAGGAAGCGCACCGTCGCCCGATTGCCCGGGTCGCCGCGGTGGTGGATCGTCGCCCGGAGGCGCCGCCCGTCCTCGGTCGCCCCGAGCAGCTCGCAGCGGAACCAGCCGTGGTTCATCGACTCCACCGACGGCCCGCTCCCCGGCGCCGGGAGGAGCTGCGCGAGCACGCCGCGCAGCGCGGAGCTCCGCATCGCCGCGTCGGCGAGCCCGAGCAGCAGGGTACCGGCGATCGCCTTCGCCTGGGCGAGGGGAGGGGAGTACTTCTGGAATTCCTGGTACGTGAAGTCGCGCCCGTACGGCGCGCCACGCTCGGCGAAGAGCGCCGCGCTGCGCCGGACAACGCGGGTGTTCACGGGCGCCATGAAGAACGGCCCGACCCACGCGTCGATGTCGCGGTCGTAGCGCGGCTCACGCACGTCGCGGCTCTTCGCGCGCTGCGTCTCCGAGGGCGTGAAGCCGGGCGTGAGGAGGAACGGGTCGCCGAGCCCCGCGGCGGCCGTCTCGTAGATGCCTGACGACGACGCGACCGTGCCCCCGTTGAAGCCCCCGCGCAGCTGGTAGTACGCGCGCGACTGCGCGAGCCCCGTCCCCATCCCGTGCGCGCGCCGCGCGAGGAGAAAGGTGCCGATGTCGGCGGGCACCGAGTCGAAGCCGCAGCAGACGACGATCTTCGTGCCGTCGGCGGCCGCGCGCGCGTGGTGCGCGTCGATCATCGCGCGGATCCACGGCGTCTCGCCGGTGATGTCGGCGTAGTGCGTGCCGAGCCTGACGCACGCGTCGACGATCGGCGAGCCGTGGCGCGCGAAGGGGCCCGCCGTGCTGAGGAGCACGCGCGTGCGCCCGACCATCGCGTCCACCGCCTGCTGGTCCCTGCTGTCGGCGACGACGATCTCCACCGCGTCGGGTGCCAGCTTCGCCTCGGCGCGCGCGATCTCGAGGCGGGCGCGGCTCCGCCCCGCGATCGCCCAGCGCAGTCCCGGCGGCGCGTGCTGAGCGAAGTACGCGACCGTCTGCCGTCCGGTGAACCCGGCCGCGCCGTAGAGGATGACGTCGAGATCGGCCATCGGGGGTCAGGGGTCAGGGGTCAGGGGTCAGGGGTCGGCCCGTTGCCGGGTGGCGGGTCGCTCGTTCTCCAGTCATGATGCGCTACATGCGACGTTCGGCAATAGGGGGAGTCCTGCTCGCCATCGGCATGGCGCCGGCGGCGCGGGCCCAGGACGCGGCGCTGCTGCTCGGGCAGCGGGAGACGACGCTTCTCATCGTCGTGCACGGAGATACCGTGTCCGCGCGGCGCGGGGCGGGGCTCGTCGTGCCCCGGGCGAGCGGGTGGTGGCGCGTCGGCGTGGACGGGCCCTCGATCGACTACCCCGAGCTGCGCGCTCGCGTCTATCCGCGGTGGCGCGCCGACAGCATCCGCGCCGACTCCGCGCAGCGATGGATGGCAGAGCACCCCGACACTGCATCCGCGCCGACCGCGGACGCGCCCGACTCGCTTCCCCCGCGCGAGATGAACATGCACGGGGAGGAGCTCGGCCACGAAGCCTGCTTCGCGCACGTGGTGTGGGCCGTTCCGCTCGGCACGCTGCCGGCGCTCCCCGACAGTCTGTGCGCCGAGGGCGCGGAGCCGGCCGGCGAGTACTCGTTCACCTTCGTGAGCCCGGCGATCCTGACCATGTATGCCGGGATCACGACCGACTACTCGTACAACTTCACCCGCGGGACGATCGTCGCGACGCTGGATTCCGCCGCGCGCCATCCACTGACGTCGATCGGCGGCCGCAGCTACGACGACGACGCGGTGGATCCCGATCCGGCCCTCGGCGTCTCGCCGCACGATGCCGCATGGGCGCGCGAGGCGATGCGCTGCAACGTCGAGTACAACAAGGGCATCCGCGAGGAGAACGACGACACCACCTCCTGGGACTACGTGGGTACCTGGATCGCGCGGACGCCGGGACGGTGGCGCTACGAGCGCTACTACGCGAACACGTCGTACGTCGGCCGCGGCCACGAGGAGAGCTGCGTGGTGCGCGTCCCCGTCCCGGCGCGCATCACCGGGTGGGACCGCCTGACGGTGCCGATGCCGGCGATCCGGAAGCGCGTGCCGAAGGCGATGGACGCCTTCACGAGCCCGAACGGCGCGGTGGCGGTGGTGCTCGACTCGACCGGGACGCGCGTCTTCCGGCTCGAGAAGGGGGCGCTCGGCCGCGAGCTGGCGTCGATCCCCAGCGTCGAGAACCCGACGATGTCACAGTGGGCGACGGGCGGGTCGGTGCGCCGGTGGGAAGCAGAGCTGGCGCCGGTCCTGCCGGAGGTGCTGGCGGTCAGGCCGGGAGGAGCGGACGCGGCGAAGCGTTGAAAAGGCGCGTGTCGCGGGTTAGGTTGCGGGACTCTCCGCCGCGAGTGGCTCGGTAGGTTCGCGGAGGCGGACGGGACGTAGCGCAGCCCGGTAGCGCACCTGAATGGGGTTCAGGGGGTCGCGGGTTCAAATCCCGCCGTCCCGATCATGTAAGAGAGAGCACCGCAGCCACTTGGCCCGCGGTGCTTTTTCGTGCGTACTGCCGAGGTGCTGTTTGTGGTGCCGTTTCTCAGCGGATCGGCACCGCGAGCGCGGCGTCGCGCACCTTCCGCTCCTCGCTCATCACGGCGAGCAGCGCCTCGGTGTCGGGCTGCTGATAGCAGGTGAGCAGCGTCTCGGTGTCTTTCCAGCCCCCGGCCGCCGCGACGTCTTTGAGCGAGTGGTGCTTTCGCTCGGTCGCCCACTTCCGCCGGTAAGGGTGCCAGAGTCCACCGTGGAGCTTCGGCAGCTTCGCCTTCTCCTCTGCGAAGCGCAGCCACTTGTCGAAGAGGTGCCGGTCCATCGCCTGCTCCGGCTTCCGCTCGCCGGCGAAGAGCCAACCCCCGATTGCGCCGAGCCGCTTACGGAACTGCTTCAGCTGCTCGAGGAGCGGCGCAGGGCAGGGAACGATCCAATCCCGGCCCTTCTTGTCTGCCTCCGCGCGCCATCGGATCGTGCTACGCGCAACGTCGACGTCCTCCCAGCGGAGCTGGCGAATCGAGCCGAGCCGGCGGCCCG
>DASVXU010000009.1:0-7824 GCA_036392515.1 Gemmatimonadaceae bacterium | reverse complement strand
CGTGCCGTCGGCGATCGCGTCCACGTCGGCCTCGAACGCGTCCTCGAGGAAGCGGTCGATCAGCACCGGCTTGTCCTCGGAGACGCGCGCCGCGTACTGGAAGTAGTCGCGCAGCGACTCCTCGTCGTAGACGATCTGCATCGCGCGCCCGCCGAGCACGTACGAAGGCCGCACCAGCACCGGATACCCGATGCGGTCGGCGGCGACGACCGCCTCCTCGACGCTGGTCGCGGTGCCGTTCGCGGGCTGCTCGATCCCGAGCTCGCGCGCGACCGCGTCGAAGCGGCGGCGGTCCTCCGCGATGTCGATCGCGTCGGGCGAGGTGCCGAGGATGCGCACCCCGGCTGCCTCGAGCGGGCGCGTGAGCTTGAGCGGCGTCTGCCCGCCGAGCTGCACGATGACGCCCTCCGGCTGCTCGCGCTCGACGATCTCGAGGACGTCCTCGAGGGTCAGCGGCTCGAAGTAGAGCTTGTCCGAGATGTCGAAGTCGGTCGAGACGGTCTCGGGGTTCGAGTTGATCATGATCGTCTCGAAGCCGCGGTCGCGCAGCGCGAGCACCGCCCGCACGCAGCAGTAGTCGAACTCGACGCCCTGGCCGATGCGATTCGGCCCGCTGCCGAGGATGACGATCGACTTGCGGCCGCTGCGCGGCGCCTCGCTCTCCTCGTCGTACGACCCGTAGAGGTAGGGCGTCGCCGAGGGGAACTCGCCGGCGCAGGTGTCGACCATCTTGTACGCCGGCCGGACGCCGAGCGCCCAGCGGCGGCGACGCACCTGATCCTCCGTCTCGTCGCGCAGCTCGGCGAGCTGGCGATCGGAGAAGCCCATTCGCTTCATCTCGCGGAGCGTCGCCGCGCCGTCGTCGCCGCTGGTCGCGTAGCGCCGCTCCGCCTCGACGAGCTCGCGCATCTGCTCGAGGAACCAGCGGTCGATGCCGGTGAGCTCGTTGAGCGAGTCGACCGACATCCCCGCTTCGATCCCCCGCTTGAGCTGGAAGATGCGCTCCGGCGTCGGCTGGCGCAGCGCGCCCTTCAGCGCGTCGATCGTGTCGTCGGGAAGACGGTCGTCCACGGCGCGGGGGCCGACCGTCCAGCCGTAGCGCCCCGTCTCGGTCGCGCGCAACGCCTTCTGGAAGGCCTCCTTGAAGGTACGGCCGATCGCCATCGACTCGCCGACGGACTTCATCTGCGTCGTGAGACGCGGACTGGCGCTCGGGAACTTCTCGAAGGCGAAGCGCGGTACCTTCACGACGACGTAGTCGAGCACCGGCTCGAAGGAGGCCGGCGTCGTCTTCGTGATGTCGTTGGTGATCTCGTCGAGCCGATAGCCGACGGCGAGCTTCGTCCCGATGCGCGCGATCGGGAATCCGGTCGCCTTCGACGCGAGCGCGGAGGAGCGCGAGACGCGCGGGTTCATCTCGATGACGAGCATCTCGCCGTCGGCGGGGTTGATCGCGAACTGGATGTTGCACCCGCCCGCGTTGACCCCGACGACGCGGATGACCGCGAGCGCCGCGTCGCGCATGAGCTGGTACTCGCGATCGCTGAGCGTCATCGCCGGCGCGCACGTGATCGAGTCGCCGGTGTGCACGCCCATCGGATCGATGTTCTCGATCGAGCAGACGATGACGACGTTGTCCTCCTGGTCGCGCATCACCTCGAGCTCGAACTCCTTCCAGCCGATGACGCTGCGCTCGATGAGCACCTCGCCGACCGGAGACAGATCGAGCCCGCGGCGGACGATCTCCTCGTACTCCTCGCGGTTGTAGGCGATGCCGCCGCCGGTGCCGCCGAGGGTGAACGAGGGGCGGATGATGGCGGGGAAGCTCGTGAGCTCGAGCAGCTTCAGCGCGTCGTCCCAGCTCTTCGCGATCCCGCCCGTCGGAACCGCGAGCCCGATCCGCTTCATCGCCTCGGCGAAGAGCCGTCGATCCTCGGCGATGGCGATCGCCTTCGCGCTGGCGCCGATCAGCTCGACGCCGTGCTTCTCGAGCACTCCGCTCTCGGCGAGCTCCATCGCGACGTTGAGCGCGGTCTGACCGCCCATCGTCGGCAGGAGCGCGTCCGGCTTCTCGCGCTCGATGATCTTCTCGATGTACTCGGCGGTCACCGGCTCGACGTAGGTGCGATCCGCGAACTCCGGATCGGTCATGATCGTCGCCGGATTGGAGTTCACGAGGATGACCTCGTAGCCCTCCTCGCGCAGCGCCTTCGCCGCCTGGGTGCCGGAGTAGTCGAACTCCGCGGCCTGGCCGATGACGATCGGGCCCGAGCCGATGAGGAGGATGCGATGGAGGTCAGCGCGCCGTGGCATTTATCAGATCCGCAATGATGTCGTCACAATCGAGCGCCGGGGACCACCCCGTCGCGTTCCGCAGCTTGGTCGCGTCCCCGACGAGCCAGGGGACCTCGACCTTTCGAACGAGCGCGGGGTCGACCTCGACGGTCGCCGTCGCGCCGACCGCGGCCAGCACCTTCTGCGCGAGGTCGCCCACACGCCGCGGAACCCCGCTGCAGACGTTGTAGGCCTCGCCGGCGACGCCGCGATCCACCAGTAGAAGATACGCACGAACCACGTCGCGCACGTGCAGGAAGTCCCGCACGGTGTCGGCGTTGCCGATCCGCAGCTGGCGCTCGCCCCCATCGCGGATCGCGGTGGCACGTCGAACCAGCGCCGGAAGCAGGAAGTGGTCCGCCTGTCCGGGGCCGCTGTGGTTGAAGCTACGCGTCGCGATCACGCGAACGCCATCGCTGCGCGCCGCCTCGAGGGCGACGATCTCCTGCGCGGCCTTGGACGCGGCGTAGACGGTCACGGGCGCCTGCGGATCCGTCTCGACGCGCAGGCGGCCCACCTCGCCGCGCCCGTACTGCTCGGCGCTGCCGACGACGAGCACGACCGGATCGATCTCCCCCGCCCTCCGCCGCAGCCGGACGTCGTGCAGCAGCCGCGCGGCGCCGAGAATGTTGATCTCGTCGGCGAGGACCGGGTCGCCCTGCGCGTCGGGGACGAAGCTCAGCCCCGCGAGGTGAAAGATCGCGTCCGGGCGCGTGTAGCCGACGACGCGCGAGACGTCCGCCTGATGGCGGACGTCGGCGAGGAGCCAGCGGACGGCGCGACGCTCCCGTTCGGTGAGGATGCCGCCGGTCCGTTCAGCCGCGATCCCGGCGCCGACGACGTCCCAGCCGGCGTCGAGCAACGCTCGACAGAGCCACTGCCCGACGAATCCCGCGGCGCCCGTGATGAGCGCGCGGCGCCCCGCTCCGCCGTCCGTCACCGCGTCGCGCGCTGCCCCGCGGCCCGGTGCCGCGCGAGATCGGCGTCGACCATCATCTCGACGAGCTGGCGGAAGCCGACCTTCGGCGACCAGCCCAGCGCCTTCTTCGCCTTCGACGGATCGGCGACGAGCAGGTCGACCTCGGCGGGGCGCATGAACTTCTCGTCGACGACGACGTGGTCCTGCCAGTCGAGTCCCTGCGACGAGAAGGCGGTCTCGCAGAGCTGCCGCACCGACCAGGTCTCGCCCGTGCCGACGACGTAGTCGTCCGGCTCGTCCTGCTGCAGCATGCGCCACATCGCGTCGACGTAGTCGCCGGCGAATCCCCAGTCGCGGCGCGCGTCGAGGTTGCCGAGCCGAAGCTCGCGCTGCATGCCGAGCTTGATGCGCGCGACGCCGTCGGTGACCTTGCGCGTCACGAACTCGAGCCCGCGGCGCGGGCTCTCGTGATTGAAGAGGATCCCCGAGACCGCGTAGAGCCCGAAGCTCTCGCGGTAGTTCACGGTGATCCAGTGCCCGTAGACCTTCGCGACGCCGTAGGGCGAGCGAGGATAGAAGGGCGTCGTCTCACGCTGCGGGGTCTCGACGACCTTGCCGAACATCTCGCTCGAGCTGGCCTGGTAGAACCGCGCCTTCGGCGCCGCCTTGCGCATCGCCTCGAGCATCCGCGTGACGCCGAGCGCGGTGAACTCGCCGGTGAGGACGGGCTGTGTCCACGAGGTGGCGACGAAGCTCTGCGCCGCGAGGTTGTAGATCTCGTCGGGTTCACACTCGGCGAGCGCGTCGACGAGCGAATGCTGGTCGAGGAGATCGGCGGAGATGAGCTCGACGCGGTCGACGAGATGGCCGATGCGCTCGTAGGGAGTCGTCGAGGAGCGACGAACGATCCCGACGACGCGGTACCCCTTGGAGAGGAGGAGCTCCGCGAGGTAGGAGCCGTCCTGGCCGGTGATGCCGGTGATGAGCGCGGTTCTGGACACGGGGGAGGACGAGGGACGAGAAAGCGAACTACGACGAGCGACGAGCGATCAACGACAACGAGCGAAGGCGTGAAAAAGGGGAGCTACGCAATAGCTCCCCTCTCGACACCGTCGCGATGGAACGATCCGTCAGGCGACGCGCGAAGCACGGGGCGCGCGGGCGACCTTGTTCGCGGCGAGGCAGCGCGTGCAGACCTTCACCTTCGTGATCTTGCCGTCGACGAGCGTGCGCACGACCTGGAGGTTCGGCTTCCAGGTACGGCGCGTCTTGTTGTTGGCGTGCGAGACGTTGTTGCCGAAGGCAACACCCTTCCCGCAGGAATAGCAGCGGTTGCGCTGGATCGGCATGGGTCAGCCCTCGATGAGTTCGATGCGCGCCAGCTCGGCGCCGTCACCCTTCCGGTGACCGGTCTTGAGGATGCGGGTGTAGCCGCCCTTGCGGTTGGCGAACTTCGGCCCGATCTCCTGGAACAGCTTGTCGCTGATCGCGCGCTGCTGCACGTGACGACCGGCGAGCCGGCGCGCGTGGAGCGTGCCGTCCTTCGCCTTCGTGATCAGCTTCTCGACGAAGGGGCGCAGCTCCTTCGCCTTCGCTTCCGTGGTCTCGATCGCGCCGTGCTGTAAGAGCGACTGCGCGAGATTGCGCATGAGAGCGAGCTTCTGCTCGCTCGTCCGGCGCAGCTGGCGTCCGGCCTTGGCGTGCCGCATTGAACTACTCCTGTTCCGGTTCGTCGTCCGGCGCGGCGGCGGCGGCGCGGCTCGGCGGCGTGCCCCAATCGAGCACCCGCACGCCCTCACCGTTCTCGTCGTACCGCATTCCGAAATTCAATCCCTCACGCTCGAGGAGATCGGCGATCTCCTGGAGCGACTTCTTCCCGAAGTTCTTGACCTGCAGGATCTGGCTCTCCGTCTGCCGGACGAGATCGCCCAGCGTGCGGATGTTGGAGTTCTTCAGGCTGTTGACCGAGCGAACCGAGAGCTCGAGATCGTCGATCGGCGTGCGGAGGACGGAGGCGAGCCGGGCCCCATCCCCATTGCCCGCGCCCTCGCCCGCCATGAGCGGAGCGGAGGAGTGCGAGCCGAACTCCACGAAGTACTGGAAGTGCGTCTGCGCGAGGGCGGCCGCGTAGCTGACCGCCTCCTGCGGAGTGATCGTCCCGTTCGTCTCGACGGTGAGCGTCAGGCGATCGTAGTCGGTGCGCTGGCCGACGCGCGTCTCGGCGACCGAGAAGTTGGCGCGGCGAACCGGGTTGTAGATCGAGTCGATGCGGACCAGATCGACGGGGAGGCCGCGATCGAGCGGATGCTGATCCGACTCGACGTAGCCGCGTCCCTTGTTGACGTAGAGCTCGATGCTCAGGTCGCGATCGTCCTGGAGGGTGAGGATGTGGTGCTCGCGATCGAGCACGCGCACGCCGCCGGACTCCTGGATGTCGCCGGCCGTGACCGGGCCCGCGTCGCCCTTCGTGATGCGGAGAACCGCGTCCTCGACGTCGTCCGCCATCGAGAGGGTGAGGTTCTTCAGGTTGCCGATGATCTGGTGGACGTCCTCGACGACACCGGGGATCGTCTGGTGCTCGTGGACGACGCCGTCGATGCGGAAGCCCCACACCGCCGCGCCGCGGAGCGACGAGAGCAGCATGCGACGCATCGCGTTGCCGAGGGTGTGGCCGAAGCCGCGCTCCAGCGGCTGGAGGCGGAACTCGGCGACGTTCGGGTTGTCGTCGCGGGTCGTTGCTTCTACGAGCTGCGGGCGAACCAGCCCGCGGAGATCGATCGTCTGCGCCATTGTGTCTTCTGACCTCGTTGGTCTCACCGGAGTCTCGTCCGGCGACGCCCTGCCCCGCCCCTGACGCGCGGCAGGCTCGTATGGGAGCCAGGGTCCCGACCGCGGCGCGTGAGCGCCGCTGATTTCGAACTTCGATACCTCGATCCTGCCGCCCTTCGCTCGCCGGAGGCTGATGGCTGGAAGCGGGTGGCGACCGCGGCACCCGCCGTCGCTCACAGCCTCCTGCCTTCAGCCTCCGGCGTCATGAACTGCGTCGAACCGCGGAACCGCCTTACTTCGAGTAGAGCTCGACGACCAGCTGCTCCTGGGCGGCGATCGGAATGTTCGGGCGCGTCGGGCGCTCGAGCATCCGGCCGCTGAAGGTCGTGCGGTCGACGGCGATCCACGAGAGCGGCGCGCCGCGCGAGGCCTGATCCATCGCGGCCTGCACCGACGCCTGCTCGCGCGACTTCATGCGCACGCGCACTTCCTCGCCCGGGCCGACCAGATAGCTCGGGATGTCCACCGTCTTCCCGCCGACTTCGACGTGGCGGTGACGGATCAGCTGGCGCGCCGCCTTGCGGCTCGCCGCGAAGCCCATCCGGTAGACGATGTTGTCGAGACGGCTCTCGAGGGCGGCGAGGAGGTTGTGACCCGTGATGCCGGGAAGGGTCGTCACCTTCTCGAAGGTGTTGCGGAACTGCCCCTCGCTGATGCCGTAGATGCGCTTGATCTTCTGCTTCTCACGGAGCTGCTTGCTGTACTCCGAGGCCTTGCGGCGGCGCGCCGTCGCCTGGCCGTGCTGGCCGGGGGCGTACGGACGACGCTCGACGGGGCACTTCTCCGTGAAGCACTTCTGCCCCTTGAGGAAGAGCTTCGTCCCCTCGCGGCGGCACTGCTTGCAGCTCGCGCCGGTATAGCGGCCCATGGTCAGACCCTCCGGCGCTTCGGGGGACGGCAGCCGTTGTGCGGAATCGGCGTGACGTCCTTGATCGACTTGACCTGGAGGCCGGCGGCGGCGAGCGCCTGGATGGCCGACTCGCGGCCGCTCCCCGGACCCTGCACGCGCACGTGCACGCGGCGGACGCCCTGGCTCATCGCCTCGCGCGCCGCCTGCTCCGCCGCGACCGTGGCCGCGAACGGGGTCGACTTCTTGGAGCCCTTGAACTGGGCCTTGCCGGCCGATCCCCAGGCCACCGCGTTCCCGCGGGGGTCGGTGATCGTGATGATCGTGTTGTTGAAGGTCGCGTTGACGTGGGCGACGCCTTCCGCCTCGATCACGCGCTTGCTCTTCTTCGCAGTCGCCATACGCCTACTTGGTTACCTTCTTCTTGCCGGCAATCGCCCGGCGCGGTCCCTTCTTGGTGCGGGCGTTCGTGTGCGTCCGCTGGCCGCGCACGGGGAGTCCCCGGCGGTGGCGGATGCCGCGATACGACCCGATGTCCATCAGGCGCTTGATGTTCATCGCGATCTCGGTGCGCAGCGCGCCCTCGGTGCGAACATCACGCTCGATCGCCTGACGGAGCTTGTTGACGTCGGCCTCGCTCAGGTCGCGGACACGCTGCGCGGTGTTCACCCCCGTCTTGGCGAGGATGTCCTGCGCGGTCTTCCGCCCGATGCCGAAAATGTACGTGAGGCCGATCTCAACCTTCTTGTCGCGAGGGAGATCGACGCCGGCAATACGCGCCATAATTAGCCCTGACGCTGCTTGTGCTTGGGATTGCGCTTGCAGATGATGCGAGTCACGCCGTCGCGCTTGACGACCTTGCAGTGCTCACAAATCGGCTTGACGCTGCTGCGAA
>DASVXU010000008.1:0-1811 GCA_036392515.1 Gemmatimonadaceae bacterium | reverse complement strand
GGGCGTTAGCCGCACCCGCAGGATCGCGGTATATTGCGGCAGCTCTCGACCGGATCCTGGCCTATGCCAACCCTCCCAAACCCGTTGATCACGAGTAGCCCCGAGCGCTTGGGGGGCACGCCCGTGTTCGCGGGCACGCGGGTCCCGGTGCAGACCCTGATCGAGTATCTCGAGGCGGGGCACCCGCTCGATCAGTTCCTCGACGACTATCCGGATGTCAGCCGCGACCACGCGGTCGGCGTCCTCGAGCTGGCGAAGCGCGCCCTGGTTCCACCGGCCGCATAGGCGGCTGTGCGCGTCCTGCTCGACAGCAATCTGCCCCGGACCCTCGCGGCGCTGTTACCCGCCCACCGCGTGGAGAGTGTGCACCAGCGGCGCTGGTCAGATCTCGATGACGGGCCGTTGCTCGATGCCGCCGAGGCGGAGTACGATGCGTTTCTGACCGCCGACCAGCGGCTGCGGTATCAGCAGAATCTCCGGGGCCGGCGCATCCGGATCATCGTAGTTCGGGCGCCGCGCACGAGTTTGCCGGTCCTGGCACCGCTCGCCCCACAGATCCTGACCGCGCTCGCGGAGATGGCGCCGGGCGACCTCCGAATCGTGGGCGTCTAACGTGGCGCTGAAGCTGTCAGGCGATTGTTATTGAATGGTGCGGCCTGCGGCCGCACATTATGAGAATCGCCTGCAGCTTGGCTCAGGCGTTAGACAGCACTCAGCATCAATGCGCATTCTCGCGGTCAACGAGTGCTGGGCGTGGTGCCGCGAACATGGCGTCGCGCTCGACGAGCAAGATCGGCCAGTCTTCGATCCGGCGCTCACGCATCGCGCCCGCCTCACGTACGTCGACGAACCGGGCCACGGGATCGCCGTGCGGCCCGAAGTCGTCGCCGCGATCGAGGATGCGCTCGGGCGCTGGGATGAATGTCTGCTCTGGCTCACGCTGTGGGGCGTGTGGCCCTCGAGCGAGAACTGGCCTGTCTACTACGGGCTGCGTGGCAACTTGGGCGAACGACGGTCGATCGACGAGGCGCCCGGCCATCTCGCGACGGCGGCAAGCGATCGTGAGCGCCTGGCAAAGTTCCTCGAGCTGGCCCTGAATCACGCGTGGGAAGGCCACGTCTTCGCGGCGCGGGGCACCGAGACCTACACGCGCGTATTCATCTCGCACGATGAGTGGGTGAGCGTGGCGAGCCGCCATCCCTTCGCGCTCAGCGCGCCTGCTGTCTAACGTGACGCTGAAGCTGACGAGCGTTTGTTATTGAGTGGTGGCGGCTGCGCCGCCACATTATGAGAATCGCCTGCAGCTTAGCAGCAGCGTTAGGTGGACCCCGGTGTACTCCGACTGTCGAGTAGCATGCGGCTCCTCAACTCACTTGTGGTCTTATGCGCGGTCTTCGCCGGTTGTCGGCCGCGTCCGGACATCGACCCGATCGAGCGAGTCGCACGTGAGCGCGGACTGCGGAACGTCGCGGATACAGGGGCGTTCCAGGGACCGGCGCGCGAAGGGCGCGACAGCATCGCGGCCGAGCTGAAACGCCGCGGGGAGAGGCTGGCAGACTGGTATACCGTCGCCGCGGTGTTTGGCGATTCGCTCGTCGTCTTCCACGTGTGGGATCGAGCGGCGCTGGCACCCGAGGCGCGGGACTGGCGCGGCGGGCCTCCCGGCAGTCGGAGCTTCAATGCCGACTACGACCTGCGCCACCATCGGATTATCGCTTGGCTCCTCTGGCAGTAGGGTCGGCCGACCGGCCACCTAACGTGGCGCTGAAGCTGTCAGGCGATATTTATGGAGTGGCGGCCGCTCCGCGGCC
>DASVXU010000007.1:0-6545 GCA_036392515.1 Gemmatimonadaceae bacterium | reverse complement strand
GGCGTCTCGCCGAGCAGGTGATTGTGCAGCGCGCTCTGCTCGACGCCTCCCGCCTGCAGCGCGCTCATCACCGGCGCGATCTCGCTCTCGGCGAGCACGAGGTCGCCCATCATCATCGCCTGCTTCGATCCGCTGCTCGTGAACCCGATCCAGGAGCCGAGCGCGAGGGCGGGCTCGAGCTGGACGCCGTCGGCGGTGACCTGCAGGTCGCGGCGCGGGAAGCTGAACTTCATCACGCCGCCGGGGTTCATCGTGCCCTTCCGGCCGAGCGCATTCTCGACGGCGGACCAGCGGGCCGAGTCGCGAGCGGAGGGTTGCTGCGCGGGGATCGCGCGCGAGGCGGCGACGACGGCGAGGACGAGCGTGAGGCTGCGAAGCGTGACCTTCGTGCGGCGCGACATGGGCTCCTCCGTTCGATTGTGCGAGAGCCGCTCGTGATGCGACCCCTTCTGGAGAGCTAGTCGAGTCGCGGCCGGATGCAAGCGAGGGCGGCGTTCATTCCCGGTTCATGTCGATACGCGGTGCGGGTCTCCACGCGGGTCGCGTCGAGTGCCGTCGTGGAGGGCGGCTCGCGCGATTCAGTTCTGGAGGCCACCGAGGCACCGGGAATCGCGACCGGTATCGCATGTTCGTGCAACGAGCCACCCTCCGTTCCTCTTGGGGGACCCGTGCCCCGAACGAGGAGCGAGGACCGCGGCTCGTTGCGTGACGCCGGGCGGCTCCATCGAGATTCCCGGTGCCTCGGTGCTCGACCTACTGCAGAACGCGCGATGCTCGCCTGCGCGACCGGCCCCGGTGCTACCCCGACGAGCCCTCGGAACCGTTCCACGCCCGATGGGCCGCGTCGCGCACCGCGTGGAGCGAGTCGTAGACGCCGGCCGCCAGCGCAACCAGCTCGTCGGGAGGCGTCACGAGGTCCGGCACGATCAGCACCGGCATCCCGGCGGCGAGCGCGGCGCGGGCGCCGGTGGGGGAGTCCTCGAGGGCGAGGCACGCGTCAGGCCTCACGTTCATCCGCGCCGCGGCCTCGAGGTAGAGATCGGGGAACGGCTTGCCGCGCGCGACGTCGGCGCGCGTCACCACCGTCGCGAAGCGCGGCCAGAGGTCGCCCAACCGTTCGCGGGCGTGGACCGGGCCGCTCGACGTCGCGACGGCGACCGGGATGTCGAGCGCGGTGACGAACTCGATCCACTCGCGCGCCCCCGGACGCAGCGAGACGCCCTCCGCGTCCATCAGCGCACGCATGCGCGTGCGGCAGCTCGCGCGGAAGCCGCTCACGTCGAACTCGGCGCCGTAATACTGTCGCAGCAGGCGCTCCCCCTCGTCGGCGCTGTGGCCGATGAAGGAGATGAAGTGCTCGTCGGTGAGCTCGATCCCGTGCTCCACCGCCGCCTCCCGCCAGACGCGCCACTCCATCCGCTCGCTGTCCACGAGGAGGCCGTCCATGTCGCAGATGATGGCGTTCGGTCTGTTCTCGAGCATCCGTATCGGTCGAGCGTCTCTTGTCGGGGGCTGGAAGCTGGAGGCTGGAGGCCGGGCGCGTACAGCCTTCTGCGTACAGCTTCCTGCCCATAGCCTCCTGCAAAGATAGCGCGGCGGCTAACTTCGAAGACATGGCACTGACGGCGACGATCTACAGCTTCGACATCCAGCTCGCGAACGTGGATCGCGGCGTCTACGAGACGCTCGCCCTCAAGGTCGCGCAGCATCCGTCGGAGACCGCGGAGTACCTGCTGACGCGCGTGCTCGCGTACTGCCTGGAGTACGCCGAGGGGATCGCCTTCTCGCGCGGCCTCGCCGAGCCCGACGAGCCGGCGGTGGCGATCCGCGACCTGACGGGCGCGCTGCGCGCCTGGATCGAGGTCGGCGCGCCCGATGCCGCGCGTCTGCACAGGGCGAGCAAGGCGTCGCCGCGCGTCGCGGTGTACACGCACAAGGATCCGGCGCAGCTGACGCGCGCGCTGAGCGGGGAGCGCATCCACCGGGCGGAGGCGATCGAGCTGTACGCGGTGGACCGCGCGCTGCTCGCCGAGCTCGTGCCGCATCTCGAGCGCCGCGTCGCGCTGGAGCTGTCGGTCACCGACGGGCATCTCTTCGTCACGATGAACGGCCGCACCGTCGGCGGCGCCGTGGAGCGATTCGCGATCGCGGCCGCCTGACGCGCCAACACACCACAGGAGGACTCTTGAGGCTTCGCCTTCCGCTGCTCGTCGCGCTGCTCGCCGGCGCGACTCCTCTCGCCGCCCAGACCATGCAGCTCACCCCAGTCCAGCAGCAGGCGCGCGCGATCTTCAGGGAGCTGATCGAGATCAACACGTCGTGGAAGGAAGGGAGCACGACGCCCGCCGCGCGCGCGGTCGCGAGCCACTTCCTGGCCGCCGGCTTCCCGGCGAAGGACGTCGTCGTCATCGGCCCCGCGGGGGACAAGGACTCCAACGTCGTCGTCCGGTTCCAGGGGAAGTCGAAGACGCTGAAGCCCATCCTCCTCATCGCGCACCTCGACGTCGTCGAGGCGCTGCGCTCCGACTGGTCGATGGACCCGTACAAGCTCACCGAGCAGGACGGGTACTTCTACGGCCGTGGCACGAGCGACGTGAAGGACGGCGCGACGACGCTGATCATGGCGCTGCTGCGGATGAAGCAGGAGGGGATCACGCCCAACCGCACGCTCGTCCTCGCGCTCACCGCGGGGGAGGAGGGTGGCGGCGGCTACGACGGGATGGAGTGGCTGGCGAAGGAGCACCGCGAGCTGATCGACGCGGCGTTCTGCGTCAACGTCGACGGCGGCGACCCGCAGATCGTGAAGGGGAAGCGGCTGACCCGTCCCGTGCAGACGAGCGAGAAGCTCTACCAGTCGTACTCGCTCGAGGTGAAGAACCCGGGCGGGCACAGCTCGATGCCGACTCCGGACAACGCGATCGTCCGCCTCGCCGACGCGTTAGGCAGGGTCGGCCGCTACGCCTTCCCGGTGCACCTCACCGAGACGACGCGCGGGTACCTGACGAAGCAGGCGACGCTCGAGCCGGCGGGGAGCGAGCTCGCCGCGGCGATGCGCGCCATCGTCGCCAACGAGCACGACGCCGCCGCGGCGGCGAAGCTCTCGTCCACGTCGCCCTTCTACAACGCGCAGCTCCGCACGACCTGCGTCCCGACGATGCTCTCCGGCGGCCACGCGCCCAACGCCCTCCCGCAGACTGCGACCGCGGTGGTGAACTGCCGCATCATGCCCGGCGAGACGCCGGCCGGAACGCGCGCGACGCTGGTGAAGGTGATCGGCGACGAGCAGGTGAGCGTGACGCCGATCGACACGGCGGTACCCGCCGAGCCGTCGCCACTGTCGCCGGCGGTGATGGGTCCCGTCGAGCGCGTGACGGCGCGGCTGTGGCCCGGCGTGATCGTGATCCCGGTGCTCGAGACGGGCGCGACGGACGGCTACTACCTGCGCGCGGCGGGGATTCCGACGTATGGAATCGCGGGAGTCTTCATCGACGTGGACGACTATCGGGCGCACGGAAAGGACGAGCGGATCCTGGTGCGGTCGTTCTATGATGGAGTGGAGTATGTGTATCAGCTGGTGAAGGAGTACGCGGCGGGGAAGTGAGTGCGGGAAACTTCGGTGTGGGCACCTTGGAACCGGCGGGGCGAGGAGCGGAATACCGCGGGGCGGGAAGGGACAGGGCGGGACGATTGGGGCGGGACACGACCTGATCGGAATTGAGGCCGACAGCGGCGCCTTAGGCGCCGCGCGTCGGCCTCACTCCTTACAGGTTCTTTCCCGCCCTGCCGTTTCACGCCATCGAGCGTCGAACGAAGACATGCGATCCGACTCCCCGCCATCGATGAGAAAGCGCTAACACAGAGCGCCCCGCCAGTCTCCGACTGGCGCGCGTCCCCCGTCGGACGTATGAGTTGAGGCACAGCTGCCCGCCGTCCGACCAGCGACACGGAGCGCCAAGATGCCTGCCCAGCGTATCTTCGCCGTCCGCAGCACGCGCCTAACGCGCGCCCTCCTCGCCGCCGCGGCGATGTTCGCGCTCACCGGATGCCCGACACAGTCGGTGATCCGCGGGATCCCCGGTGTGAGCAACGGTGTGCCGGCGACGGTGGGGAATCCCGTCCACATCACGCTCGACTGGAGCGGAGTCCCCTACCACGACCTCACCGGTCATGTCTCCGTCGACGGGGTCGGGCAGGACGCCACCTTCGGCATAGTGAGCTCCTGCTGCACGGGGGCGGCGACGCTGTTCCTCTCCCCGGGCGCGCACCAGGTCAGCTTCTCGGTCGGACGGGGGTCGATGGGCCCCTATCAGGAAGTCCTCCCCTTCAACGTCACCGGCACGGGGATCACGCTCACCCCCACTCCGGCGAGTGTGACGCTCGCCCCCGGCGGGAGCGCGACGGTGAATGTCGTCGCGACCGCGCCGGCCCCATTCAATGGGTCGATCACGCCGAGCATGGTGACCGGACTTCCAGCCGGCGTCACCGCGACGACGACCAGCACGGGCGCGATGGCCTTCAGCGTCGGGCTGACCGCGGCGGCGGGGGCGCCCAATGGCACGTCCACGGCCGCGATCAGCGCGACGGTGGGCGGCTGCACTGTCTGTCTGGGGACGCTCACGCCAACCGCAGGGTTGGGCGTGAGCGTCGTCGGACCCGGGATCGCGATCACGGGCACGACGCCCTCCACGCTGCTCGTCCCGCGCGCCGGCTCGCAGACCGTCAACTTCACCGTCACGCGCAGCGGCGGCTTCACGGGTCCGATCATGATCACCGCGACCGGCTTCAGCGGCGCCTTCACCGCGCCGGCGACGACGATCGCCGCCGGGTCGAACACGGGATCCATCACCTTCAGCGCGAAGGACTCGGCGGGGCTCGCCGCCATCGCCGGCGGGAGCGTCCCCGCGACGCAGACGGCGACGGTGACGCTCACCTGCGTCGGCACCTGCACGGGTACGCCGCCGGCGCGCACGATCACGCTGCGCGTCGGCCACCGGCTCGGCGCCTTCGCCGTCGCGCCTGCGTCGCTCAAGAGCGCGGGCAGCAAGACGAGCGCCGACAACGCATCGACGCTGCAATACGCGCTGCGGAATCCGCCCTACCCCAACCACACGCTGTTCACCGCGACCTTCCGCCGCGCGAACACCGGGACGACACAGCTCGCGGCGATCGACCTCGAGCAGTCGCCGATCGACTGGGGCGCCGGATTCTGCACCGCGAGCCCGACGGTCGCGGGACTCGTGCTCTCGCAGCCGTACGGCGGGCAGACGAACGCGCAACTCTACTACGACCTGCCGATCTGGGCGCCACCACCGTCGACCGCGGCGGCTCGTGTCGTCTCCACCCAGTCGGTCTACACGAACGTGGGCAACGTCGCGCTGAGCGTCACGCCTCAGCTCTGGTACAGCCCCGACTGCACCATCGCCGCCTTCCCGAGCGCGACCGGCGTCCAGGCACAGCCTTCGGCGCTGACGATCATCGACATGCGCACGGGAAACCAGATCACCACGCAGATGCCGTTCACCGGCGCCTTCCCGACGAATCTGGAAGTGGTGGGGAACGCGGTCGGCGACAGCGTGAAGGTTACCTTCACAACCACGGACATCAGGAAGGTGCCGATTCCGTGAGGCCGGCGGGCGAGCGAGTGAAGCGGACGGTGCGAGGGCGGGCGATCCGATGCAAGGAAACCAGTACGATGCCCGCGAGTGCCTAACCTCGACTGGCTCGCCCGCACTCGTCCGCCCAATCACGAATCATGAACTATCGGATCCTTCCCGCGCTCCTCGCGTTCCTCACGCTCGCTACGCTCCTCGGGTGCGCGCGCGAACCGCGCACCACGAGCGACGGGCGACTGATCGGTGTCGAGCAGCGGTTGACACGAACCCTGGGTAACAACAAGGGAGTCAAAGTGTCGTTGCCGGCGCCCGATACCCTGCTCGTGCATGTGCCCATCGGGCGGGACATCATTCGTTTCGGTCCGCGGGCGCTGACCAACCTCGATAGCGCGTCCAGGATCATCGCGCGCAGCGCGCTCGCCGCCGCTGATTCGAGCGGCACCGCGCAGGTGAACGTCGTCGTCGAGCTCAGTCGATCCCGTCAGATCGGACCCTTCGTCCTGGGCACGGGAAGCACGCGGACCACATTCTCGGCGAGCGAGCTACGAGAGAAAGAAGAGAAAGGGCTCGTCGCCTCTCCCATTCCGTGATCCTTTCCGGGGGGAGTGGGGATAGGTGAAAGCGCGGGGCGGGAGAGGGGTACCGTTGGAACCGGCGGGGCGGGGGGCGGAATACCGCGGAGCGGGGGGCGGGGGGCGGGAAAGTACCTGTAAGGACTGAGGCCGACGCGCGGCGCCTAAGGCGCCGCAGTCGGCCTCAATTCCGATCAGGTCGTGTCCCGCCCCACCAGTCCCGCCCTGTCTCTTTCCGCCCCGCAGTATTCCGCTCCCCGCCCCGCCGTGTCCAAGGTACCCGCCCCGTCTTTTCAACTGACAGGACGACGCGTCAATCGTTGGACCCCGCCGGCAGAAGCTCTTCGTCGATCTCTTCCCC
>DASVXU010000006.1:0-2408 GCA_036392515.1 Gemmatimonadaceae bacterium | reverse complement strand
AGCTCGAGCGCCATCAGCTTGGGAAGCCCGCACTGATGCAGCTTGAGCTCGGGGCCGACGACGATGACCGAACGGCCCGAGTAGTCGACGCGCTTGCCGAGCAGGTTCTGGCGGAACCGGCCCTGCTTGCCCTTGAGCATGTCGGAGAGCGACTTCAGCGGACGCTTGCCGCGGCCGCGAATCGCCTTCGAGCGACGCCCGTTGTCGAACAGCGCGTCCACCGCCTCCTGCAGCATGCGCTTCTCGTTCCGGAGGATGACCTCCGGCGCGCGATGCGAGATGAGCTTCGTGAGGCGGTTGTTGCGGTTGATGACGCGGCGATAGAGATCGTTCAGGTCCGACGTCGCGAAGCGTCCGCCGTCGAGCGGCACGAGCGGCCGCAGGTCGGGCGGGATCACCGGCACGACGTCGAGGATCATCCACTCCGGGCGGTTGCGGACGTCGCCGCCCTCGCCGCTCGTGCGGAACGCGTCGACGATCTTGAGCCGCTTGAGCAGCGCCTTCTTCCGGTGCTGCGACGTCTCGACCGCGACCTGCGCGCGCAGCTCCTCGGCCGTCTTGTCGACGTCGAGGCGCATGAGCAGCTCGCGGACGGCGGGCGCGCCGATGTCCGCCTTGAACGCGGCGTCGCCTTCCTCGCGCGCCTTCGTGCGCAGCGCGAGGTACTCGTCCTCGTCGAGCAGCTGGTTCGCCATCACTTCCTGGTTGCCAGGCTCGATGACGACGTACGCCGAGTAGTACACCACCTTCTCGAGATCACGGAGCGTGAGGTCGAGGAGGTTCCCCATCGGCGAGGGGAGCGTCTTGAAGAACCAGATGTGCGCGACGGGAACGGCGAGCTCGATGTGACCCATGCGCTCGCGGCGCACCTTGCTCAGGGTCACCTCGACGCCGCAACGGTCGCAGATCACGCCGCGATAGCGGATGCGCTTGTACTTGCCGCAGTGGCACTCCCAATCCTTGACCGGACCGAAGATCCGTTCGCAGAAGAGGCCGTCCTTCTCCGGCTTGAACGAGCGATAGTTGATCGTCTCCGGCTTCGTGACCTCGCCCCACGACCACCAGGTGCGAAGTCCGCTCAGCTCGAGACGCTCGCGCTCCTTGGGATCGCGAGGGCCGCGGATCTCCTCGGGCGAGGCGATCCGGACCTGGATGTAGTCGAACGCGGATGCGCGCGCGTCGCGCACGCTACGAAAATCGATCATGTATTAGCCCTCGCCTCCAGTCCCGAAGCCCGCCCCGTTTCCGTTTCCGGCGCCATTCCCGCCGGCGAACCCGTCGCCACCATTGGTCGAGCCGAGCGTCACCTTGATCCCGAGCGCCTGGAGCTCCTTCACGAGCACGTTGAACGACTCGGGGATCCCCGGATCGGGGAGGTTCTGACCCTTCACGATCGCCTCGTAGACGCGGCTTCTGCCGTTCACGTCGTCCGACTTGACCGTCAGGATCTCCTGCAGCGTGTGCGCGGCCCCGTAGGCCTCGAGCGCCCACACTTCCATCTCTCCGAAGCGCTGCCCGCCGAACTGTGCCTTTCCGGCGAGCGGCTGCTGCGTCACCAGCGAGTACGGACCGATGCTGCGCGCGTGGATCTTGTCGTCCACGAGGTGCGACAGCTTCAGCATGTAGATCTCGCCGACCGTCACGGGGTTGTTGAACGTCTCCCCGCTCCGGCCGTCACGCAGCCAGATCTTCCCGGCCGGCGTGATCCCGGCGAGCCGGAGCAGCTCGCCGGCCGCCGCGTCGACGTCGCCTTCGCTCTTCCGGGCGATCATCTGCGCGAGCGCGCGGAACTCCATCTCCTCGAGCAGCTCCGACGCGCCCAGCCCGCGGCGCTTCTCGAGCTGCTTCAGCGCGGCCTTCGCCTCGGCGCGCCGCGAGGCGCTTTCCGACTCGTCGGCCGACACGCCCTCGTGATACGCGATCTCGTGGCCGATGTTCTCGAGCTCACGCTCCGCGAACTCCTTCGCCGCGGCCGCGATGTAGTCGCGCACGCGGTGGAAGATGTCGCGGACTTCCTGCGACATGCCGCGCGCGCCGAGATCGTTCAGCGTCGCGTCCTGGAGCAGGATGAACTCCTCCTTGCCCGGCGCCGGCTTGATGTCCGCGAGAATCGTGCGGACGTCCGCGTCGTCGATGACGAGCGCGTCGCCGCGCAGCGCCAGCGCGTCGCGCAGCTGCGTGAGCGCCGCCAGCTTGAGCAGGAGGGAGATCTCCCGCTCGTTGGCGCCCTGGAACACCGGGGTCTTCGCGTAGAAGCCGAGCAGCTTCGCCGCCCACCCGAGGTGGGTCTCGAGGATCTGCCCGACGTTCATGCGGCTCGGCACGCCGAGCGGGTTGAGGACGATGTCCACCGGGCGCCCGTTCGGGAGGAACGGCATGTCCTCCTCCGGCACGATGCGCGCGACGAT
>DASVXU010000005.1:0-18224 GCA_036392515.1 Gemmatimonadaceae bacterium | reverse complement strand
CACGGCTCTCTCCGCGAGACAATGCGTGTAGCAACCTAACGCCTGCTTAGACAGTTCCGCATAAGAAATTAGTGCAGCATCCGATGCCCCAATTCTGCGGGCCCGCGGCCCTCGTCTACTACCCCAACTGCGCCAGCCCGCAAGACTTACGCGCCCCGCGAACCATTCGACCGCGGAGGAATTGGCGCCGAGTGCCGGCGAGGTCGTGACGAGCGGAGGGGCGCAGACGGAAGCCTGGCGTCGTGCGGTCTTCACGTGCGGCCCGTCGCCCGCTACACCAATCCGATGGCGACCGCCACGTCCATCCAGATCGCCCACGCCGCGAAGGGCCCGAACGCGCAGAGGCGCATCAGGCGCCAGTACCGCTGCCCCTCCGGCGTGAAGGTCTCCAGCCCCGCCCACCGCGGGACCCACTTCCACCGCCCGTAGCGCGCCTCGGCTTTCTCGGTGAGATGGCTCTGCGCCTTGAAGTAGAAGTAGAGCGACGCGGCCTGACCGGCCAGCATGAGGAGTACGAATCCAATGAACCACGGGATGAGTGGCTCCATTACCCAGTGCCTCCCGCTCGCCGCTCAGCTTCGCCGCATCATCGCCGCGAACTCGTCACGATCCCGAATGTAGTCCTCCGGATCGTGCCCCTCCGAGGCCAGCATCAGCAGCACCGCCCCCTCGCTCCACTCCTCCGTGTCGATCCAGACGCGCGGCGGGATGAGCAGCCCCCGCGCCGGCGTGTCGAGCCGCACGCGCTCCCGCCGTTGCGTGTCGTCGACGCCGATGGTGAGCGCCCCCGCCACCGCGACGAAGAGCTGCGAGGTCCGGTGATGCGCGTGCCCCCCGCGCTTCGCGTTCGCCGGCGCGCCGAACACCCAGCGCGCACGCTTCATCACGAACGGGATCTGCGCGCCGCTCTCGCAGATGGTGATGCTGCCGCGGGGGTCGGTGTTGGTGGGGAGATCGACGAGGCGCCAGGGAGTGGTGTTGGTCATCCGGTTCGGGTTGGCCGTTAGCCATCAGCCGTGAGCGTCGAGCGACGGCGTCGACCGCAGTCGCTCAACGCTAATGGCTTGCAGCGAACGGCTGAAGTCGAGCCTGCATCACAAATCTTACCGCCCTCGACCATGTCGGGCGCTTTTCCACGTCGGCTCCCTCCTTGCCCTCAAACACGTCCACTCGCGGCACCTCACCGCACCCCTCACCTTCACTCGGAGCAACCGCCGATGGCCTCGATCTGGAAGGGCTCGCTCGCGTTCGGGCTCGTCAACATCCCCGTCGAGGCGAAGACCGCGGTCCGCGAGGACCACATCTCCTTCCGGATGCTCCACAGCGAGGACCTCTCCCCCGTGAAGTACGAGCGCGTCTGCGCCGCCGACGGGGAGCCCGTGCCGTGGAACGAGATCGTGAAGGGCTACGAGTACGAGAAGGGGAAGTACGTCGTCATGAGCGACGAGGACTTCAAGGCCGCCGCCCTCGAGGCGTCGAAGACCCTCGAGATCCTCGACTTCGTCCGCCACGACGAGATCGACCCGCGCTACTTCGAGACCCCGTACTACCTCGTCCCCTCCAAGGGCGGCGAGAAGGCGTACGCCCTCCTCCGCGAAGCGCTCAAGACCTCCGACGCCGTCGGCATCGGCAAGGTCGTCATCCGCCAGAAGGAGCACCTCGCCGCGGTCCGCGTCATCGGCGACGCGATCGTCCTCGAGCTGATGCGCTTCGCCAACGAGCTCGTCGACACGAGCGAGTTCAACTTCCCCTCCGCGGAGCTCGTCCGCCCGCAGGAGCTGAAGATGGCCGAGCAGCTCGTCGCCTCCCTCGCCGAGCCCTTCTCGCCGGAGAAGTACACCGACGACTACCGCGCGAACCTGATGAAGATCATCCGCGCCAAGATGAAGGGAAAGAAGATCACCGTCAGCGAGCCGGAGAAGGAGCCCGCCGACGCCCAGGTGCTCGACCTCATGTCGCGCCTCAAGGAGAGCCTGAAGGAAGGAAAGGGAAAGAGCGGCGCGGTGCGTGCAAAGCGGAAGACCGCGGCCGCCTCGCAGAAGCGGACGCGTCGGAAGAGCGCGTAACGGCAGGGGCCAGGGGCCAGGAGCCAGGTGCCGGCGAAGAAGAAGAGCGCGACCACCAAGGCGGCGGACAAGCTCCGCGAGTACTGGCGCAAGCGCGACTTCTCGAGGACGAAGGAGCCGTCCGGGAGCGCGACCGACGCGAGCGCGAAGAGCCGGCTCCGCTTCGTCATCCAGAAGCACGCGGCCAGCCACCTCCACTTCGACTTCCGCCTCGAGCTCGACGGGGTCATGAAGAGCTGGGCGGTCCCGAAGGGCCCGAGCTACGACCCCGCGGTGAAGCGCCTCGCGATGGAGGTCGAGGACCACCCGATCGCCTATAACAAGTTCGAGGGGACGATCCCCGCCGGGGAGTATGGCGGCGGCACCGTCATGCTCTGGGACCGGGGCACGTATGGTGCGCCCGGTCTCTCCGGCGCCGCGGGAGTGCAGGCGCTGCGCGAGGGCTACGCGAAGGGCCGTCTCGACATCGTGATGCACGGCGAGCGGCTGCGCGGCGGCTGGTCGCTCGTTCGCATGCACGGCCGCGGCGACTCGAGCAAGCCGCAGTGGCTCCTCATCAAGCGGCACGATGGCACCGAGGATCAGTCGCGCGACGTCGCCGCCGAGGAGGCGACGTCGGTGCACAGTGGCCGCACGATGGAGGAGATCGCGAACGGACGCAGCCGCGTCTGGCACTCGAACAGGGGTCAGGGGTCGGGGGCCGGGGGTCAGCGAGGAGCGATGAAGAAAGCGAGCACGAAGAAGGGCGCGACGAAGCGCGGGACGGCGAAGAAGGCGGGCGCGAAGAAGACGGGCGCGACCGCCGCGCGGAAGCGCGCGGCGAAGGGCGCGTCGGCGACGGCGCTCGCCGAGCCGCCGGTGCATCGCGGCCGCCCCAAGGCGAAGAAGGCCGCGAAGCATCTCGCCGCGCTCGTCCCGATGAAGGCGTCGATCGGGACCGAGGTCCCCTCCGGCGAGGGATGGACCTTCGAGCCGAAGTACGACGGGATCCGCGTCATCGCCTATGCGACGCCCGACGCGGCGACCGTCGTCACCCGCAACGGCAACGACAAGAGCGAGCAGTTTCCCGAGGTCATCGAGGCGCTGATGACGCTCGCCGGGAAGGCGCGGCGCTCGCTCGTGCTCGACGGGGAGATCGTCGCGCTCGCCGGCGGCGAGGTCGCGCGCTTCCAGGATCTGCAGAGCCGGATGCACACGACCAACCAGGCCTTCATCGAGACTTCCACAATCGCCGCGCCGGCGGCGCTCGTCGCCTTCGACCTGCTGATGGACGGCGACGATGTCCTCATGCGCGAACCGTGGACGGCGCGGCGCGCGCGGCTCGAGCAGCGCCTCCGCAACCGCACCAGCCCCGCGCTCCTCCTCGGCGAGTCGGTGCCTAACGACGGCCCCGAGCTGCTGGAGAAGGCGCGCAAGCTCGGCTGGGAGGGCGTCATCGCGAAGCGGATGGACGAGCCCTATCGGCCGGGCGAGCGGTCGCGCGGCTGGCTGAAGCTGAAGATCGAGCACCGCCAGGAGTTCGTGATCGGCGGCTGGACGGAGCCGCGGAAGACGCGGGAGCACATCGGCGCGCTGCTGCTCGGCAACTACGACGGGGACGGCGACTTCGTCTACGTCGGCCACACGGGCGGCGGCTTCACGCGCGAAGGGCTGAAGGACATGCACCGCCGCCTCGCCCCACTCGAGCGGAAGTCGTCGCCGTTCGTGGAGACGCCGAAGACCAACGAGAAGGCGCACTGGGTGACGCCGAAGGTCGTGGTCGAGGTGAAGTTCGGCGAGTGGACCGCCGAGGGAAAGCTGCGCCAGCCGATCTTTCTCGGCGTGCGCGACGACAAGCCGGCGCGCGAGGTGATCCGCGAGCCGGAGAGCGTGCAGGAGAGCGGTCGCGCGCGGCGGAAGTCCGGCGCGGGGGCGTCGGCCGCCGCGAAGAAGGGGTCAGGGGTCCGGAGTCGGGGGTCGGCGGCGAAAGCGACGGCGAAGGGCCGTGCGACGACGAAGCGGCGCGCCGAGTTCACGGAGGTCCCGGTCTACGCGAACGCGCCGATCGTCGCGAAGCTGGCCGAGCTCGAGCAGTCCGGGGGGCGCGGGACGATCGCGTTGGGCAGGGGCGCCTCGCTCGACGTCTCGAGCCTCGACAAGGTGTACTTCCCGAAGGACGGGATCACCAAGGGCGCGCTGTTCCGCTATTACGCGACAGTCGCTCCCCTCATCCTGCCGACGGTGAAGGATCGCGCGCTCGTGCTCAAGCGCACGCCGGAGGGGATCGAGGGGGAGACCTTCTTCCAGCAGAAGGCGCCGGAGGAAGCGCCCGACGTCGTCCGCGTCGAGAACGTCCCCGAGTCCGACGGCGACACGAAGCGCCGCCTCGTCGGCGGCGATCTCGCGACGCTCCTCTACTGCGTGCAGCTCGGCTGCGTCTCCACCGACCCGTGGCACTCGCGCGTGCAGAGTCTCGAGAACCCCGACTACACCTATCTCGACCTCGACCCGCAGCCGAAGGCGGGGTTCCAGCGCGTGCTCGACGTCGCGCGCTGGGTGAAGGAGGAGCTCGAAGAGCTGGGGCTGCACGCCGCGTTGAAGACCTCGGGCTCGCGGGGGCTTCACGTCTGCGTCCCGCTTCCCCCCTCGGCGACGTGGGACACCGCAGTGACGCTCGCCCAGATCATCGCCGCCAACGTCGCGCAGAAGCACCCGAAGGACGCGACGATCACCCGCGCGGTGAGCGACCGCTCGCCGAAGTCGGTCTACGTCGACTACCTGCAGAACATCCGTGGCAAGTCGATCGCCGGCGCGTACTGCGTCCGCGCCAAGCCCGGCGCTACGGTCTCGACGCCGCTCGACTGGAGCGAGCTCACCGACGATCTCGACATCCACGAGTTCACCGTCGAGACGGCACCCGCGCGCTTCAGGAAGGTCGGCGACCTCTGGAACCCCGCTCTGAAGAAGCGCAACTCCGCGGCCGCGCTGCGGGGGCTCGGGCGGACGAAGTAGCGCTCCGCGGACCTTCCGGCTTTGGCAACGGCTGTCAAAAGACGAAGGTCACGAAGATCCACGAAGGGTGCTCGAACAACGTCTTCGTGAACCTTCGTGACCTTCGTGTTTGAACAACGAAAGCGATAGCCGGCTCGTTGCGATGAGAGCTCCAACGCCACACGGAGCGATCCGATGCCACCTCGGACGTGCACCGCGCGTTAGAATTCAGCGCATGAGCACTCTCGAGCTCTTCGCCGCGCTCGTCGGCGCGGTCAGCGTCTATCTCAGCGTCAGGCAGAACATCTGGAGCTGGCCGACGGCGATCGTCAACGTCGTGCTCTACGCGCTGGTCTTCTACGAGGCGCGACTCTACGCCGACATGGGGTTGCAGGTCGTCTACGCGATCCTCTCCATCTACGGATGGTACGAGTGGCTGTACGGCGGGGAGGGACACACCGAGCTGCACGTGACGCGCACCGGCTGGCGGCTCGGGCTGGTCCTCGCGGCGATCGCCGCCGCTGGCTCGGCGCTGCTCGGCGTCTTTCTCCACCACGAGACCGACGCGGCGCTGCCCTTCATGGACTCCTTTCTCTCGAGCACGAGCCTCGTCGCGCAGTGGATGATGACGCGCAAGCTTCTCGAGAACTGGCTCGTCTGGATCGGCGTCGACGTGCTCTACGTCGGGATGTTCATCTTCAAGAATCTCTACCTCACCGCGGGGCTCTACGCCGTCTTCCTCGCCCTCGCGGTGAAGGGGTGGCTCGACTGGCGCCGCTCGATGCGCGAGACGCCGGCGCCCGCCGCGATCGCCGCGTGAGCAGCGCGTGAGGGCCGGGCTGCTGCGCGTCTGCGTCACCGGCCCGGAATCCACCGGCAAGACGACCCTCGCCCGGCGCCTCGCCGAGCGCTTTCACACGGAGTGGGTGCCCGAAGGCTCGCGCGTCTATGCGGAGCGCATCGGTCGTCCCCTCACCGCCGACGACGTGATCCCGATCGCGCGGCAGCACATCCTCCTCGCCGACGCGGCCGCGGCGCTCGCGCGCGATGAGCACGCGCGGCTGCTCGTCCTCGACACCGATCTCCTCAGCACCGTCGTCTACGCGCGCCACTACTACGGCACCTCGCCGCGCGCCGTCGAGCGCGAGGAGCGCGCGCGGCGCGCCGATCTCTACCTCCTCTGCGACGTGGACGTCCCCTGGCTTCCCGACGGGATCCGCGACCGCCCGGAGAACCGCGAGGAGATGCTCGCGCTTTTCCGCAACGCGCTCGTCAGGCGCCGCGCGGATTGCGTCCTCGTGCGCGGCGACTGGGACGAGCGCTGGCGCATCGCCGAGTCCGCGGTCGCCGCGCTGACGCGCCGCTAGAAGGTGAAGCGCGTGCTCACCGACAGATTGCGCGGCGCGACGACGAAGTAGAGCGGCTCGTCCCCCTCCGTGTAGCCGGACGCGAACGCCGGCCGGTCGAGCAGGTTCTCGACGCGGACGAGCACCGACTGACCCGCGACGTGGAAGGTCGCGCCCGCGTCGGCGAGGAAGCTCGCCGGCACCGTGAAGCGCGCGTCGTTGGTGTTCGTCATCATCATCCGCGAGGTGTAGCGCCCGTCGACGTCGAGCGAGAGCCACCGCGCGAGCTCGGCGCGCACGCCCTGGTTCGTGACCAGCTTCGGCGTCAGCAGCGCGGTGACGTCGTGGAAGGTCTCGCCGCTCGCGTCGTCGGTGTACGAGCGGATGCGCGCGTCGGTGATCGACGCGTTGGCGAGCAGCGTCACCCGCGGCGCGGCGCGCCAGAGCATGTCGCCCTCCAGCCCGCGCCGGCTGCTGCGCGCCACGTTCTTCCGCAGCGTGTAGCCGAGGGTGCTGAGCTGCCCGATGGGCGCGATCTCGTCGCGGAACTGCATCGCGAAGAGGTTCACCTGCGCTCGGAGCGTGGGGCGCTGGAGCACGAGCCCGGTCTCGACGTCGCGCACCGATTCGGGATGGACGCGCGTGAGCGGAAGCAGGAACGCGGCGGTCGCGCTGTCGAGATCGTCCGCGCCGCTGAACATGTCGGCACGCGTCGGCTCGCGGCCGTTCATCCCGACGCTCCCGTACGCGGTGAGCGCGCTCGAGAGCCGCCAGCTCATCCCCGCCTTCGGGTTGAAGAAGCTCCATGCCACGTGCTGGGGCATGACGGCGCTGTTCGCGGTCGGAACGTAGCGGAACTGCACCGTGCGAAGCTGCAGGTCGCCGAAGAGCGTCGCGCGGCCATGCGTCGTCGAGCCCTTCGCGAAGGCGCTCTGCTCGCCCTTGTAGCCGGTGTTGCGATAGTCGCGGGAGTTGGCCGGCAGCTCGTCGAGCCAGTGGTCGCGCGAGTAGCGCGACGCATGTACGCCGATCGACGCGCTGGACGACGCGCCCTTCCAGTCGAGGGCGCTGATGATCCCGCCCCAGCGCGAGTGCAGCCGGTAGCGTCCGGTGATCCCGCCGCCGAAGGGATAGTCGTACCAGCCCCCGGCGTCGAAGCCGTAGAGCGTGGTCGCGAGACTCACCGCGGGCGTGATCGCGCGCGTCCAGCCGAGGCTCGCGAGGTCCTGATGGAAGCGGTCGCCGACCGCGTCGGTGCCCCCGTTCCCGAAGGGATTGTCGCGCCGGTCCACGCGCAGCGCCGAGAGCGGCGACGCGTAGTACGCCTGCTCGTTCGACGAGAGGCCGGCGAGCAGCGTCGCCTTGATCACGTCGCGCGCGCCGAACCAGCCGCCGCTCGCGAACCAGCTGTTCGAGCTGTTCCCGGAGTTGTGGCGGTAGCCGTCGGTCTTCTGCGCCGACGCGCGGACGTAGCCCGCGAGCCCGCTCGACGTCAGGCCGCTCCGGTACGCGGCGCTGAAGCGCGAGGTGTTGAAGGAGCCGCGCGTCAGGCGCAGCTCGCCCCCGCGCGGAACGCCGCCGACGGGGATCGACTCGAAGTTCACCGAGCCGGCGTACGACGCGACGCCCCAGGTGCTCGTGCCGACGCCGCGCTGCACCTGCGCCGAGTGGATGTCCTGCGCGAAGTCGGGGAAGTTCGAGAAGTAGAGTCCCTCGTCCTCGGGCTCGTTCAGCGGGATCCCGTCGAGCGTGATGTTGATGCGCGTCTGGTCGATCCCGCGCAGCCGCATGTACGAGTAGTTCGACGCCGACCCGCTCTCGGCGTACGCGGTGAGCCCCGGCGCGCGCGCGAGGAGGATCGGCGTCTCCTGCCCGGTGTACTCGCGCTGCAGCTCGGCGCGGCCGAGCGTGCGCTCGGAGATCGGCGCCGCGGGGGTACGCACCGCGCGGACCTGCACCGCCTCGAGGCGCTGGACGCTCGCCGCGCGCGCCGCGCGGGCGCTGTCGGCGAGGAGAGAATCCTGGCGGGCCTTCGCGCTGTCCGCGACGGTCTGCTGGAAGGAGAGAAGTAGTGCGAATGCGAGCATGTGAAACGCTCCGATGTATCGCGTGTCTCGCGACGGGAGCGTGGGCTCGCGTGGTGGGGAGGAGGCCGGCTGGTGCCTGACGTTTCGCCGATGAGCTCCGGACCCGCACGTGCGCCAGTGACGCTCCCTTCGCTGGTATGACCCAGATCAGGTTCGACGGGTGTGATCTCAGCCGGCGGTTGTCGCTCCCCGGCACCCCGTGCCACTGTGATTGGATGATAACCGATCGCGTATTGAATCGGGAGCGGGTGCGGTCCCCTGCCCTCGGCGTTGTCGGCGTCAGATCGCTCCGTGCGCATCTCCGGGCGCGTCGCGCGGGGTCCCATCCGGCTCTGGTAACAGCTGTCAAAACACGAAGGTCACGAAGGAGCACGAAGGTGTTGCCCGAGCACCCTTCGTGAACCTTCGTGACCTTCGTGTTTCAATGACGAGAGCAACAGCCGCCTCGTTGCGCCGAGGAGCTCCAACGCCACAGCGTACGATCCGATGCCACCCCCGCCGAGCCGCGAAGCTCGCCTCTACGCCGCGCTCTCGCTGGTCTCCCCCGGCTCGGCGCGCATCGCCGCCGGGTCGAGTCCCACGCGCCGGCACCAGGCGTCGTATTCGGCGGGGGCGATCTCGGAGGGCTTGATCTCGCTGCGGCCGCCCCAGAAGACGTTCGTGTAGAGGACGGGGATCCCCGCCTCCGCGAGATGCTCGTCGATCGCCGCCTTGTGCGCGAGCACCGTCGCCTTCTCCGTGCCGTGCGCGACCGCCATGATGTTCACGTGCGCGAACTCGTCGCCCCCCTCGCGCCAGTAGGCGTGCGTGAGGATGTGATGGCGACCGACCTCCTGACCCGCTTCGATCTCCCGCCCCGGCGGGACGCGCCAGTGGAAGAGCGCGTTGTAGCGCGTCACGCGGGTCCCCGCGCCGCTCGGCTTCACGTGCTCGAGGAACGTCGAGAAGCGGCCGATCACGCCGCGCGACGCGAGCGACTCCGCGACGCGGAGGAACTCCTCGTACGAGACGCCCGCTTCCGCGGCTCGCGCACGCCACGGCTCGGGGCCGATCTCGTCCGGCGCGAGCTCGCGCTTGAGCGGCACGAGCACCCGCCAGTCGAGCGGCGAGAGCTCGACGATGCGCGTGTCGAGCACCCGTCCCGGCTCGTCGGTGCGCGCTCCCGGCTCCATCCCCTTCCGCCGCACGTGGCCGACGCCTAACGCGAAGAGCCGCTTCGCCGGCATGATCCGGAACGCTTCGGCGCCGACGATCCGCGCCAGCGCCGCGCAGTGCTTCCGCATCGAGTACCCGACCGGAACCTTGAGCGTCGTCCACAGCCGGTAGACCGAGCCCGTGGTCTCCGAGTCGGTGGAGCGGATGACGACGTGGCCCGAGAAGGGATCCTCCTTCGACATGTACTCGAAGGCGGCGTCGAGCTTCTCCGCGGGCACCTTCCAGGCGACGAGCGCGCCCGGCGCGAGGTTCGTCGCCATCAGCGTCTGCCGGACGCGGCGGACCGTGCGCGCCTCGAGCATCGCGCGGATCCGCTCGTGCACCGTCTCCACGGGCAGCTCGGCGAGGCGCGCGATCTCGGCGAAGGGGTCCTCGAGGAAGCCCGCGATGCGATCCTCGGAGACGGCGAGGATGCGCGCGTTGATCGGGTCGGTGATCTCGGTTGGCAGGACGCTCGGCATGCGATAAAGATAATGCGTGCCCTGGATCGACTGCTGACGCGGGGCGGGCCGATGCACGCTCAGGCGAAGAAGCGGAAGGCGTGTCAACGATACTGCGATGCACGATGAACGGTGCATGACGCTATCGTCGCCACCGGTGGCCAGCACCGAGCGGCGCCTTCGTGCATCGTCCCTCGCCGACCGCGGTATCGTTGACGCGTGCATCGCTGGTTCGCCCGAGCGTGCCTCGCCGTTGACGCATGGCCGTGAGTGACGTCTGGCGCCGCGGCTTGCGCGCCCCGGCGGGCCTTCCCAATGTTGAGCTCCCCCGAACCGGAGCGTCACCATGCCGCAGTGGCTGCGCAGCGTTCTCGCGATCCTCGCCGGCTTCTTCTTCATCGGGCTCCTCTCCGTCGGCACGGACGGGATCATCCGCGGGCTCTACCCGAGCGCGTTCGGCGCGGACAGCGGCACCTCGAACACCGCAATCCTCGTCGGCTCGACGATCTACGTGGGGATCTACGCCATCATCGGCTGCTGGCTCTGCGCGGCGCTCGCCGGCCGTCGTCCGATGCTGCACGCGCTGATCCTCGGCCTGCTCGGCCTCGCGCTCAACGTCGCCGGGGTGGCCCGCATGCTGCACCTCTTCCCGACCTGGTACGCCGTCGCGTCCGTGCTGCTCACGATGCCCTACGCGTGGATCGGCGGGAAGCTGCGCGAGCGTCAGCTCGAGCGCCGCGCGGTCGCCGCGCCCGTCGCAGCCTGACGCGTCTTCACGAGCCGCTCGCCACTCGTCCACACATCTCACCGCCCGCCGTGTCTCGTCCGTACATCCTCGCCGAGTCGTACTGGGGCGACGTCAAGGACACCGTCTTCGACGTCGCCATCCTCCCCTGGGGGGCGACGGAAGCGCACAACTTCCATCTCCCCTACTCCACCGACGTCATCGAGTGCGACACGCTCGCCGCGGAATCGGCGCGACTGGCGTGGGAGCGCGGGGCGAAGGTCACCGTGCTGCCGACGGTGCCCTTCGGCGTGAACACCGGCCAGCGAGCGATCCGGCTCTGCATCAACATGAACCCGAGCACGCAGGCGGCGGTGCTGCGCGACGTGATCGAGAGCGTCGAGCTCGCGGGGACGCGGAAGCTCGTGATCTTCAACAGTCACGGTGGGAACGACTTCAAGCAGATCCTCCGCGAGCTGCAGCCGCGGACGAGTGTCTTCCTCTGCACCCTCAACTGGTGGCAGGTGGTGGACGCGAAGCCGTACTTCACCCAGCCCGGCGATCACGCGGGGGAGGTGGAGACGGCGATCCTCATGCACGTGACCCCCGACCTCGTGCGGCCGTTAGGCACGGCGGGCCCGGGGCGCGAGCGGAAGATGAAGCTCCCCGGCCTCCGCGAGCGCTGGGTCTGGGCGCAACGCGACTGGCCGAGCATCACCGCCGACACCGGCGTCGGCGACCCGAAGGACGCGACCGCCGCGAAGGGCAAGGCGTTCGCGGACGCGGTCTGCGGAAAGGTCGCGGAGTTCCTGGTGGCGCTGGCGGGGGCGTCTCTCGACGATCTGTACGAACGATAGCTCGGGGTCGGGGGTCAGGGGTCGGCGCTGACGGCCGACCCCCGACCCCCGACCCCTACGCCCGCCGTCGCGATCGGCCTCTCTCCCGTTGTCATCAGGTCGAGCGCGTTCACCGGGACCTCGGCGCGCGGGAGGTCGGCGACGAAGCGCGCGCCGCCGTTAGGCGCGTCGGTCACCTCGACGCGCCCGCCGTGCTGGAGCACCAGCTCGCGCACGACGGCGAGCCCGATCCCGGCGCCCGTCGCGCCGGCGTCCACCGCCTCGCGGCGCCGGTAGAAGGCGCGCCACACCTTCTCGCGCTCCGATGGTGGGATCCCCGGACCCTGGTCGTCCACCCAGACGCGGACCACGTCGTCGATCCCCTTCGCGCCGACGGTGAGCTTCTGCCCGCGTGGACCGTACTTCGCTGCGTTCTCGAGGAAGTTGACGAGCACCTGCCGCAGCGCCAGCGAATCCACCGTCGCCCAGAGATCGGGCTCGATCTCGGGGACGATCGTGACGCCGCGCTCGGCGGAGAGCGGGCCGAACGACTCGATCGCCTGCCGCACCTCGCCCGTCACGTAGGCAGGGTGCGTGGGGACGCGCTCCGAGCGCTTCCGCAGCCGTGTGTAGTTCAGGATGTTGTCGACGAGGATGGTCAGCCGGCTCGCTTCCTTCTCGATGATGCGCAGCGCGCGGTCCGCGTCCTCCGGCGTGCGCATCGATCCCTTCCGCAGCAGCTCGGCGAACATCCGGATCTGCGCGAGCGGGGTGCGCAGCTCGTGTGACACGCTCGACACGAAATCGGCGCGGAGCTGCGTCAGCTCGCTCGTCCGGCGCTGGCGCACCGCGCGCACGCGGTTGCGGATCAGGAAGACGACCGAGAGGAAGAGCGCGACCAGGATCGTCTCCTCGATCGCGAGGGCGAGGTCGACGTTGTGCAGCACCTCCGCCGACTCGAGCTCGCGTACCACCGCCCATGGCGTTCCCTGCACCGGCGCCGCGGCGTAGATCGCGTCCGCGCCGAAGAGCCCGGGGCCATGACCCTTCGTCGCGCGGCCGGCGAGCGCGTCGCCGACGTGCGGGGGAACGCTCTCCCACGCGAGCATTCGCGGCACCGGCCGCGCGGCGTTGCTCCGGCTGGCGAGCACCGCGAGCGAGTCGTCGATGCGCGCGACGAGCGAGGTGCGTCCCGTGCGGTTCTGCCGCGTCGCCGGGTTGAGCGCGCGGAAGGTGTCGTCGTCGACGGCGACCCAGAGCACCATCCACCCCGTGCCGCTCGCCCAGTGCACCGGCTCGCGGAACACGACGCAGAGCCTCGGCCCGCAGCGGCGCGAGCCCGTGGCCGCGGCGGTGCTCGACGTGTCCCAAACGCTCGGCGGCGGGAGCTCGAGCGTTCCCGCGCGCGCGGTCGTGATGACCTTGCCGTTCTCGTCGATCGCCGCGACCGCGCCTACCGCGCCGCGCCGTCGCATCGCGTCCACCAGACCGTCGAGCAGCCGGGCGACGTCGCGTACCGCCGCGGGATCACGCCAGTCGCGCCCGGCGACGAGCTGCGACGCCATCACCACGCGGTCGCGCTGCGCTTCCGCCCACGCGCTCGTCTCGCTCTCTCCCGTGACGAGCGACACCTCGAGGAGATCGGCGAGCTCGGTGTAGCTCTGCGCGCGCACGTAGAGCACGCGCGTCGCGACCGCGCCGACCACCAGCACCGCGAGCAGCGTCCACCCCACCCAGGCGGGAACGCGCGGCCAGAGCCTCATGGGTCGAAGCGGTAGCCCGCCTTCCACACCGTCGCGAAGTGCCGAGGCTCGGCGGGGACGTCCTCGAGCTTCTTGCGCAGCTCACCCATGTGGATGTCCACGGTGCGCGTCATGACGTCCGCCTGATGCCCCCACACCTCGCGCAGCAGGGTGACGCGCGACAGGACGACCCCCGGCCGCTGCACGAGCGCGAGGAGGAGGTCGTACTCGCGCGGGGTGAGCGCGACGCGCTCGCCGCCCTTGGTGACGATGCGCGCGCTCGGTACGATCTCGACGTCGCCGAAGGCGTAGCGCTCCGCCGGCTCGGCGGCGCCGCTCTGGAGACGCGAGCGACGGAGCTGTGCCTCCACGCGCGCCAGCAGCTCGGAGAGCCCGAACGGCTTCGTGACGTAGTCGTCGGCGCCGACGCGGAAGCCGTGCACCTTGTCCGCCTCCTCGCCGCGCGCGGTGAGGATGATGACCGGCATCTGCAGCCCCGCGCCGCGGATCGAGTCGAGCGTGCGGAAGCCGTCCATCCCCGGGAGCATCAGGTCGAGGATCACGAGGTCGGGCTTCTGCTCGCGCGCCAGCTTCGCCCCGCGCGTCCCGTCGGCGGCGACCTCGACGTCGTACCCCTCGTCCTCGAGCGTGCGGCGCAGGCCGAACGCGAGGTCCTCGTTGTCCTCGACGATGAGAATGCGTGTCATCGATGCACCGGCCGCCTCGGGCCGCTCTGGGAGTGCGCTGCTCACGCCATAAGATCGCCATCGCGCGCGGTGGCGCCACAGTGGGGGCGGTACGCGAACTGTAAGAACGGGGGCCGGGGGCTGCTCTTGCGCCCTCTCCTCACGCGGCGCACAATCGACGACCCCAACGCGCCGACGCAGGCGTCCCCGTCCCTCCTTCCGGTCCTCCGGAGGCTTCATGCGCTTCACTCGCAGCATCGCCCTCGCGGCGCTCCTGGCGGTCGCCGCCGCCTGCGCCGACCAGGCCACTCCCACCGCTCCGTCGCTCGCCAGGCCGAACGCGATCTACAACGGCTACCCGGCGACCAGCTCGACCTTCGCCAGCGTCGGCGCGCTGATGTACGACTTCAACGCCGACGGCGTCATCAACGGCGACGACGAGGACTGCACGGGAAGCCTCATCTCGCCGACGGTCTTCCTCACGGCGGCGCACTGCGTCCAGTTCCTGCCGGGCGACGCGCAGCTCTACGTCTCCTTCGCGCCCGACCTCTACGCGAAGGGGATCACCGTGATCAAGGCGACGGGCTTCACCTACGATCCGGGTTACGGGCACGACAACGGCGACCTGCACGACATGGCGGTCGTCTTCCTCCCCGCCAAGGCGACCAAGGGGATGGCGACCTTCAATCTCCCGACCGCGGGCTACCTCGACGCGCTCGCCGCGAAGGGCGGGCTCGGCCGCGCGCAGTTCTACAACGTCGGCTACGGCACGGGGAACACCGCGACCGGCAAGCCCGGCTTCCCCTATGACGGGACGAAGAAGTACTCGATCTCCGAGTTCAGCGCGCTCGAGCCGAACTGGCTGCAGCTGCTCATGAACACGAACGCCACCGGCACCGGCGGCGACTGCTACGGCGACTCGGGCGGCCCGAAGATGCTCGTCAGCGACCCGACGACCATCGTCGCCACGGTCACCACGGGCGACTACGTCTGCCGCGCGACCACCAAGGACTATCGCCTCGACACGCCATCGGCGCGGGCATTCCTGGGGCAGTTCGTGGCGCTGCCCTGAACGGCGGGGTCGGGGGACCGGGGGTCAGGGGTCGGGGGTCAGCGCTGACCCCCGACCCCTGACCCCTAGTCGCTGTCGCCCGGCGGAACGACGAGCACCGAGCAGTCCGCCCCGCGGACGATCTGCGTCGCGGAGCTGCCGATGAGCAGGCGGGCCACCGCGCCGCGGGCGTGACGCCCCGCGGCGATGAGACCCGCGCGGTGCGAGTACGCGTAGGCGGTGATGCGCTGCGCCACTCCCCCCGCGACGACGCGCGGCAGCACCGTCACGTCAGCCGCCTCCACCTGGCGCGCGATCTTCTCCAGCGCCGACTGCGCGGTCTGCTCGTACGCGCGGTCCCATCCCTCCGCGTTAGGCGGCATCAGCTCGATCTCCGGCCGCACGTGCACCAGATGGAGCACCGCCGGCCGCTCCATCAGCGCGAGCGCGGCGCGCGCGATCCTCACGTCTCCCGGTCCGAGCTCCAGCGCCACCACCGCGATGTGCGGCAGGCGGCGCGCCCGCCGGTCGACGGCCAGCACCGGCATCTCCGCGTGCCGCATCACGCGCAGCGTCGTCTCCGCGCCGAACGCGCGCGCCAGCGGAGCGTGCCGGCCGAGGCCGATCACGATCAGCGTGCTCCCCGTCGCCTTCGCCGTGCGCACGATCTCCGCCGCCGGGCTGCCGAACTCGACGTGCAGATCCCACTTGTCGCCGCCCGCATCGCGGAGCTGCGCCTTGATGCGGTCCACCGCGGACTCGGTCAGCACGGGATCGGTCGCCCACGCCGACGCGTCCACGACGAACCCGGTCGCGAAGACGGGGAGCGACTCGAAGACGGTCATCCCGCTCACGGTGCCGCCCGTCTCGGCGCCGAGCAGCGCCGCGATGCGGAGCGCCGCGCTCGCCGCTTTGCTTCCGTCGGTCGGCACCAGGATCCTGCGCGTGATCTCCTCGATCGCCGGCTCAGCCAGTGGACGCGCGATCGGAGCGCTCGGCGACTGCTCGCGCTCGATGGTGGTGTGCTCCCTCATGGTCGCTCCTTGTCGGACCGCCTCGAAGCTGCCGCGCGACCATCGCCCGCGCCGTCGGGTGAATCCATGCACACCGACCCCGGACCCCCGACTCGCGGCTCTCCGCAGTCAGGGGTTTCCCTACCTCTGTTGAAAGACCCGCCCTACAGACCGTCCCACCGGCGGGAACTATCCTCCGGCATCGGGCGTGGCAGCCCCCGTCGGGTCGGGGATTGCGGACGCCTCAGGTCGTTGCCGGCGATGCCTCATATCCGAACTCTCATCGCGCGCGTGCGCCGGGCCCTCTTCCGGGCGCCGCTCCTCGGCAAGCTCGCCGGGGCGAACGCTGTCGTCGGCGCGGTCGCGGCGGCGCTGCTTCTGCTCATGGCGCCGCATGGCGAGCGGCAGCTCATCGTCGCGCTTCCGCTCGCCGTCAGCATGCTCGTCAACCTGCTCCTCCTGCGCCTCGCGCTGCGGCCGCTGGCGGAGCTCGGGGAGACGATGCGCCGCGTCTCGGCGGGTGATCTCTTCGCGCGCGTCGGGCGCTCGCCCTTCGCCGACGACGACCTCGCGCGGATCGGCACCACCGTCAACACGCTCCTCGACGGGCTCATCGCCGAGCACGCGCGGGTGCGCGCGCTGGCGGCGCGCGCGATCGAGAGCGCGGACGACGAGCGCTCGCGCATCGCGCGCGGCCTCAACGAGTCCACCGCGCAGACGCTGGCCGCGGTTTCGCTGCGCACGCGTACCGCGCTCGCCCACGGCGCGAGCCCCGAGGTCGCCGAGGAGCTCGGCGTGATCCGCGAGCTCACCGTGGACGCGATGGAGGAGCTGCGCACCGCGTCGCAGGTCCTCTACCCGAGCGTGCTCGACGACCTCGGCCTCGAGGCGGCGCTGCGCTGGCTCGGGCGCCGGCTGGAGGCGGAGCGCGACATCGAGGTGCGCGTCGACTCCACGGGGATCGCCCCGGACGTTCCGCGCTCGGTGGCGCGCGCGCTCTATCGCGTCGCGGAGGAAGCTGCCGCGAATGCGCTGCGCCATGGCGAGCCGTCGGTGATCCGCATGAGCGTCGGTGTCGATCACGGCCGCGTCGAGCTCGTGATCACCGACGACGGCGGCGGCTTCGATCCGGATGGCGTCGATCCCCGCAGCTCGCTCGGGCTGGCGATGATGCGCGAGCGCGTCGCGGGGCTCGGCGGAAGGCTTACCGTCGACAGCGCGCCCGATTGCGCAACGCGCGTCGTCGCTCGCGTACCGCTCCAACAGGTGAGGGTGTCATGACGACCGAAACGATCCGTGTCCTGCTCGCCGACGACCATCTCGTCGTCCGCGCCGGCATTCGCGCCCTGCTCCGCTCGGCGCCCGACATCACCGTCGTCGCCGAGGCCTCGAATGGTCGTGAAGCGGTCGAGGCCACCATCCGCCTGCACCCCGACGTCGTCGTCATGGACCTCTCGATGGCCGACATGGACGGAGTCCAGGCCACCAAGCAGATCGTCGCCAGTGGAAGCAAGGCGAAGGTGCTGGTCCTCACGATGCACTCCGAGGACGAGTACCTCGTCGACGCGTTGGGCGCCGGCGCCGTCGGCTATCTGGTGAAGAGCGCCGCGGCGCGCGAGCTCGTGGACGCGATCCGCGCCGTGGTCCACGGCGACGTCTACGTGCAGCCCGCCGCGGCGCGCGTCCTCGCGCGCGGCGTTCGGCATCCGAGCACCCCCGCCGACGATCAGGCGCGGCTCGAGCATCTCACCGGCCGCGAGCGCGAGGTGCTGCGCCTCGTCGCCGAGGGATACAGCGCGGCGGGGATCGGCGAGCGGCTGTTCATCAGCCCGAAGACGGTGGAGACGTACAAGCAGCGCATCACCGAGAAGCTCGGGCTGTCGCACCGCTCGGACTACGTGCAGTTCTGCCTCCGCCTCGGGCTGCTGAAGACGGTCTGAGCGTGACGCGCTCCCGCACGCCGCGCCGCTTCGGCGCGCGCGGCGGTTTTGGCTCGGTCCCCGGGCCGCGTCAACGCTATCCGGGCGAGTTCGCGCTGGCCGTCATCC
>DASVXU010000004.1:0-6226 GCA_036392515.1 Gemmatimonadaceae bacterium | reverse complement strand
CGCCCGTGCCAGTTGTCGAGCCACGCGCCCTGCGGGCCGCCGTGCACGAGAAGCACCATCGGGTACTTCTTCCCGGGCTGGTATTGCGGCGGGCGAATCACGAACCCCTGCACGCTGTCCCCGCCCGCACCGACGTACCAGAACTCCTCGGCGGGACGCAGCGCGAGCTGCGCGACCTTCGCGTCCGTCTCGTGCGTGAGCTGGCGCGGCGCGTCCCATCCGTTCCGGTTCATCCGCGCGACGTAGATCTCCGTCGGCCGGTCGGCGGCATCGCGCTGCCACGCCAGCGTCCGGCCGTCCTTCGACAGGTTGAACGCGACGTTGTTCCGGTCGCCGACGACGAGCGTGGGTGCGCCGCTCGCCGCTCCGTTCGCGCCTAACGCGACGCGAAAGAGCTTGTCGCGGCTCCGGTCGGTCGTCGCGACGTAGATCGTCCGCGAGTCCGGGGCGAAGAAGTACGAGTCCGCGTTGCGGTCCCACGACGGCAGCAGCTCGCGGCTCGTCTTCGCCGCGCGGTCGTAGAGCATCAGCCGCTGGCGGTCCGACTCGAACCCGCCGCGCGCCTGCGACTGGTAGGCGATGAAGCGCCCGTCGGGCGAATACACCGGGTTCTGGTCGGCGCCGCGGTTCGACGCGGTGATCGGCTGTCCCGGCGCGCTCCCGTCCGCGGGGACGAGATAGAGATTGATGTCCGTCGACCAGGCGTCGGCGCGTCCCTGGTCCTTCGCGCTGTACGCGATCTCGCGGCCGTCGGGCGACCACGCGTACGCCTCGCTCCCGCCGAACGGTGGCGGCGGGACGTCGTAGTCGGCGCGCGCCGTGAGGTCGATCGGCGCGCCCCCGCTCACCGCCACGACGTAGAGATGCGAGCGCGTCCCGTCGCTGTACGCCGTCCAGTGCCGGTAGAGCAGCTGGTCGGCGACGTGCGCCTTCACCTTGCTGCTGTCGGCCTGCGCCGCCTTCCCCACGTTGCACGCTTCGTCGGCGCAGTCGGGGTAGACCGCGGTCGTGAACGCGAGCCGGTCGCCCGTCGGTGACCAGACCGCGCCGCCCGCTCCGGCGGCGATGTTCGTGAGCTGCTTCTTCTGCCCGCCGCTCGCGTCGGCCACCCAGATCTGTCCGCCGGTGGTGAACGCGATCCACTTCCCGTCCGGGGACCACCGCGCCTCGGTCGCGTTCGTGCTCGCGTCGGGGAACTGGCGAGGCGCGCCGCCGGCCACCGGGATCACGAACGTCCGCGTCGTGCGCCGGTTGCCCGCGATGTCGGTCGTGCGCACGGCGTAGAGGAGCTGCGTGCCGTCGGGGGAGAGCTGAGGGTCCGACACCCCCGGCATCGTGGCGAAGTCCTCGAAGGTGATGGGGCGGCCGGCGACGGGCGCGGCCGCGGTCACGTTAGGCGCCGCCGGGCGCTGCGCGGCGCATGCCGGGGCGGCGAGGAGCATCAGCGGCGCGAGCGCGGCCGCGAAAGAGGGACGACGAGTCATGGCGAGCCGATGTCCGAGCTGGAAGACGTGAGCGGACTGCGATGGGCGCAAGAGCCGAGGGCGACGATGCCGGAGCGGTCACCCCCCGACACCGTCGCCCTCAGCTTACAGCCTCGAGCGTCCTGCCTCCAGCCTCTCGCGCTACTGACCGGTCGGCGGCGCGGCGCTGGCGGTCATCTGCGAATCGCTTCCCTTCGTCTCGATCACGAAGACGACGCGCCGGTTCGCCTCGGCGCCCGGCTCGTCGTGCGACGCGCCCGGATTCACGAGCCGCGCCTTGCCGTAGCCGACCGCCCGCACGTTCTCCGAGTTGAGCCCCGCGCTCAGCAGCTCCGCCCGCACGTTCTCGGCGCGACGGCGCGAGAGATCGAGGTTGTACGACTGGCTCCCCGCCGGGTCGGCGAATCCTTCGACGGTGATGATCGAGCCGTTGAAGTGCTTCTGCGCGACCTGCGCGAGCCGCTGCACCGCCTGCACTCCGTCAGGGTTCACCGTCGCGTCGTCGAAGGCGAAGTTGATCGGGAAGGTCACCTTCACCGCCCCTTCCATCGCCGTGATCCGCGCGCCGAACTCCGTGCGCAGATTCTGCATGTCGGTCCGGAGCGAGGCGACGTCGGCGCGCACCGCGCCGAGCTCCCGCGCGTACGAGCTGTCCGCCGCCATCCGCTCGCGACGCTCGGTGTCGAGCGCGGCCTGCTGCGCGGCCACCGTTCGCTTGAAGGTCCGCGACGTCACGCACCCGGTCACGGTCGTCGCTGCGAGAAGAGAGAGTCCTGCAAGTCTGGCCATTCGCATTCGTGCGCTCCTCGACTGGGGTGGATGAAGCGCGCTGAAGCAAACGCCGAACCGATGACGTCGCGTCGCCACGATTGTCGCCGCGCCTCCGCGTCGCCGCGCCGACTCTGTGACGTCGCGCACGACGCACGCGCGACGGTCGTCACACGACTCCTGCCTAACGGCAGCGCGAGCGGTCCAGCGCGCAGCCGGGCTGCGTCCGGTCGAGCACGAACACCCGCGCTTCCGGAAAGCGCGCGGCGAGCCGCGGCGGCGTGAAGTCGATCGTCATCACCTGCGAATCGTCGAGGAGCTGCGACAGGTGCTGCCCCGCCGCATCACTGACCACCACCCACAAGCGCGGCGCGGAGTCCGGTGTCGCGCGCAGCGGATCGTGCGCGAGCCGCAGCCGCCGCAGGTGGTACGCGAGCGGCACGTCCGCCGGCGCCGTCGCGATCACGTGGTCGCGCGCGCCCGACTCCCGCCCCAGCAAGGCGGCGATCGCGGCGCCGTCGCGGAGCGTTCCGGTGTCCTCAGCGCGCCGCACGACCCCGGATCGCATCAGTCCGAGCGCACCGCTCACGCCGATCAGCGCGCACCCCGCGAGCAGCGCTGTCGCGCGCGCCGGCGAGCCGGCGCGAAGTCGCAGCCCCCGCGACGCGCGCTCGCCCAGCCACGCCAGCCCACCCGCCGCCGCCGCAAGAAGCAGCGGCAGCATGAACAGCCAGACGCGCAGGTACGGGATGCGCCCGTTCACGATCAGCAGCAGCGTCGCCGCGACCAGCATCGCGCCGAAGATCGGAACGCGCTGCCGGCGCGCGCCGCGAGCGAACAGCGAGACGAGCACGCCGAGCGCGACGAGCAGCGCCAGCCACCCGGGCCAGCCACGCGTCCAGTCCGTCCAGAGGTCGCCGTAGAACCCCGGCAGCGCGGCGAAGAACGACGCTCGCGATTGCGGCCGCACGAAGCGGTTGCCGATCACCAGCGCGATCCCGCTCCGCGCGATCACGGGCAGGTAGAGCACCGCGGTCAGTGCCGCCATCGTCGCGCCCGTCCAGCCGACGCGCGAGCGCATCGTCTTCCCGTCGATCGCCGCGTCGCACGCTCGCGCTTCCGCCCACAGCCAGAGCGCGACCCCGAGCATCGGGAAGAGCATGATCGGGATCGTCCACGCGCCGATCGCCGCGAGCGTCGCGATGGCCAGCCATCCCGCGGCGTCGTCGCGCATGCGCTGGCGCGTCGCGAGGATCACGATCGCCATCGTGAGGCAGCAGACGATCGTGTAGCCGCGCGCGTTCGTCGAGTAGAGCACCAGGCTCGCCGAGGTCGCCGCGAGCATCGCCGCGATCGGCGCGGCGGCGCGCGAGCAGGTCGCGCGCGCCGCCGCCCACGTCAGCGGCACGAGTAGCACCCCCGCGGCGAACGCGGGAAGCCGCAGCGCGACCGGCGAGTCGCCGAACAGCGCCGCCGCGAGGTGCACGAGCAGCGTGTGGAAGAGGTGGTTGTTCGGAAAGCGGTAGTCGGAGAGCGCGTACGCGATCGGCTTCGACGCGTAGTCCAGCCAGGTCGCCGCCTCGTCGTAGCGGATCGGCTGATCGAGATCGCGCAGTCGCAGCGCCACCGCGATCGCCGTCGCGACGGCGAGGAGCGCCCATTCCCACGCCGCGACGCCGCGCAGCGACGCGATGCACTCGCCACGCAGGGCGCGCCACTCCGGCCGCAGCCGCGGGCGCACCGCGCGGATGCGATGGCGCGTGCGGCGCCAGCCTTCCGCGAGCGCGAGCAGGACGAGGAGCGCGAGGAACATGGGGGAGAAAGACTAGTCCGCGGCTGGGCAGCCGCAAACCCCACCGGAAAAGCGACGAGGCCCGGAGAGCCGGGCCTCGTCGTCACCGCCGTTCGATCCGCTCAGACTCCGACCGGCTTCCTCCGCTCCTGATCGAGCGTCGCGCGGTACGCGGGCGCGGGAACGCCGTCGCCCTTCACGCGGAAGAAGCTCACCTGCCGCTGCAGCGTGTCCGCCTGCGCCGACATCTCCTCCGCCATCGCCGCGAGCTCCTCCGCCGCGGCCGCGTTGCGCTGCGTGATCTCGTCCACCTGCCCGAGCGCACGCGTCACCTGCTCGATCCCCGACGCCTGGTCCGCCGACGCCGCCGCCACCGTCTGCACGACGTTCGCCGTCTTGCGGATCGACGGCACCAGCTCGGCGAGCAGCGCGCCGGATGCCTCGGCGACCTCCTGGCTCGAGCCCGTGAGGCGCGTGATCTCCTTCGCCTCCGCCTGGCGCCGCTCGGCGAGCTTGCGCACCTCGGTCGCGACGACGGTGAAGCCGCGCCCGTGCTCGCCGGCGCGCGCCGCCTCGATCGCCGCGTTCAGCGCGAGGAGGTTCGTCTGGTTCGCGATCTCCTCGATGATCGAGACCTTGTCGGCGATCGTCTTCATCACCGCGAGCATCTGCTGGATCGCCTTGCCGCTCTCGTCGGCGTCCTTCGCTCCCTTCACCGCCAGCGTCTCCATCTCGCGGCTGCTCTCCGCCGTCTTCGCGATCGAGCTGTTGATCTCCTCGAGCGAGGAGGTCGTCTCCTCGACGCTCGCCGCCTCGTCGTTGGCGCCCTCGGAGAGGCTCTGCGCCGAGGCCGTGAGCTGCTGCGAGGCCGACGTGATCGCCGCCGCGCCGGAGCGCATGTCGCCGATGACGCGCGACAGCGTGTCGATCATCGAGACGAACGCGTTGGCGAAGCTGTCGTCCGCCGAGCGCGGCGTCACCTGCACGGTGAGGTTCCCCTCCGACATCTGGTCGGCGACGACGCCCATGTCGCGCAGGTACTGCGTCATGTTCGCGAACGCGTTCCCGAAGGTGTCGCGGTCGCTCCGCGGCGTCACGCGCACCGAGAGGTCCCCGCGCGCGATCGCGTCGGCGGTGTGCGACATCTCGCCGAGGTAGGCCACCATCTCCTGCATCGAGCGGAGCAGCTGCCCGACCTCGTCCTCCGTCCGCGCCTCCACCTTCACCGTCATGTCGCCCTGCGCCAGCCGGTCCGCGACCGTGACCGCTTCCGCGAGCGGCTCGGTGAGCGAGCGCGTCGCGAACTTCGACAGCTGGGTCAGCGCGAGGATCACGGCGATCGTGATCAGGCCGAGCACGAGGAGCGCCGCCTTCTGCATCCGGCTCGCCGCGGTGAAGGACCCCGCGATGGCGGCCTTGTTCGCCGCGGTCTGCGCGTCGATCGAGGCCTGCGCCTGCTTCAGGAGGTCACCCTGCTGCCGTGCCAGCTCGAGATCCTTGTCGGTCAGCGCCGCGCCCGTCGCCTGCGCGCTCGCGAACTGCCGCGCCGCGGCATAGTAGGCGCGGAAGGTGGTGTCGAGCTGCGCGAGCGCCGCCGGGTTGTTGGTCGCCCGGCTGCGCTGCGTCTCGAGGTCGGCCAGGAAGATGTCACGCAGGCTGTCCGTCTCGCTCAGCCGGTCCGCCTCGCGCGCGTTGATGAGGTCGAGGAAGCTGCGCTTGATGTTCTCGAGCGTCTGCAGCTCGACCTGGTTGCTCTGGAGCGACGGGTAATAGCCCGTCTCGATCCGATGGAGCTTCGACTCGGTCACCTGGCCCATCGTCAGCACGACCACGCAGACGACGACCAGCGCACCCGCCGCGACCCACGGAAAGACCTGGAGCTTCTGACGGAAGGAGAGTCGCTGAAAGCGCTCTCGCCAGTTCTGGAGCATCGAGTAGGGAAGCCGGCCCGGCATCGGGGTACGGGGGCGCCGCGGGCATATGGCCGCGGCCGATTACTGGATAGGGACGATTGGAGTCCCCCAATGGTCTCGGAAAACAGGCAAGGCGCCCGTCCACGGCGTGGAGGGCGCCTCGGCGCGGGGCCGGTCTCGAGGGCTAGGGCGCCAGCTCGAGCACTTTCACCCCCCGGCCGACGTCCGAGCCCCGGGCCACATACCCGATCCCGTTCGCGTTCGCCCGC
>DASVXU010000003.1:0-42637 GCA_036392515.1 Gemmatimonadaceae bacterium | reverse complement strand
AACACCTCCTCCTCGGTGTGCGACGGGCCCCAGTAGCCGTGCTCCATCTGGAAGCCGCGGCTCCCCTTCAGCTCCTGGTTCCAGACCCAGTACGCCGCGCCGAGCGCGGTGCCGTTGTCCGCCGAGGCGGGCTGGATGTAGACGTGCTCGAAGGGCGTGCGCTCGCGGATCTTCCCGTTGGCGACCGAGTTCATCGCACACCCGCCGGCGATCGCGAGCCGCGGATTCCGCGTCCGCTCGTAGAGGCCGTTCAGGATGTGGAAGGCGCAGTTCTCGTAGACGATCTGCAGCGAGTGCGCGAAGTCCTCGTGCATCGGCTCGAGCTTGTCGCTCGGCTGCCGGGCCGGCCCGAGGAGCTCCTCGAGCGCCGGGCTGAAGACCTTGCCTAACGTGGGATAGCCCTCGTCCCACTCCATCTCGACGCCCTCGTTCCAGTGCCGGAAGTAGTCGAGCTCCAGCTCGAACAGCCGGTCGGGAGTCAGGCGGACGAGCTTCGAGATCTCGTCCACGTACTTCGGCTTCCCGTACGGCGCGAGCCCCATCACCTTGAACTCGTCGCCGAAGCCGTAGAAGCCGAGGTACTGCGTGATCGCGGTGTACATCATCCCCAGCGAGTGCGGGAAGTACACCTTGTCGATCACGTCGATCTGGTTGCCCGTGCCCAGCCCGAGCGAGGTGCTGACGAAGTCGCCGAAGCCGTCGATGGCGCAGACCGACGCGTCGTTGAACGGCGAGACGAAGAAGCTGCTCGCGAGGTGCGCCGGGTGGTGCTCGACGTAGTGCACCTTCGGCAGGTCGTCGGCGGGGACGCCGAGCGCCTGGGCGAGGGGGCCGTGGAGGTCGCGCACCTTCCGCGCGTTCTTGACGCGGTCGAGGATCAGCTTGAGGTCGGGGCGCTTCTGGAGGGCGAAGAGCCCCTTCTTCACCAGGTTCGCCTTGGGGTCGCGGCTGATCGCGACGTGCGAGACGTCGGCGCCGGTGATCCCCGCCATCTCGAGCACCTTCTTCACGGAGAGCGTCGGGAACCCCGCCCAGTGCTTGATGCGGCGGAAGCGCTCTTCCTCGACGGCGGCGACGAGCTGGCCGTCCTTGAGGAGCGCGGCGGAGACGTCCGCGTGATAGGCGTTGATGCCGAGGATGTACATGTGTGACGCCATGATGAAGTCAGGAGCGAAGGACGCGCGGCGGAAGCGTCGCCCGGTACATGTCGAGCAGCTCTCGTTCGACGGCCGCCAGGGCGAAGTCGCGACGCACGAGCTCCGGAGCCACGTCGGCGGCACGCCGTCGCAGCTCCGTGTCAGTCAGGGCCGTGTCGATCGCCTCGGCCAGAGATCCCGGCTCGCGGCTCGTGATCAAACCCAACCCGTGGCGCCGCACGTATGGCGCGAGCTGCACCTCGGGAGTGATCACCACCGGGAGCCCCGCCGCCATCGCTTCCAGAACCACGATTCCGAAGTTCTCGGCGAAGGAAGGGAGCACGAAGACATCGGCGGCAGCAAAAGCCGCACGCTTGGCTTCACCGGAGAGGAACCCGGCGAGGTCAATCGTGGCCGCGCGGGCTCCCATCTGCAGTACTCGTGCCCGAACGGAGGCCGCGTAGTCGCGGCCGCCACCGCCCGCGATGATCAGGCGCGCTGCCGGGAACCGCTCGAGCACCGTCGGCCAAGCCTCGAGGAGCGTCTCGATCCCCTTCTTGGGATCGATGCGAGAAAGAAAGAGCACGCGGGCTCCCTTCCCTTGCCGGCGTGGCGCCATGGTCTCCGCTTCGCGCGGGATCGCGGGGGGCACCACCCAGCCGCGCCCGAGGACTTTGTCGCCGAACATCCGCTCCGCTTCCGCCCGCTCGTCCGCCGAGTAGTAGTGGAGCGCGGCCGCGGCGGGGAGCAACGAACGGTCGAAGAGCGCGAAGTACAACCGCTTGGACGCCGTATGCCGGTGGCCGAAGGTGTAGGCGGAGAGCGTGCCGAACGGGTCGATCACCAGGGGAATCCCGGCGCGCACCGCCGCCCGCGCGGCGAGCGAGCTCACGAGGTTGAGCAGCCCGTGCACGTGGACGATGTCGGCGGCGTCGGCCTCGCGCAGGATCCGCCGGTAAAGCCCCGGCGTCACGAGGAGCGGGGGCCGCCCTCGCAGCGGAAAGGTCGACACCTGCACGCCGGTCGCCTGCCGTCGGAACCAGGCCAGCTCCTCGTCGGCCACATGTGGCGCGAGCACCTTTACGTCGTGCCCCGCGACGGCGGCCGCTCGGGCCCATCCCGCGATGGCCTCCGTCGGCCCGCCGAAAGCTCGGGCGATGTTCGGCGCCACGTGCACGATGCGCAGCAGCGGGCCGCGCGGGCGTGTTCCCTGACTCCCCCGCGGCGCGATCTCGGTGCTGCGACAGGCCGCCATCATCGAAGAGAACACCGTCGGGTCCCCCCTTTGCGGATCCCTCGAGTCCGGACGAGGTCCGCGACGAATCAGCGCACCCGGCGTGCGCGGGCAAGCTCCTCGTACAGCTCCCGCAGCTCGCGCGCGGTACGCGCCCACGAATAGCGTGCTTCCGCGAGGCGGGCGGCGCGGTCTCCCATGGCGCGGCGGCGCTCGGGATCGCGAGCGAGATCGATCAGCGCCGCGGCCGTGGCCGCCACGTCCACGGGAACGATGATCCCGGCGTCGGCCGCGGCGATGTCGGGGGCGAGAGCGACCTGGTCGGAAACGACCACCGGCAGTCCCGCGGCGAGCGCTTCCGCGACGGCGATGCCGAAGTTCTCCTGGCTCGATGGAAGAGCGAAGACGTCCGACCTCGCGAGCAGCTCGCGCTTCGCGTCACCCGCGACCTGTCCGACGAATCGCACGACCGGCCGCAGCGCGAGCGCATCGACCTGCCGATCGAGCTCGGCGCGATATTCGTCGGTGCCGGTGCCCGCGATCGTCAGGCGGAGGTCCGCCCCCGCCTTGCGTGCCTCCGCGACGGCCGCGAGAAGCAGAGGGACGTTCTTTTTCGGGTGCAGGCGCGAAAGGAACAGAAGCTCGATCGCATCCCCGCCGCGCCGCTCGCTCCGGCTGGCGGGCATCGCATCGACGCCGAGCGGGATCACCCGGACGCGGTCTCGATATCCCAGCCCGCGCACGGAATCCGCCTCGCTCTCGGAGGTCGCGTGGATCGCCGCCGCGCCGTCGAGATGCGGGCGCTCGATCAGCCGGATGTACGGCCGCTTCTTCCACGCGTGCTGCGCGAGGCTCCATGGGTCGAGCATCCCGAGTGGCCGCACGACGTACGGCACCCCCGCCCTTCGCGCCGCGCGACAGCCCGCGATCGTCGCGTGCACGAACAGCCCGTGCACCTCGACGACGTCGTACGCCGCGACGTTCGCGCGCAGCCAGCGGCTCAGCGGGAGCGAGAGCCCGAAGGTTCCCGGTAGCGTCCGCGCGAAGTGGCGGTATTCGACTCCCTTCTCGATCACCGGGTCGCGCACCGGAACGTCGAGCGTGTCGCGCGGACCGTCGGCGTTCGTCGTGGCGACGGTGACCTCGAGTCCCTGGGCGGCGAGCGCGGAGGACATCCCCTTGATCGCCACCGTCGGCCCGCCCTCGCGCGGCGCGACGGAGCCGATGACGTGCAGGACTCTCACGCCGGCTTGCCGTGCCTCACGAAGCCATCGCCGGCGCACCGCCGGCGAGCGGAAGCTCGACGCCCGCGCCGACCTCGACCCCCACCGTCTCCGCCCAGCGCACGAGCGTGTAGATCGCCCACGGCCGGCTCCACGTCACGCCCCCGCGCCCGCTCGCGAACTGCTCCCAGACGCGGCGCGTCTCGCCGCCGCGCAGCCCGACGCGCTCGACGCGCGCGGGATTCGTGAGCGCGGACTCGACCTCCGCGCGCAGCGGGCCGAGCATCCAGCGCGCGAAGGGCAGCGCGAACCCCTGCTTCGGCCGGTCCCAGACCGCGCGCGGCAGGCGGTCGCCTAACGCGCGGATCAGCAGCGGCTTCGACATCCCGCGCTCGAGCTTGAGCGCGTCGGCCACCGCGAGCGACGCGGCGACGACCTCGCGATCGACGAAGGGCACGCGCAGCTCGAGCGAGTTCGCCATCGCGAAGACGTCGGAGTCGCGCAGCAGCGTGTTGCGCATGTAGCCCGTGAGCTCGTACCAGCTCACGTCGCCGAGGGGCGAGGTCCGGTATGGCGCGACGACGTCCTGCGCGCCCGGGAGCCGCCCGGTTAGCGCGAGGACCATCGGCTCGGGAAAGAGCAGCCGCGAGGCGCCGTACGCGGCGCGCGGTGCCGAGCCTTCACGCAGGAGCGCCGCGAGCTTGGCGCCGCGCACGCCGAGCCGCTGCGTCGCCGCGCGCAGGGGCGCGCGCGCCGCGCGGAGCACGGGCCACCAGCGCCCGATTGCCCGCGCGCGAGCGAAGGAGGGATATCCCGCGAACACCTCGTCGCCGCCGAGCCCCGACAGCACCACCTTGATCCCCTCGGCGCGCACCGCGCGGCTGACGACGTACGTGTTGAGCCCGTCCATCGACGGCTGGTCCATCGCGCCGAACGCCGCGTCGAGCGAGGCGAAGAAGTCGTCGCCGCTGAGCGGGATCTCGTGGTGTCGCGTTCCGAACTTCTCCGCCGCCGCGCGCGCGAATGCCGCCTCGGTGAACTCCTGCTCGGCGAACGCGATCGTGAAGCTGTCGAGCTTCGTTTCGCTCACCTCCGTCGCGAGCGCGCAGACGACCGACGAGTCGATACCGCCGGAGAGGAAGAGCGCGACGGGCACGTCGGCGATCAGGTGATGCGCGACCGAGTCGCGCAGCGCCGCGAGGATCGTCTCGGCGGCGGTCCGCGGGTCGGTGATCGAGCCGAGGCGCCCCTGATCGATGGAGGTGCCGCCGGGTGAGAATGGGGTGTACTGCGCGAGGAGCCGCGGCGATTCCGCCCTGCCGCCGCGCACGACGACCTCCGCGACCACGCCGGCGGGGAGCATCGTGGCTCCGCGCAGCATCGCGGCCGGCTCCGGCACCGATCCCCAGGCCAGATACGCGGCGACCGCTCCCGCGTCGACGACGCGCGAGGCGAAGCCGCCGGTGAGCAGCGCCCGCAGCTCGCTCGCGAAGGCGATCGCGCCGTCCCGCTCGCCGATGAAGAGGGGCTTGATCCCGAAGGGATCGCGCGCGAGCAGCGCGCGCGACGCGTCGCGGTCCCAGAACGCGAACGCGAACATCCCACGCAGCCTGCCGACGAACTCGTGGCCGTGCCGCGCGAGGCCGGTGATCACGACCTCCGTGTCCGAGTCGGAGGTGAAGCGCGCGCCCTCACGCTCGAGCGCCGCGCGGAGCTCCTTGTAGTTGTAGATCTCCCCGTTGAAGACGAGCACGTACCGGCCGTCCTCGCGGACCATCGGCTGATGTCCGCCGGGCGAAAGATCGATGATCGCGAGGCGGCGCTGGGCGAACGCGCCAACGGTGGCGCCGCGGGCGTCGAGGGTCGGCGAGATCCCTTCGTCGTCGGGACCGCGATGCGCGAGGCATCGGTTCATCCGCGACGCGAGCATCGTGTCGGCGCCGAGTCCGAGGGCGCCGGTGATTCCGCACATGGATCAGCCTCTCCCGAGAGACGTGCCGGCGACCGCCGCGGGGCGCAGGACGACCGGAGGCCTGACTCCCTCCGGCGCGGGGATGCGCGAGCGCAGGTAGCGCAGCACGACGTAGAAGGCGACCGCGTTCAGGAAGATCCCGCCGAACACGAGCGAGAAGTCCGACTCGATGTTCAGCAGCGGCATCAGGATCGCCAGGCTGGCGAGCGAGCGGAGGATGCTCTGTCCGGGCACGTTGAGCAGCGAGTCGAGGATCCGGTAGATCATCCCGGTGATGAACATCCCGACCAGCACCCCCGTCATGCCGAAGTTCATGTAGAACTCGATGAGGAAGGGGACGTTGATCGACGTGGACGTATCCCAGGTCTCGATGAAGGAATAGCGATGGCCGAAGTCCTGGCCGAGGGTCTTCGTCGGCTTGTTCGGCCAGAGTACGCGCGGAACCGCCAGACCGACGAGCGACAGGTACGTGTGCCCGCCCCAGTACGGGATGTCTCGAGGCGTGCGTTGCACGACGTCGGCGAGCAGGTCGAGCGTCGCGGAGCGAGCGACGGCGGTCTCCCATCCCGAGACGACAGTTCCGACGACGCCCTCCGAGTTGACTCGATTCTGGACGAGCGTCGCCATCAGCGCCGCCTTGTTGGGAACGCTGAGCTCGACCCCGGTGAACCAGACCTGCCGGCGGTAGTCTTTCAGGATGCCCTTGATCGCGACGGCGGAGACGACGGCAACCGCACCCGCGAGAAGCCACCCGCGCCGGATCCGGCCCCCCGCGGTGTACTGAGCAACGAGCAGGAGCAGCATGAAGAGCATCGCCTGCGCGATCGAGCCGCTCGAGATGAGAACCAGCAGATCCACGGCGAAGCCGCCGAGCACGATGAATCGCTGCTGGCGAGTCAGGTGCCCGCGGACATTGATCGCGAGCAGCGTCGCGATCGCGAAGCGCCCGAGCAGCCCGAGGAAGTCAGCCGCGCCGACGAGTGGCGACGGGAGGTAGAGTACGCCGCGCGCGAGGTCCGTCGCGATCCCGACCATCAGCATGCGCAGCAGCCAGGGGACGAGGGGCTGGATGGGCCACGCTGCCTCGGACGCGCGGCGGACCTTCCTGACGGCCGCGACTGCCGCGTACCCGATCAGCAGCATGATCCAGCCCCAGAGCGCGATGTCCATCGGCAGGTCGAACGCGACCCGCGGATCGAGCAGCGTGATCCGCACCTGATTCGGATTGTACGCGAGGTTCACCGCTCCCATCACGCCGGGAATCGCGTAGTACACACCGTAAACCGCGCTGACCATCGGGAAGATGGGCAGCGGGGGGCGACGCGACGCGGGAATCCGGAAGTAGATCCACGCCGGCAGGATGCAGAGCAGCCAGAGAAGCGCTCCCTTCGTCCGAACGTCGAAGGCCAGCTCCGAATCGTTCGTCAGGAGCGTGAGCGGAAGAAGCGCGACCAGCGCCACCATCCAGCGCATCGCCCGCGACGAGGGGCGCGCGCCGAGCCGGTCACCAGGTACGCGCGTCATCGTGGCGATGCCCCTCTCGTCGCCACACGATCGGCGACCGCGGCCGCGATGGCGTCGGCGACGCCGGCCACCGTGTAGCCGGCGATGATCTCGCGCGAACGGAGCGCCATGGCCGCGCGCTCCGCGTCGGAAAGCGCCAGATACGAACGCATCGCCGCGGCCAGCGCGCCCACGTCGCCCAGCGGATAGGTGAAGCCGTTCTCCCCGGGCCGCACGAGATCCGGCGCGCACCCGACCGCGTCGCTCACGATCGGCGCCAGGCCGCCCGCCATCCCCTCGTTGATCGCGAGTCCCCACGTCTCGCGCGAGTCGGAGAGCAGCATCACGCAGTCCCCGGTCGCGTACCAGCCAGGGATCGCGCGCTGGTTGACGAAGCCGGTGATCGACACCCGTTCGCTCAACCGATGGGCGCGAATCGCCGTCTCCAGCCTGGCGCGCTCCGGCCCGTCGCCGAGATAGATGAGGTGCGCGCGCGGATCCTCCGCCGCGACCGTCGCGAAGGCCGCGAGCGCGTCGAATGGCCGTTTGCGCTCGATGATCTTCGCTGGAACGATGAACGCGATGGCGTCGGCGGCGATCCCGAGCGCGTCACGGTGGGAGCCGCGAGCGGCAGCCCGCGCCGACGGCTCGAGCGCGAAGCGGGCGTTATCCACGGCGTACGGCGCCCACCGAAGCCGCGCATCCGGCACCCCGAAGTGTCTGTAGAACTCCGCGTTGCGCGTCCCGATGACGAGGAACTCCTGCGCGGCGGAGAACATGGCCCGGTAGAGCAGCTCGCGCACCGGAAGCCAGAGGATCGAGCGAAGGAGGGCCTTCGGGCCGCGCGGCAGGCGGCGGAGCAGGTTCGACTCGCCGCGGATGAACAGGGGAATTCCCAGCGCACGGGCCGCGCGCATGAACTGCAGGTGCGCGATCGCCTGCCAGCCGAGGACCAGCACGGCGCTCGCGTCGAGCCGCTGGAGCAGTCCGCGCGCGTCGTTCACGCGGATGCCCGTGAAGCTGTCCACGTCGGGCGTGCTCGCGACGTTCTCGACGAATTCGTGCTCGTAGCCCTCGAGCAGCGGAATGTCCCACTGGAACGTCGCGCCGAACCCGCGGTCGAGCGATACATCGAGGCCATGGCGCGACCCGAACAGCACGATCGTCTCGAAGGATTCCCGCGAGGCGAGCTCACGAAAGAGCGGCGCCTGATACTGGATGGGATGCGTCGTGAAGATCACGAGTCGCGGACGCGGCGCTCCCGAACGCACGGCGCGATGCGCGACGGCGGGTGCCGCGCTCATGCGACCCCCGCGTGCGGAACGATTCCGGCAGTCTCGAGGATCGACCGTGCGCGCTCGTCGTACGTGTCGGATTCGACGCGTCGAAAACCGCCGGCCGCGATCCGGCGGCGGTCGGCGGGCCGGTCGAGCCAGTAGCGGATTCGCTCGACGATCTCCGCCGGGCTTTCCACGAACGCGATCTCCTCGTCCTCCCGGAAGAGCCGCTCGAGCTCCGGCGTGCGCTGGGAGAGGGTGAACGCACCGCATGCGGGCGATTCGTACGATCGCATGTTGTGGTTGAGCCGGTTCTGCTCACGCATGACGTTGAGCGAGATCGCCGCCCGAGCGAGAGCGCGCGGAAGTGCCTCGCCGAACGCCGGCGCCTCGAAAGTAGCGAGTCGCAGCGTCGAGCCACGGGCCGCCCGGCGCTGGTCGGCGAGGATCGCGAGTCGGAAGGACCGCGCCACCGGTTCCAGCCAGCGAACTCGCTCCGCATCGAGGTTGCCGGCGAACATCACCTCGAACTCCGGGGGCTCGACCGGCGGCACCGGGAAGTGCTGATCGGGATCGCGCGCGAACGGAAGCCAGTCGACCTTCGAGATGCCGGCCGCGCGATAGCGATCGACGAGGTCCCCGGCGAACGTGAGGCAGTGATCGTACGCGCGAAGCGCCGCGGGGCCGAACGTGAGCCTGTTTGCGCGTTCCGGGCTGAACGGGTCGTCGGGGTAGTAATTGACCCACACGCCGCCGGTGCGCTGGCGCAGCTCGAGGATGGTCTGCGGTGCGAGCTGCTGGCCCTTGAGCACGAGCACCAGATGCGGACGCCGCGCCGACAGATCTTCCAGGACGCGCCGGTTGAAACGCTCGATCATCGCGTTCGGAGCGACGCGACCCGCGACGCGGCTCGGTGTCCGCCCGAGTCCCCGACGATACGCGCGGGCGACGCAGTAGGTCTCGACCTCCGCGCCGACGCGCCGGAAGCCGGCCGCATACGAATGCATCAATCCGCCGGGGGCATCCTCCCCGAGGATGAGGACTCGTGTCGGTGAGGCGTCAGCCGCGCGCTGCATGACTTTTCAGACGAGCGTCGTACTGCTTGAGCATGTCATCCACGAAATAGTCCCAGGTCCGGTGATGCCCCATGGCCTCGAGCGCGGCGCGCCCCATCTCCGCGCACCGCGCGCGATCCTCCACGAGCAGCTCCAGCCTGCTCCGGATCGCCGACGCCGAGCGGGCGGGGACGACGAAGCCGTCGATCCCGTCCCGGATCACGTCCGGCCCTCCCGTGTTCTCGGAGGCGATCACAGGGAGCCCCGCCGCCATCGCTTCGCAGATGACAGCCCCGAAGCCATCCTGCACCGAGGCGAGCACCAGAACGTCGTGATCGGCCAGGACCTCCCGCAGCCCCGCGCGCGCGACCTTGCCCTTCCATTCGTCGCCCCGTGCGTAGCGCCGGAGAAGCTCCCGGCCATCGGCAGTCGCACCCCCGTACAGCGAAAGCGTCAGGTCCGATGCGGCGAAGCCCCCCGTCGCCTGAAGCAGATAGTGTACCCCTTTCTGGAGGGAGATGGTTCCAAGGAACAATACCCGCAACGGTCCGTGCACCCGGGCGGGTCTGGGCGCACCGCCGACCTCGTCCAGGTCGACCGCCAGGGGCGTGAGGATGAGCTTCGACTCCGGCACCCCGCGCTCGATGAAGCTGCGGCGCGCGAATGTCGAGATCACCTGGATCGCGTCGGCCGCCTCGTATTCCTCGCACTCGCGCTCGATCATCGGCTCGTACACCGGCGGCGCGGTCAGACCGAACTCCTCGAATTCCCGGCGCATCAGCGCCGCCTGCACCTGTATGTGTGCGCTCGCGCGAAGCGCGACGGCGAGCTGTCCACGTCTCCGCGCCATGCGAAGCGACTCGAGCGCGTAGCCGGTGTACGCGTGCAGCGCGTCCGCGTCGTCCGGCAGCCGGGTGGCGGCCCAGCGGCCGAACAGCAGCGCATCGTCGTAATCCTTCTCGAGAGACTGCGTGCGACGGACCCGCGAGGCGATGACGCGACGAACCGCGCCCGCGTAGCTGAGCCGGACGCGCTCGCGTTGTAGTCCTTCACGAAGCGCTTTCGGATACGCGGTGACCATGCCGGCGAGCGCATTCCGCCGCTGCAGGGCGCGCGCGGTATCGAACGCGACGAAACGACCCCCGACCACGATCGTGACTCGTGGAGGTCGCGACATCGCTTCCGCATCGGCGCCAGGGGCTGTGCGGACGGTCATCGCCTCCCTGCCGAGACGGACAGTGAATCGCTCACGTCAGCCGCAGGAACGGATCCGCCGGGCGAGGCGAGCCCGAGTCGCTCGAGAACCGCGCGGAATCGGGTTTCGTAGTTCCAGGCAGCCTTCACCAGACCGCGACCGCGCTCTCCCATGGCGCTCAAGCGCGCCCGATCGGAGAGCGCCTCGTCCAGCGCGGCCGCGATCGACGACGCGTCCGCGGAGGCGCAGCACAGCGCCACGCCGGAATCGACGAACATCGCGCGCCAATCCGGGAGATCGCTGACGAGCACCGGCGTCCCCTGAGCCAGATACTCGAACGCCTTGTTCGACGCGCCCGCCATCGTCTGTTCGTTCACGTCGCTCGAGCGCATCGGCATCAAGGCCAGGCCGAGATCGGCGGTCGCGGCCTCGCGGAGCATCGACTCCCGGGGAAGCGTTCCCAGGTAGCGAACCGCGTCCTCCAGTCCGAGCTCCCGCGCGCGCGCGCGAAGGGCGTCGACGTACGCCGTGCCGCCGAACGGCTCGTAGCCGACGAGGGTGAGCGATACGGGCCCGCGAAGGGAGGCCATCGCATCGACGACGGCGACCGGCAGACGCGCCGGCACGAGCGACCCGTGATAGGCCAGCCGGAGCGTGGACGACCCGCCCCCGTGCTTCCTGGAACCGATCTCCTCCATGCTCGGACAGTTCCAGACGACGACGACATCGTCACGGCCGCGAACGCGCGAGAGCACAGCCGCACGTCCGGCGCTCGGCGCTATCACGATCGGCGCGCGTCTCAACAGCAGCCTTCGCATGGCGCCGACGAGACGGGAGTAAGGGGAATGCGTCGCGGGCGCCGGCACGTCGTGCTCGTGATAGAGGACCGTGATGCGCAGAAGCCAGCCCGCTATTCCCACCGGTGCCGCGAATGGATCCGAGACATAGAGCCAGCGCGGGCGCCAGCGCAGGAGATGGTACGCTGCCCACACCGTGAAACGCGCGTACGACACCACCTGCCGGACGCCGCTCCCCACGCGTGAGATCAGACGAATGTCGATGCGCGGGTCGCTCCGCGGGGCGATGGTGTCCGTGACGAGCCCTGATGCGCCGAGCACGCGCACCTCGGCACCGAGATCGGCGAACACCTTCGCCGCCCGCTCGATGGGTGGATACCCGGCCGGATTGGTGTACGTCACGAACAGCACGCGCGCGCCCGCGGCCGGCCCTTCACCTCGGCGAGTCATGCCGCGACCCCCAGGCCGCGAGCGACGCGGTCGTAGAGGCCGACCATCTCCGCCGCGACGTCGTGCATCGTACGTGGAGGGAGAATCGCCGCTCGCCACCGTTCCAGCAGCTCGCGCTCGTTCACGACGCGCTGCAGCGCATTCGCCCACTCCGCTCGCGAGTCGGGAACCACCAGCAGCCCGTCGATCCCGTCGCGGACATGATCGCTGATGGCACCGATCGACGAACCGATCACCGGCACTCCCGCCGCCTTCGCTTCCAGCACGACCAGCGGTCCCGTCTCACGACCCTGGGACGGCACGAGGAGCACATCGTACCGCGCGATCGTGCCGACGACCTCGGAGCGCGGAACCCCCGCGCGCAAGGTGACGCGCGGGTCGCGCGCCGCGAGTGCCCGCAGCTCCTGGACGTACTTCTCGCTCTCATCGGCCGCTCCGATCACGTCCAGGCTCAGTGCCAACCCGGGAACCGCGGCGAGCGCCTCGATCACGACGTGGATCCCCTTCTGCCGGTCGAGGCGGCCGAAGATCGCCGCGCGCAGTGCGCCCGGAGCGCGCGTCCGGTCGCCCGGTGCGGCTCGACGCTGCTCCACGCTCACACCCTGCGGCGAGACGAGGATCTTCTCCTCCGGTACGCCATTCAGCCGAAGCACGTCGCGAACCCACGGCGCCGGCGCGACGATCGCCGCGGGGACGGCGAGAAATGCGAGCGTGTCCTGCCGACGGATGCGCATCAGCTCCGGCATTCGGAGCGCGCGCGCGGGACGGGCATCACCACCGGCGCGATGGACGACGCGACCCACCACCTCCGGAAGATGTCCCACCACCCACGCTATCGGCCGCGGCGCGCCCGACCGCTGGAGCACGCAGCTCGAGCAGCGTCCCACGAGGATCGCGCCGTCGCAGAGTATCGATCCGTACCGCAGCAGCGTTCCCCGCTGACAGGTGACCGTCGGCGTGTGGTACGTCGCGACGACCGGGATTCCGAGAGCGGCGATCGCGCGTACCGTCGTGCCGTTCAACGCCGGGGTATAAGCGTGCACGTGCACGACGTCCGGGCGAATGTCCTCGACGGCCGCGAGGTATTCGCGCACGGCCGTGGCGCTCCCGGCGCTGTAGAGGGTTTCCGGAGTGGCCGGCGCCGGCACGCTGATGCGTCGTACCGCAACTCCCTCCCACTCGTACGATTCGGCGCGCGCCGGCGACGCGAAGACGACGCTCGAGGCCACGGCGTGCGACGACAGCGCACGCGCGAGCTCGGCGACATACACTTCCGTGCCGCCTGACGGCTCCGGAAAGTAGGTGTACGGGAGATGGAGCACCCTCATGAACGCGCACCGCGAGAGCCCGTCAGTCGCGCGCGCGTCGCCCGGTAGAGCCGGGCGAGGTGCTCGACCCGCTCGTATCCGATCAATCGGCTGGGCAACCGCATTCGTGGCGGGAGGTGGTCCACGAACCTCGGGTCGAGCGCACGGATCTCCCGCACGAGCGCCTCGAGCTCGGCGGGTCGCTGCTGCGCGATGACCCGCGCGCCGTCGACGAGCGCAGCGGCCAGCCCCCTGCGACGCGACGGGGTCAGCTCACCACGCTGCGTCCACCACTCGACGAGCATTCGTACATTGCGGCGGGTGCCGTGCGCGGTACGTAGCCCCGCGTTGTCGGAGACACGCGCCCCACGGTGCTGCCGGAAGAGCAACCCGGAGTCGCCCTCGCCGCGCACGAGGCGCGCGCCGCCGAGTATCGCACGGAGATGGTAGTCGATCTCCTCGAGGTGCTCCGTCGGGATCATGCGGAGCGGCGCGATCGCCGGCCCCTGACGCTGGAGCGTGCAGCCGAGCTGCAGCCAGCCGCCGCGAATCAGATCGATCGCGGGATCCTCGCCGATGTCGGGCACGCGCCGCACCCCGCGCACGAAGCTGCCGTCGTCCTGCTCCTCGTACGTCCAGAACGGCCCCCACACGATGTCGGCGCCCGTGGAGCGCAGCGTGTCGAGCTGTCGCTCGATCTTCCACGGCTCCAGCAGGTCGTCCGAATCGAGGAACTGGACGTACTCGCCGCGCGCGGCGTCCAGGCCCGCGTTGCGCGCCGCCCCCGGACCGCGCAGCGTCGCCGCGACGAGTCGGACGCGACCTCCCATCTTCGACACGAGCGCCTGCGTGCCATCGGTGGATCCGTTGTCGCCGACGATGACCTCGAGCTCGCGGTGTGACTGCGCCAGCACGCTGTCGATGCACTCGCCGATCCACCGCGCGCTGTTGAACGCCGGGATGACGACGGAGACGAGCGGCGCGCTCACGCGGCGCCCCGCGCGCCGCGCGCGTCCGCGAGGCTCTCGTCGAGGAGGCGCGCGACCACCCCCGCCTGCGCGCGCGCACTGAACCGCCGCGTGCGCTCCACGTCGGGATGGTGCGCGACCATTCCGGTCGTCCGCCATTCGGCGAGCGCGCGCGCGAGCTCGTCGGCTCCCTGCTCCGCGGTGTCGGCCCAGGTGCCGCAGTCGGTCTCGCGGAGGATCTCGTTCCCCCAGCCGCCGACGTCGCCGGGGATCGCGAGGATGCGGCGGCCGGCCGCGAGGTACTCGTATGTCTTTGCGGGAAAGCTCAGCGTGCCGGCACGCGCCTCCTCGGTCGCGATGTGCAGCACGAGCAGGAGATGCGAGGCCTGCTGCAGCGCCAACGCTTCCGCGACGGGGCGTGCTCCCACGATCCGCACGATCGCCTCGCTCGGCCTGCCCGAGAGCAACGCTCGCAGCGACTCCTCGGCTCCAGTGCCCATCATCGTCACCTCGATCTCCTCGAGCGCGCGCGGATCGCGCGAGATCAGGAGGTCGAGCGCATCGAAGAACAACCCAGGACGCTGCGCGTCAGGGTAGATGCGCCCCGTGTACGCGATGCGCATCCGGTCGCCGCGCTGCTGCGGCGTCACCCGCGCGTCGCCGTAGCCGGGCACCGCGACCTCGCCCTTCAGCCCGTACGTCTTCCCGAGAAGCGCCAGCATCGCGGGCGTGTTCGCGGAGGTGCGCCGCGCCCGGCGCAGCGTCGCGCGGTTCGCCGCGAGCGCGATGCGGCGGCGGAGCGACGTACCATGCCAGTCGTTCTTTCCGATGAAGAAGCCCGTCAGATCGTCGAACATGGTGACCCATGGCAACCCGGTACGCTTCGCGATGCGGCTTCCGACGATCTGCGCGGTGTGCGGCGGGCAGAGGCTGATGACCGCATCCACCGCGTGCTCCCTCGCCGCGACGACGCCGGCGCGCGTCGCGAAATCGATCCAGCCGACGTACCGGTCGGGCCACTCCCCGAACAGGGGGTAGAGCGCGGAGAGCACCTTCCGCGTAACCGTCTTCCCCATGCGCACGATCGGGTTGCTGGAGCCGTCCTCGCTTCGTGTCAGAGCGCGATGGGCACGAAGCAGCGCGTTGTCACGCGATTCGTAGTGCGCGCGGATCACCGTCGGCGCGTAGCCGATCTCCTCGACGGCGGAATCGACGCGGAGCTTTCCGAAGATGTCGTCCTCCGGTCCCCTCTCCCGCTCCCAGTCCTTCGTCAGCACGACCGGCTCCCACCCATGCTCCGGCAGATGGCGGCAGAGCTGCGCGACGCGCCGCACGCCGACATGATAGCTGGGGAAGAATGGGTACGTGACGAGCAGTACCCGCCGGCGGCGACTGGAAGGCTCGCCGCCGCTCATCGGCCATCGGCCCCCGTGGCGCCTCCCGCGAGCTGACGGCGGCTCCAGCGCGGGAGGAGCGGGCCCATCGAGCCGTGATAGAATCCGGTCTGGTAGCGCGCGAGCTGCGGCGACGTCTGCTCGACCTCGAAGCGGAGCAGCCGGTCGCGGCCCCACGGCCATCTGATGTAGGGCTCCTGGCCGTGCGAGCCGACCCAGTAGTGCCCCGCGTTCAGCGCGCCCGCCGGCAGCTCGCAGCGCACGACGTAGCGGCCGGGCGCGGTCTGCGTCAGCCCCTCGCCGCCGAGCGAGAGCGTGGACTGCAGTACGTAATCTCCCTCGTCGTTGTGCAGCACCATGTGCACGTCGAGCTCGGGGAATCGCGTCCGCGCCTCGTACTCCATCTCGATCGCGAAGGGACGCATCATGTCGACGCGCGCCACCGCCTCGTCGCCGTCCTGCACGACGCGAACGCGCCGCAGCCTGACGGTGTCGTCTCCCATCCCCTCGTCGTCGCTGAACTCACGCTCGGCGAGGTCCTGCGCCCCGGCGGCGAGATACGCCTGCACCGCGTCGCGCGCCGTTCCCTCGTACACCTTCTGCCCGGCGCTCATCACGATCGCGCGCTGACAGAGCTTCGTGATCGCGCCCATGTTGTGCGAGACGAAGAGCACCGTCCGCCCATGCCCCGCGACCTCGCTCATCTTGCCGACGCACTTCCGCTGGAACTCCGCGTCGCCCACCGCGAGCACCTCGTCGACGATCAGCACCTCCGGCTCGAGATGCGCCGCGACCGCGAAGGCGAGTCGCAGATACATCCCGCTCGAGTACCGCTTCACAACGGTGTCGATGAAGCGCTCGACCCCCGCGAACTCGACGATCTCGTCGAAGCGGCGCTCGATGTAGGCGCGGTCCATCCCGAGGATGGAGCCGTTGAGGAACACGTTCTCGCGTCCGGTGAGCTCCGGGTGGAAGCCCGTCCCCACCTCGAGCAGCGAGCCGACGCGTCCCTCGACGACCGCGCGCCCCGTGGTCGGCTCGGTGATGCGCGACAGGACCTTGAGAAGCGTGCTCTTCCCCGCGCCGTTGCGTCCGATGACGCCGAGCACCTCGCCGTGCTTCACCTCGAACGAGACGTCGCGCAGCGCCCAGAACAGCTCACCCGCCGGACCCGAGGAGCCCGCCTTGATCGAGCGGAAGTTCCGGAAGGGTGCCTTGATGGCGTTGCCGACGAGATCGCGCAGCGTGTCGTGCCGCTCGCTCTTCGCGCCGAGTCGGTAGCTCTTTCCGAGCCCGCTCGCCTGGATCGCGTATGCGGACATCGTCAGGCGACGTCGGCGAAGACGCGCTCGGTGCTGCGGAAGTAGAGCACGCCGGTGATGAAGAGGACGATCCCGCTCGCGAGCGAGAACGCGATCATCGGCCACGGCACCGCCCCGGTTCGCAGCAGCGCGGTCCGGAATCCCTCGATCACTCCCGCCATCGGGTTGAGCGCGTACAGGAGCTGGAAGCGCTTCGGCACCACCGACATCGGATACGCGACGGGAGAGATGTACAGCCAGACCTGAACTATGAACGGCACGATGTACTTGATGTCCCGATACTTGATGTTGAGCGCCGACAGCCAGCACCCGACCCCGGCGCTCGTCAGCACCATCGCGAGCATGAGCAGCGGCACCAGCACGATCGCCATGGCGCTCGGGATGATGCGATAATACCCCATCGCCGCCAGCAGGATCACGAACGAGATCGCGAAGTCCACCAGTCCGCCGACGACGGGCGCGAAGGGTATGACCAGCCGCGGAAAGTAGATCTTCGTGATGAGGTTGGTGTTCGTCACGAGGCTCTGGCTCGCGCCCGAGAACGCGGTCGAGAAGTACGTCCACGGGACGAGCGCCGCGAGCGAGAACACCGGATAGGGCACGCCGTCGGACGGCACGCCGGCGAAGCGCCCGAACACGAGGGTGAAGATCACCATCGTCAGGACGGGCTGGATGATCGCCCACCCGGCGCCGAGCACCGTCTGCGCGTAGCGCACCTTCAGGTCGCGCCACACGAGGAAGAAGAGCAGACCGCGGTAGGCCCAGAGCTCGCGCGCGCCGAGACGTGGAAACCGACCGGCCGGCTCGATCACCAGCGGTTCGCGTCCCACGCCGGGCGCGGCGTCGTGCAGCTGCATCGGCTGATCCGTCGCAGGCACGGCGACAGGCTCGGCCGTTTCAGTCAAGTCGAGGGGTTCCGTTCTCATCACCACTGCCAGAGGATCGCGGCCAGGCGCCCGCCGTCAGGCGGCGCTCTCGCCCGAGGGATTCGCCGCGCCCGCCAGTGCGGCGTCGCGCGCGACCGGCTCGGCGCTCATCGCCCGCGTGAGCGACGCGATGCCCGCGGCGGCTTCACGCAGCGCCGGCACCTCGCGTGCGGCGCTCTCGCCCGAGGCGCGACGCTCCGACCCGCGCTCGCTCGCCCTGAGCGCGGCGAATGCCGCCGCCTCGGCGGGCCAGAGCGCCGCGAGTCGCTGCTCGACCGCGGCCCGGAGGTCACGGGAGATCGTGCTGATGTGCGAGAGTCCCGTGTCGCGCCCGACGCCATCGTGCCAGATCACGAATGACCCGTAGCGAGCGCCGTCGGCGCCGACGAGAGGAAGGCGGATCTCCCACCACGACGCCGGGATCGACGATCCGCGGTTCCACGTCCACACCGCGACGTCGTCGCGCATGCGCCGTAACGGCCGCGGCGAGTCCGCCACGATGAACGAGGGAAGCAGCCGCACCTCGGCGCGCGCGAACTCGTCGGCGGCAAAGGTGCGCTCGAGGATGTCGAACATCATCCAGAGCGTCGAGGCCTCACACACCCGTCCCGCTGCCTCGCGGATCCGCACGTTCCGCCCGATCACCTCGCGCTGCTGCGCGCCACGCTTCAGGATCCGCGCGAGCTCGTCGAACTCCTGGTAGCGGAGCCGCTGGATCACCAGCCCGACGCCGAGTCCCACGAGCAGCAGCACGATCGCGACGTAGCCGGAGTCGTTGACGAGCAGCATCCCACCCAGGGCCAGCGCCGCACAGCCGCCGTACATGAGCAGGGCGACCTTGCGCGGCGAGTGCCCGACGTCGAGCAGCCGGTGGTGGATGTGGCCCCGGTCCGCGGAGAAGATCGGCTGGCCGCGGAGGAACCGGCGCGTGATCGCGAGCGACGTGTCGAGCACCGGCAGGCCCAGTGACACCAGCGGGATCGCGATCGCCACGACCGTCGACCCTTTCTGCGAGCTGATCGCGCCGACGCCGGCCAGCATGAAGCCGAGGAACAGCGATCCCGAATCGCCGAGGAAGATCGACGCTGGATGGAAGTTGTAGCGCAGGAACCCGAGCGTCGCTCCCGCGAGAGCGAGGGTGACGAGCGCCGCGCCCATCTGCCCGTTGATCGTCGCGACGACGAACATCGTCGTCAACGCGAACATCGCGGCGCCGGACGCCAGCCCGTCGAGGCCGTCGATGAGGTTGAACGCGTTCGTGAGCCCGACGAACCAGAAGATCGTGAAGATCAGCGCCATCGCCGGGCCGAACGCGATCTGGCCGACGATCGGCAGCGCGATCATCTCGATGCGGACGCCGGCAAGGTAGATCCCGATGGCGATGGCGATCTGCGCGGCGAACTTGTACCGCGCGCGCATCTGCCGCAGGTCGTCGTAGAGGCCGAGCAGGTGGGTCGCGGCGCCGCCCACGAGGATGATCAGCAGCTTGCTGCCGGAGAGGCCGGCGCCGTCGAAGCCCGCGAGCAGGACCATCGCGAGCAGCGCGAGCACGACCGAGAGAAAGATCGCGATCCCGCCCACGCGCGGGATGTTCCGCGTGTGGACCTTGCGATCGTCCATCGGATCGAACAGCGCGGCACGCGTCGCACGCTCGCGCACGAAAAACGTCAGCGCAAGCGACGCCAGAAGCGCCCCGCCGAAGGCGAGAAGCGAGAGTCTGAAGGGGGCTATGTGCACGAACTTTCGACTGGTGCGGAAATGCCGACCGGACTAGTGGGGGTTGAGCAAGTTCGATGCCGAATGGCGGGCGCGTCCGTAACGTGCGCCGTCGTACGTACTTCGAGCCGGACGCTACACTGTGCTGCTCACCCTCCCACCGGCCCTCCTCACCCGCCCCACCATCGCCTCGTCCATCCGCGCCCGCACGACGATCTCCTCCCCCTCCATCCGCTGCTCCAGCACCTCCGCCCCGCGATGGATCTCGGCGAGCAGCTTCCCGTCCCCCGCCCCGAGGCGCACCTCCGCCACGTTGCTCCGTGCCCGGAGCGCCGCGACGAGGGCCCGCTTCAGCGGCTCGAGCTCCCCCTCGACCACCGTCGAGACGAACACCGAGTTCGGCAGCAGGTTGCGCATGCGCTCCCGCATCGCGGCGAGGGTCGCGTCGTCCAGCCGGTCGATCTTGTTGAAGACGTGGAGGACCGGCTTCTCGTGCAGCCCGAGCTCGGCCAGCACCTGGTCGACGACGATCCGCTGCTCCTCCCAGGTCGGATGGCTCGCGTCGATGACGTGGAGCAGCAGGTCGGCGTCGCGTGCCTCCTCGAGCGTCGCGCGGAACGACGCCACGAGCTGGTGGGGGAGCTTGCGCACGAAGCCGACGGTATCGGTGACGAGGACCTTTCCGTGCTCGCCGAGATCCGCCTCGCGCGTCAGCGGGTCGAGCGTCGCGAAGAGCCGGTTTTCCACGAAGACGTCTTGCGCTCCCGAGAGCGCGCGCAGGATCGAGGACTTCCCCGCGTTCGTGTAGCCGACGAGCGATGCGCGGAACTCCCCGCGCCGCGAGCTGCGCTGGATCTCGCGCTGCCGCTGCACGTCGGCGAGCCGCTCCTTGAGCAGCTTGATGCGATGGTTGATGAGCCGCCGGTCGGTCTCGAGCTGCGTCTCGCCAGGTCCGCGCACCCCGATGCCGCCGCGGAACTTCTCGAGGTGCGTCCACATCCGCGTCAGCCGCGGCAGCGTGTACTCGAGCTGCGCGAGCTCCACCTGCATCTTCGCCTCCGCCGTCCGCGCGCGCGTCGCGAAGATGTCGAGGATGAGCTCCGCGCGGTCGACGACGCGCGTCGCGAGCATGTCCTCGATGTTCTTCCCCTGCGAGGGCGTCAGCTCGTCGTCGAAGATGACGAGCGACGCCTCGGTGTCGCTGACGCGCTGGCGCAGCTCGTCGATCTTCCCCTTGCCGAGGTAGGTCGCCGAGTTCGGCCGGTCGATCTGCTGCGTCAGCTCGCCGACGACCTCCGCCCCGGCGGTGTCGGCGAGCGCGGCGAGCTCGCGCAGGTGCTCGTCGAGATGATGCTTCGCGCCGGTGCGCTTGCGCGGCGCCCCGACGAGCAGCGCGCGCTCGGCGGGGGGGCGGAGAGAGATCGGTTCTCGTGCGATGGCGCGGTACCCCTTACTTGCTGAAGGTGACGGTCGGCGAGAAGCGGCCGGCCTTGTCGTAAGGCACCGTGTAGTTGCCGAGCACCGTCGCGACGACGATGTCGCCCGTCACGCGGTAGGGCACGGACCCCATCTGCAGCAGCTGCTTCCCGGCGCTGCCGATGCCGGCGTAGGTGAAGTTCACGGGGAGCCGGACCTCGGTGTCGCTCTTCTCGTTCATCGTCGTGCGCGAATCGACCGAGCCCGTCGCGAAGGAGACGGTGTCGACGAGCAGGTTGTACGTCACGCGCGTCGCGTCGAGGCGGAAGTTGTTCGGGTTGTGCACGTTCAGCACGACGTCCACCGACCCGCCCGCGAGGCCGAGTCCCGTGACCTTCACGTCCTTCACCGTGACGTCGGGCTGCGCGAACATCTGCTTGCCCATGCCGCCGCAGGCGCTCACCGTCGCCGCCGCCGCGACCGCGGCGACCATCATCATCCGTCGCATCTCACTTCCTCCACGTACAGGTTGAGAACTCACTCCGACGATGCTTCATCGCTCTGCGTCTTCTGCTCGGACCGCCGGCGCAGATCCTCCCACCAGGCGAGCCGCTTCGCGATCTCCTTCTCGAATCCGAACGAGCCCGGCGTGTACAGCTCGCGCCCGCGCAGCCGCTCGGGAAGGTACTCCTGCGGGATGTATGCCTCCGGCACGTCGTGCGCGTACTGATACCCCTGGTGATAGCCCAGTTCCTTCATGAGCTTCGTCGGCGCGTTCCGGATGTGCAGCGGCACCGGCTCAGCCGGCGACTCGCGCGCCAGATCCAGCGCGGCGTGCAGCGCGACCTTGGCGCTGTTCGACTTCGGTGCCGTCGCGAGATAGACGGTCATCTCCGCGAGGGGCAGATAGCCTTCCGGTGCGCCGAGCATGTGATAGGCGTCACGCGCCGCGACCGCGAGCTTGAGCGCTTCGGGATCGGCGAGCCCGACGTCCTCCGCCGCCATCGCGATCGCACGCCGGAAGAGCGTCATCGGATCCTCACCACCCTCGAGCATCCGCGCCATCCAGTAGAGCGCCGCCTGCGGATCGCTCCCGCGCAGCGACTTGTGGTACGCGGAGAGCATGTTGTAGTTCTCCTCGCGCCCCTTGTCATAACGCGCGACGCGGAGCTGCAGCGCCTCGCGCGCGACGTCGCGCGTGATGTGGCCGCCGTCGCCGACGTGCTTCGCCGCCGCGTCGAGCACGGTCAGGGCGCGCCGCGCGTCGCCGTCCGCCTCCTCGGCGAGGAACGCGATCGCGTCGTGGTCCACCTTCAGCCCCATCGCGCCGAGCCCGCGGTCGCGGTCGGCGATCGCGGTGCGTATCACGAGCTCGAGGTCCGCGGCGGTGAGCGGCTGGAGCACGAAGACGCGTACGCGCGAGAGGAGCGCGCCGTTGATCTCGAACGAGGGGTTTTCCGTCGTCGCGCCGACGAGCGTTATGGTTCCCGCCTCGACGTGCGGAAGAAAGGCGTCCTGCTGCGCGGTGTTCAGCCGGTGGATCTCGTCGGCGAAGAGGATCGTCCCGCGCCCCTCGCCGTCGAGACGATCCTCGGCTTCGGCGATGATCTCGCGGACACGGGGTACCCCTTCGGTAACCGCGGAGAACGGAACGAAGGCGCGATCGGTGTACCTGGCGATCAGGCGCGCGAGGGTCGTCTTCCCGGTTCCCGGCGGCCCCCACAGCACCATCGACGAGACGCGCCCCGATGTGATCTCCTCGCGCAGCGGCTTGCCGGGCCCGAGGAGATGCGCCTGGCCGACGTACTCGTCGAGGGTACGCGGGCGCATGCGAGCGGCGAGCGGCTGCGTTCCCGCGGTCGCCGCGAACAGGCCGGGCTCGCGGGCGGAATTCGGTCGGCGTTTGGACACTCAGGGCGCCGTTCGCGCGGCGATATGGCCGCGCTCACGACGGCGCGCGGCCGCCTCGCCTTCGTGCCTGACGGCGGCCTTGGCGAGCATGCTAGTTGCAGGCGTGCTGCGGCTGAAAGCTGTCATTCGCCCTTGAACATACCATCCATGGCCGTCGACTCCTTCCTCGTCGGTATTCTCGCGTGCCCGCATGACGGCAGCAAGTTGTCGGCCGACGCCGACACCCTCACCTGCGCGTGCGGTCGCACCTATCCGGTGATCGACGGGATCCCCGTGATGCTCCGGGACGACGTGATGCAGACACATGGGGAAGCCCAGCGCTCGCTCGCGGCCGCGCGAGGTGAGCGCCCGCTCGACGAAGTCATCGAGGCCACACCTGGCGAGACGCCGGACACGGTCCCGGCGGGCAGCGCGGTCGATCCCCACGTGCAGAGCTGGATCAGCGCGACGGGCGGCGTGATGTACAAGGATCTCATCGGCCGTCTCAAGGACTACCCGATTCCGCACCTCGACCTGCCACACAGCCCGGGAAAGCTGTTCCTCGACATCGGCTGCAACTGGGGACGGTGGTGCGTCGCCGCGGCGAGGCTCGGGTTCATCCCGGTCGGGATCGACCCCTCTCTCCAGGCGCTCCGCGCCGCGCAGCGGGTGGCCAGGCAGCTCGGAGTCCGCGCGCATTTCGTCTGCGGGGACGGCCGGTACCTGCCGTTCCAGACGCGAACCTTCGACGTCGTCTACTCGTACAGCGTCCTCCAGCACTTCGCGAAGGCCGACGTCGCGCAGTCCCTGCGCGAGGTCGCGCGCGTCGTGCGCCCGTCGGGCGAGGTGGTGATCCAGATGCCTAACGTCTTCGGCCTGCGGTCGCTGTACCACCAGGCGCGCCGCGGCTTTCACGAAGGGCGCGACTTCGACGTCCGATACTGGACGCCCGGCGAGCTGCGTCATCGGTTCGAGGAGCTCATCGGGCCGACGCGACTCGATGTGGACGGCTTCTTCTCCCTGAATCCGCAGGCGGCGGACAAGCACCTTCTGCCGCTCCGCTATCGCGCGGTCGTGACGGTTTCGGACACCCTCCGCGCCGCGAGTCGAGCCGTCGGGGCGCTCCGCTACGCCGCCGACAGCCTCATGGTTCGGGCGCGGCCTCGCGCCACTTCCTGACACGCCCGGATCCAGCGAATCAGCCCGCGACGGTGCGCGCCAGAAAGAACAGCGCGCACCCGACGAAGAACGACAGCGGCAGGCGCCAGTCGTGCTTCGACTGGAACTCGGGGACGAGATTCGACGCCGCGACGTACAGCGTGACGCCGGCGGAGAGCGCGAGCCCATAGCGGCCGATCCCCGGTATCCCGTCCGTCAGCGCGACGCCGACGAGCGTCGCCACGCCCAACGCGGCGGCGGCGAGCAGGGCGCGCCGCCGGCTCGCCCCCGCCGCGAGGAAGAGGCTCGAGATCGCGAGCCCCTCGGGGAACTTGTGCAGCAGCACCGCGATGAACACGAGCATCCCGACCGACCCGCTGACCCCGAACCCGCTCGCGATCGCGACGCCGTCCACGATCGTGTGCAGCATCAGCCCGATCAGCGCGCTGAGGCTCACCGCGGCGGTGACGTGATGCGTCTCCTCGCCGAAGTGGAAGTGGCGCGTCAGCGCGTGCTGGGTGAGGTGCACGAGCATGTAGCCGACGAGCGCGACGATGGCCGCCTCCCGGCCGCCGCGCATGATCGCCTCGGGGAGGATCTCGACCGTCGCCACGGCCATCATGAAGCCCGCGGCGAGCGCGGTCATCGCGTCGAGCGCACGCACGCTCCAGCGCGCGCGGCGCGAGGTGACCGCCACGGCGCCGAGGATGTTCGCGCCCGCCGCCACCGCGCCGAACAGGTATTCAGGTCTCACGCGGTGGTCAGCCCGAGCCGCTCCGCGGCGCCGGCGATCGCCCGATCCAGCTCCGGCGCGGGAGGGAAGTCGTCGCGCTTCACCTTCCAGCTCTTCGTGCGCACCGCGCGCTGCTCCTGCAGTCCCTTCCCCTCCAGCATGTAGAGCCAGCGGTCGGTGCGCGCGTAGATGAAGAGCTCGAGGTACGGGTTGAGCGTGAGCTGGTCCTCGGTCGTGTAGATGCTCACCTCCACGCCGCCGTGCTGCGCGAGGAGCACCTTGAGCCGCGCGATCGCGTCGCGCACGTCGGGGAGCGCGAGCGCGTCACCCTTCCACGTCCTGCCGTTCCGGCGATCGTCGATCACGAGGTCCACGGCGGGCGAGAGCTGCTCGCTGAGCGTGTAGAAGAGATCGACCACGCGCTCCGCGTTCGCCACGACGTGCGCCGCGTAGTAGTCGTCTTCCTCGACGAAGGTGAAGCCGTCCAGGCTCGCCCGGAAGCGCTTCCAGATCGATCCGTCGGGCTGCTTCCCACGAAAGAACATCATGAGCTGGAGAGGTTGTCGTCGTTCGGGTGGTCGCGCAGCCAGCGGGCGCGCTCGAGCAGACGTTCAGGCACGTTGCGCGCCGGATCCTCGATCACCCACTCGACGAGTGCGCTGAGGATCTTACCCAGAATGGGGCCCGGCGCGAAGCCCGCGCGCCGGATGTCGTCCCCGTCGACGGCGAGGTCCGCGATCTCGATCGGATCGCGGAAGGCGATCACGATCGCTCGCCGCGCGAGCGCGCGCACCGCTGCCGGAGTGGGCGCCTCCTCGCCGCGCGCTCGCGCCGCTGCCCACGTCGCCGCCGCCATACGGAGAAAGGCCCGCGTGCGCGTCCGGCCGATGCGCGCGACCCAGCGCCGCACGCTCGCGTCGTCCGGCGGTGAAGCGCCGAGTGCCGCGCCCATCTCCTCACCGAGCGCACGCCAGCGCTCGACCAGCGCGACCACCCAGCCGGTGTCGAGCTTCGAGAAGCGGAGCGCCGACATCACCTTCCCCGCTTCGGACGCGCCGAGCGGCGCGAAGAGCAGCGCGAGACGCGTCAGCCGCCGGTCGGCGCCACGCGGCCCGGCAGCGGGAAGCGGCGTGCAATCGAGGGGTCCGAGCTCCGCGTCCGACACGCGCGCCAGCGCGGGGACGAGCGTCGCGAAGGCCCCCGCGTCGCGCCAGAGCGCGAAGGCGCCCGCGGGCTTCACCACCTGCTCCATCGTCTTGTCGATCTCCTGCTTCACCCGCTCGGCGCTCAGCCGCCCGAGGAAGGGCGCGCTCTCGACGATCGCGTCCCAGGTCCGCGGGTCGATCGTGAAGCCGAAGCGCGCGGCGAAGCGGATCGCGCGCAGCGCGCGCAGGCGGTCCTCCGTCATCCGCTCGCGCGGCTCGCCGACGGCGCGGATCACTCGCCGGTCGATGTCCCTCCGCCCGCCGAAGGGGTCGCGCAGCTCCCGCCGCTTCGGCGACCAGGCGATCGCGTTGACGGTGAAGTCGCGGCGCGCGAGATCGTCGTCGAGCGAGGCGCCGAACTCCACGACCGCGTGTCGTCCGTCGGTGTGCACGTCGCGCCTGAAGGTCGTCACCTCGTGGAGCGTCCCCGCCCTGTCGAGGACCCCGACCGTCCCGAACTCGATGCCCACGGGGATCGTCCGCCGGAAGAGCTTCTGTACCTGCTCGGGGCGCGCCGCGGTGGCGAGGTCCCAATCGAGGTGGGGGTGGCCAAGGAGCGCATCGCGGACGGCCCCGCCCACGCACCACGTCTCGTAGCCCGCCTTCTCGAGGCGCTCGGCGATGTCGAGCACGGGTTGCGGGGGCGCGAGCTCCATCGTCAACGAGCGTCCTCGATGAAAATTCCAAGCGAGCGCATCGTTGTCGGCGTTCGCGATGTTACATTGGTTGCCACATGCCGCTCCTCGCCGCCATCGACCGCTGCCCGGTCGCCGAGCCCCTCAAGCACGAGATCCGCGCCCTCGTCGCGCAGCCCTTCGGACTGGTCCGTTCCGGCGCCTCGCTTCGCTGCGTGCGCGCGGCCCCGGCGGTGAAGGTCGAGCGCGTCCTCACGATGCTCTTCAGCGAGCTTCCCGACCTGCCGATCGAGGCGATCGAGATCGACGCGCGCGCCGGGTGCTCCGACTTCACCGGTCACATCGCGGTGACGGCCATGGGCACGACACGCGTCTTCGAGTTCGTGTGGGACTGCCGCTGGCGGGCCGCCGAGGAAGGGATGGTGGATCACTGGGGCGAGCCGGATCAGATCCGGGCCGCGCGCGAGTTCGGCTGGCGTTGCTTCGCGCGCTGGGTCGAGCGGACCACGGAGCAGGCGTTGCCCACCGCGCGTCCCGACCGTCGCGCGGTCAGCTGAGCCCCGACCCGCGACCACCGACCCCTCCGGGTCAGCCGCACAGCACGCTCCCCCCATTCACGTTGACGATCTCGCCGGTGATGTGCCGCGCGAGGTCCGAGCACAGGAACGCGATCGGACCGGCGATGTCGCGCGGGCTCGCGACGCGGCCGATCGGAATCGACGCCGCGATGCGCTCGCGGCCGCCGTTCGCCATGGCCCCCGCCGCCATCTCGGTGTCGACCCACCCCGGCGCGACGGAGTTCACCGTGATCTGCCGCGGCGCGAGCTCGATGCAGAGCGACTTCGTGAAGGAGATCATCGCTCCCTTGCTCGCCGCGTAGTCGGCGTGGAAGGCCTCGCCGCGCTGCCCCGCGGTGCTCGAGACCAGCACGATCCGGCCGCCGTCGCTCAGCGCACGGGCCGCCGCGCGCGCCGAATAGAAGAGCGAGTCGAGGTTCTCGCGCATCGTCGTGAACCAGCGATCGTCCTCCATCTCCGCGACCGCGACGTCGGCGGTGGGCCAGATCCCCGCGTTCGCGACGAAGAGGTCGATCCCCCCGAACTCGCGCGTCGCGCGCTCGACGAGCAGCTCGGCACCCTCGCGCGTCCCGATGTCCGCCGCCTGCGCGAAGGACCGCACTCCGCGCTCGGCGATCTGCTTGGCGACCTCCGCGGCCTCGTCGGCGCGCGCCCGGTAGCCGATGCCGACGTCGGCGCCGCACTCGGCGAGAAGGAGCGCCGTCGCCGCGCCGATCCCTCGCGAGCCGCCGCTCACGAGCGCGCGCTTTCCCCGTAGCGAGATCATGCGCCGAAGCTAACGCGCCGTGCGGGTCGCACCAGACTCCGCGCTCACTGCAGCACCTCGCGCTCCACGATCTCGCAGATGAGGTGCTCGATGCACAGGTGGAGCTCTTGCGCGCGGTCGGTCCGGTCGGTCGGGATGATCACGATGTGGTCCACCTCCTTCGCGAGCGCGCCGCCGTCACGCGCCGCGAAGCCGAGGGTGCGCACTCCCTTCTCGCGCGCGGCGCGGGCCGCGTGCAGGACGTTAGGCGAGTTTCCGCTCGTCGAGTGGATGATCAGCAGGTCGCCCTTCGACGCGAGCGCCTCCACCTGGCGCGAGAAGATGAAGTCGAAGCCGAAGTCGTTCCCCGTCGCCGTGAGCAGCGAGGTGTCGGTCGTCAGCGCGACCGCGGGATACGCCTTGCGGTTCTTCATGTAGCGGACGACGTACTCCGTCGCCATGTGCTGCGCGTCGGCGGCGCTCCCGCCGTTGCCGCAGAAGAAGAGCGTTCCCCCGCCCTCCACCGTCTCGCGCACCATCCGGTACGCGCGCTCGATCTCGGGGCCGATCCGCTCCGCGGTGCGCGTCGCCGTCTCGGCGAGCTCTCGCAGTCCCTCGGCGAGCCGCGCGGTGACCACGCGCTCCTTGCTGTCGTTCGTCATCCCTGCTCCTCTGCAAACGTGTTCGTCATCCCTTGCGGCCCACGCCGAGGGCACGCCCCAGCTCGCGCAGCCGCGCGCCGAATCCCCGCCGCCGCTCGAGCGGGGCGACGGGAAGCATCGGCTCGTCGCGGAGGACCCGTCCCGGATTCTCGCGGGTGAGCAGCCTGGCGTGCTCCGCGCTCGCGACCTCCTCGAGCCACTGGCGCGCCGCGGCGAGGGAGCGACGGTCGGCGTGGTTGTCGCTCGCCATGCAGTCCACCAGCCCCTCGTGCACCAGCTCCCGCGCCAGGACGGACAGCGGCGAGCGCCCGAAGAGCGTGACCGCGTCCATCTGGATCACCGCGCCCACCTGCTTCCATTCGCGCACCGCGTCGACGGTGCAGCCCCAGTAGCGCTCGGGATGCGCGAGCACCGGCACCGCGCCGCTCATCCTGATGCGGAACAGCTCGCGCGCCCCGCTCTCCGGCGGTCCCGTGCGCGGGAACTCGACCAGCACCGCCTTCGAGTCGCCCAGCGCGAGCTCGGGCCGACGCAGGTCGACTCCCGGCTCGTCGAGCATGATCTCCCAGCCCAGCACGAGCGTCGGAGACACGGGGCAGGCCGCGACCAGCTCGGCGAGGAGCGCCGCGTTGCGCTCGCGCGGCGCGGCGTCGGCGCGCGATGCCTCGAGGTGCGGAGTGCAGACCACGACCTCGACGCCGTCGCGGACGAAGCGCTCGAGCACGGGGCGCGACGCTTCGATCGACGGCGAGCCGTCGTCGACGCCGGGAAGGAGATGAGTATGGAGGTCGACCACTGCTCGCGCGTCAGGCGCCGACGCGGGCGGTCGTCACCATCGCCGCTTCCGCGAGGTCGCGGACGACGCGCGAGCCTCCGCGCTCGAGCGCCGTTCCGACGACGACGTAATCCGCGCCCGCGGCGCGGGCCTCGCGAACCTGCGCCGCGTCGCGCACGCCACCGCCGACGAAGAGCGTCCCGCGCGTCGCCTCGCGCGCCGCGCGGATCAGCGAGGGATCGACGCGTCGCGTCGCGCCGCTCCCCGCATCGAGGTAGACCGCCTGCATCCCGATCAGCATCGCGGCGCGCACGTGCGCCGCCACGAGCTCGGGTTTGTCGGCCGGAAGGGGACGCGTCTGGCTCACCGCCTCCACCGAGGTCACGTGCCCGCCGTCGATCAGGCAGTAGGCGGTGCTGAGCACCGCCACCTCGGGATGACGCTCGAAGAAGGGCACCGCGCGCACGTGCTCCTCGATCAGGTACTGCGGGTTCCGTCCCGAGACGAGGGAGAGCAGGAGAACCGCGTCCACGTCGGCGACGAGCTGCGACGCGGTCGCCGGAAACTGGAGCACCGGTACGCCGTTCGCGCCGCGGCGGAGCGCCCGCCCGACCTCGCCGGTCCGTTCGTCGTCGCCGAAGCTGTTGCCGAGCAGGAAGGCGCGCGCGCCCGCGTCGCTGGCGCGCCGCGCGAGCTCCTCCGCCTGACGGGGCGCGGTGCGCGCCGGATCGACGAGGACCGCGAGCCCACCGTCGGTCGCGAGCGCGCGCAGCGTCACGCGCGCTCCCGCGCGCCGAGCCGCGCGATGCGACTCATCGCCGCGGCCGCGCGGCGATCGATGGATGCGGAGGTCTCCGTCTCCATCTCCGCCGCGGCCTCGAAGGCGTACGTGACCAGCGCGTCCGCCGCGAGCAGATCCGGCGCCGCGGTGCGCGAGGCACAGCCTTCGGCGAGGAGCCGGACGAGCAGCGACTCTCCCGCGAGGCACGAGCGATCGGCGATCGAGCCGTCGCCGCTCTCCGGGCTCGCTTCGATGGCGGCGCTCAGGCGCGGGCGCAGGCTCGGCGGGGCGGCGTCGGTTCGCGACGCCAGCCACCGCTCGAGCGCACGCGCGTCCGCGCCCTCCTCGCGGCTCGTCACGGTGCGCGCTCGAGCTGGCGTCGCACGATCGCCGGCGCCGCTTCGACCGCGGCGCCGAGCTTCGACGCGTCGGGGATGCCCGCCTGCGCCATGTGCGGTTTCCCGCCGCCCTTCCCGCCTGCGACCGCCGCGACCTCGCGCACGATCGCGTCGGCGCGCGTCCCGCGATCACGCAGGTCGTCGGTGACCACCACGAGGATCGTGGACTTCCCGTCCGCGAACGACGCGCCGAGCACGCCGACGCCGCTCTTGAGCTGCTCGCGCAGCGCGTCGCCCATCACCTGCAGCTCCTTCGCGTCGCCGGCACCGACGACCGAGGCCACGACGCGCGCGCCCTCGATGTTCTCGGCGCGGCCGACGAGGCTCTGGATCTGGTCGCCGCCGCCCTTCATCGCTTCCTCGAGCCGCTTCTCGAGCCCCCGACGCTCGTCGAGGAGCGCGCCGACGCGCCGCTCCACCGTGTCCGGCGTCGCCTTCACCGACTCGGCGATGCGCGCGAGGGTGCGCTCGCGGTCGCGCAGCAGCTCGTATGCGCGCTGGCCCGTCGCGGCCTCGATGCGCCGCACGCCCGCCGCGACGCCGGTCTCGCTGATGATCCGGAAGAGACCGATCTGCGCCGTGTTGCGGACGTGCGTGCCGCCGCAGAGCTCCGTCGAGAAGCCGGGAACAGATACCACGCGCACGACGTCGCCGTACTTCTCCCCGAAGAGCGCCATCGCGCCGGAGGCGACCGCCTCCTTGTACGGCATCTGCCGGAAGCCGACGTCCACGCCCGCCCAGATCCACCGGTTGACGAGCCGCTCGATCTCGTCGAGCGCCGCGGCGCCGACGGGGCCGTGGTGCGTGAAGTCGAAGCGCAGCCGGTCGGGCGCGACGAGCGAGCCCGCCTGGTGCACGTGCTCGCCTAACGTCTGACGCAGCGCGGCGTGCAGGAGGTGCGTCGCGGTGTGGTTGCGCTCCGTGTCGCGTCGCCGGTCGCTCGGCACCGTCGCGACGGCGCGGCCGAAGCGGATCTCGCCGGACAGCTTCCCGACGGCCGCGACGCGACCCTCGATCTTCTTCACGTCGTCGACGTCCACCTGCCAGCCATCGCCGGTGATCTGCCCGTGGTCGGAGACCTGACCGCCCGACTCGGCGTAGAACGGAGTCTCGCGCAGCATCACCGCGACCCGGCCGTCCTCGAGCCGACGAACGGCCGAGACCTGAGTCTCGATGCTCACCGTGTCGTATCCGACGAAGTGGATCTCGTCGGCGAGGTCGCCACCCGCGCGCTCCCATTGCGCGAGATCCGCGAGCGCGTCGGCGCCGACGCCGAGCTTGCGCGCCTTCCGCTCCTCCTTGGACTGCGTGCGCTGCGCGTCCAGGGCACGCTCGAAGCCGGCGATGTCCACCGTGTAGCCACGCTCGCGCGCCATCAGCTCCGTGAGATCGATCGGGAAGCCGAAGGTGTCGTAGAGCCGGAAGGCGTCCTCGCCGCTGATCGTGCGCTCCTGCGTCGTGTGCGTCGGCGCGAGCTCCTCGAAGCGCGTCATCCCCGCGTCGATCGTCGCGAGGAAGCGCTCCTCCTCGGCGCGCGTCGTCTGCACGATGTGCTTCGATTTCGCCCGCAGCTCGGGGTAGACGTCGCCCATCGACTCGATGACCTCGCCCACGATCTCGACGAGCGTCGGCTCGGCGCGGCCGAGCAGCCACGCGTAGCGCACGCCGCGGCGGAGGATGCGGCGCAGCACGTAGCCGCGCCCCTCGTTCGAGGGGAGGACGCCGTCGGCGAGCAGGAAGGCGACCGCGCGGGCGTGGTCGGCGAGCACGCGGAACGCCGCCGCGTCGACGAGGACCTTGCCGTTCTTCACGACGGAGGAGCGCGCGCCGCGCGCCGGCGGCAGCGTCGCCTCGTACGGCGCGATCGCGCCGCGCTCGTAATGGATGCCGGTGATGCGCTCCACCGCGCGGATGAGCGGGGTGAAGACGTCGGTGTGGAAGTTGTTCGTCACACCCTGCAGCACCGCCGCGATCCGCTCGAGACCGGCGCCCGTGTCGACGCTGGGCCGCGGCAGCGGCTCCAGCTTCCCGTCCGGCTGCCGGTCGTACTGCATGAAGACCAGGTTCCAGATCTCGAGGAAGCGGCCCGCTTCGGCGCCCTCGACGAACGCGTCGAGCGAGAACTCCTCGCGCGAGGTGTCCGTCCATTCGCCGCTCGCACCCTCGGGGAATCGCCAGTCCGCCGCGAGCGCGGCGAGGTCGACGTAGATCTCTGTGCACGGGCCGCAGGGACCCGTGTCCGCCATCTGCCAGAAGTTGTCCTTGTCGCCGAGCCCGTAGATGCGCGCGTCGGGGAGACCGGCGATCTCGCGCCAGAGCGCGCGTGCCTCGTCGTCGGTGTGGTGCACGGTGACGCGGAGGTGCCCCCTGTCGATCCCCAGCTCCTCGGTGACGAACTCCCAGGCGAAGCGGATCGCGTCGCGCTTGAAGTAGTCGCCGAAGGAGAAGTTGCCCAGCATCTCGAAGAAGGTGTGATGCCGGGCCGTGTGGCCCACCTGCTCGAGATCGTTGTGCTTGCCCCCGGCGCGGACGCACTTCTGCGCGGTGGTCGCCCGCCGCTTCCCATCCGGCGGCTCGGCCTGGCCGAGGAAGACGCGCTTGAACTGCACCATCCCCGCGTTGGTGAACAGCAGCGTCGGGTCGTCCGCGGGGACGAGCGAGGAGCTGGGGCGGGTGACGTGCCCCTGGCGCTCGAAGTAGGCGAGGAAGCGCGCGCGGATGTCTGAGGCGTGCATAGACCTGAGAATATACGGACCGCGCGGCGAGCGGCTCAAGGAGGCTCCTTCCCTCCTAGACCGACGCGCTCCGGCGCCGCGCCCCTCGATCGAACGCTGACGAATCCGGCGATGCGCATGACGCTCGCGACTTCGACGAATCCCGCCTTCGTGATCCCGCGGCGCGACGGCGCGTTCTGCGCCCGGCAGTAGATGATCACGCTGCCGTCGCCAAACTCCTCCCGTAGCTGGTGGAGGAGGCGCGGGTAGTATCCGCGCCCTCGGAACGCATCCGGAGTCACGCAGTCCCAGATCCACGATAGCGGTCTCGGGACGGCGAGCGTCCGCCGAACCTCGCCCACCCAGATGGACGGGGCAGTCGTCACCCAGCCGAACGACGTGTGCGCACCGTCGTCCCTGACGGCGAAGAGTCGCGCCCCCTCGCCCATGCGTGCCGCGAGTGTCTCGGCGTCCCACGGAGCGTCTGCCGCCAGTGCTTCGGCCGGTGTGGCCAGCTCGACACATGACGCGCCCGAGTCGTCGGCCGGAGGCCTCGGCGCGCCAGACGGGACTCCATAGACCAGGACGCGCTCATACCCCGCGACCCGGCGCGCGAGCGACTGGATGCGCCGGCTGAAGAAGGAGAGGCCCTCACGGTGAAGCGCGGCGCGCAGGCGTCCGATCATGCGAGCAGCCGTCGTCCCTCCGCGGAGAGGTTCTCCGCGGACCCGTAGAGGCTTCGCACCAGCTCGCAGTAGTCGCCGCTCGGGAGCACCATGAACGCCTCCGCGGCGCCGCTGCGGTCCGGCCGCACGCCGAGCTGGAACCCGCGCAGCCTGGCCAGCCCGATACACAGGTTCTCGTAGTCGACCGTCGCCGTCTGTGTCCGGAACAGGCGCACGATCTCCAGCTTCTCGTCGAGCTGCTCGCTGATGTCGAGGGCAGCGTTAGGCCGCGGCAGCTGCGACCAGACCTCGTACGCGAGCACGAGTGCGCCTCGACCGGCGGCCGCGGATGCGTAGAGGACGTTCGTGAGGCGATGGTCCGGCTGCGCGTCCAGCATCCATGGCAGGAGGACGACGTCCGGGTCGATTGCCTCGAGCAGCTCGCGCACGCGCCGCGCATGACGCGGGTCGGGCTCCGTCGTGCCATCGGGGAGCTCGAGGTGGTGGATGGACGCGACGCCGAGACGCGTCGCGGCCTCGCGCAGCTCCTCCCGTCGGCGGGCGACGAGGCGCGACCTGTACTCCGGCGTGGAGCTCCACTCGCCGTCCTCGAGCCTTCCGCCGCCGTCGCCCGTGAAGACGTTGAGCAGATGCACTTGCGCGACGCCGCGGTGGCGCAGAAGCAGCCCGCCCGCGCCGATCGTCTCGTCGTCCGGATGCGGCGCGATCACGAGGATGCGCCTGCCGACCGGGCACTCGAGCGTGCGTGGCCACCACGCGCCGCCGAGCGACGCGAGCCGCGCGCGGAACTCCACCTCGCTCTTTCCGAGCAGCGCCGGCTTGATCGTGCCGAGGAATCGCGGATAGGTGAGCAGTGCGTCGAGGAGCGCACGCGGGCGCAGCCCGCGCCGCAGCCGGCGGAGCGCCGCACGAATCATTTCCGGCCGCGCCTCAGCACTCGCGCGATGGGGCGAAGCACGGCGCGGGACAGCGGGTGCGTCCTGACGACGCGATCCACGGACCGCCATGTCGCTCGGGCGAAATTCACCGCCGTCGGAAGCTCGACGTGCCCGCGATGCACGATCACCTGACTGTTCGAGAAATAGTCCTTGTAGTTCTCACCGCCCGGCCCCAGGTCGAGCATGTCGCACCCCAGCGATTCCAGCTGCTGGAGCATGTGGAGGAGAAGCAGCCATCCCGGAGTGTACTTGCCGTACCCCGGATTGAATCCGGGAAACCAGTAATAGAGGGTCGTGCCCGAGCGCACGCCGAAGTGCGCCGCGACCAGCGAGTCGCCCGCGTGCAGCGTGGACAGCACGCCCGTGAGCGACGCCTCACGCGTCGCCAGCAGATCCTCGAGCGTGCGACGGATCCACGCCGGCGCCGGACCGCCCTCGAAGCGTGCCGCCTTCCACTCGAGCACCTCGTGCAGCGCGCGCGGGTCCCGGCTGTCCATGCGAAAGGTGAGCGGACCGTGGTCGCGGGCGAGCAGATTCAGCTTGGTTCGCACGTTGCGGCCCGACTTGCCGGCGCTCTTCAGCTCCTGCGCGTACGCCTCGTAGCCACGCGGGATGACGACCCGTCGGGACGGCTCCGAATACGTCGTGACCGTCTGCCCGACGAGTGCATCATTCGCGAGCAGGTGGTCGAAGGTCCAGGTCTGCAACCCCGCGGCGCGAAGCAGCGCGCGAAGGTCGATTCGAGCTCCGGTGGGCGCGACGACGGTCTGGTAGTCGCACAGCGGGATCGACTCGGCGAACGACGCCAGACGCAGGCCTCGCGCGAATGGAAGGAACGCCTTCCCGTGCGCGTCGTCCGCGACAGCGACCATCGCGCGCGGGTAATGCCGCCCGATGATCCGGTAGATCTCGGGCTGAAGGAGGGGAGACGAAAGCAGCGCGTTCGACGCCAGAGTATCGCGCCACGTCGCTGCGAGATCCGCCGAGAGCTCGGCGGCAGGGATGACTGTTGCCCGCACTGATCGGAGATGATGGTGCATCGCGAGAGGATCGGCCTCGCGCGAACGAGCGCTCGCCGGCACGGCAGCAGGGCGCGGCGGTCGCGCCGCGTTTTGGCAATAAGCGCTCCACGCCGGCCGCGCGCAATTCTCGCGATCCCGTCGCCCGGGCGAGGCAGCGCCGCTACTCGCCGCCGATGTCTTCCGTGTCGCTCGAGCGGCCGATCACCTTGGAGAGCGCGCTCTGGATGACGTCCGGGGAGTAGCCGCGGCGGGCGAGAAACCCGTAGAGCCGCCGTCGACTGGCGAGGGGATCGGCGTCACCGATCGACCTGGAGCGCTTGCGAGCGAGCTGCTCGGCGGCTGCGACCTCGTCACGGTCTTCCTCCGCGAACACTTCCTCGATCGCGTCGGACACGACCGCGCGATCGACACCGCGCCTGCCGAGCTCCTGCTCGAGGCGCCGCTTCGCCAGCCCCGCGTTTCCTGATTTCGCGCGGACGAAGGAGCGGGCGAACGCCGCGTCGTCGAGGAATCCCTGCGCGGTGAGGCGCTCGACCGCCTTGCGCGCGAGCTCCGGCGATTCACCCTTCCGGACCAGCGTCCGCTCGAGATCACGGGCAGCGCGGCCGCGCGCGGCGAGCATCGCCACCGCGCGATCGTAGACGCGCAGCGCGTCCTCCTCCGCCGCGACCTCCTGCTCGCGTCCGAGCGTGGAGCCGCCGACCACGAGACGCAGCCGCTCGATCGCCTCGAGCCCGAGCGTCGGGCCGGAGCGGCCGTCGACCATGACGGTGAACCGTCCTGGCGCTCGCGGTGACGCCACGATGCCGGTGATCGTTCCGCCGCGCGGCAGCGGACGCTCGGCCTGCTCTGTCCGTCGTTTCATACGGTTCCTCCTGCCGGAAATACGATCGCCGGAGAACAGCGCTGCGGGATCGGGGATTTCCGGGCCCCTACCCTTCGCGCTGTTCCCCGGCGATCACCGACGCCCCTCTGCCAGTGAGTGACGCCGATCGGAGAACTTCGGTGACCCTCAGTCCTCCTGGCCGTCGCCGTCGCCGGCGCCGGTCTTCGGTCCCACGCCGAGAACGACCTTCACCTTCTCCTCGATCTCGGCCATCAGTGTCGGGTTGTCCTTGAGGTACATCTTCGCGTTCTCGCGACCCTGGCCGATCTTCTGGCCGTTGTAGCTGTACCAGGCGCCCGACTTCTCGATGATCCCCGACTCCGCGCCGATGTCGACGAGGAGCGAGGTGTGGCTGATTCCTTCCGCGTACATGATGTCGAACTCCGCCTGCTTGAACGGCGGGGCGACCTTGTTCTTGACGACCTTCACGCGGACGTGCGAACCGATCACGTCCTCCTTCTCCTTCACCGGCCCGATGCGACGGATGTCGAGACGGAGCGACGCGTAGAACTTGAGCGCCTTGCCGCCCGTGGTCGTCTCGGGGTTGCCGAACATGACGCCGATCTTCTCACGCAGCTGGTTGATGAAGATCACCGACGTCTTCGAGCGCGCGATCGCACCGGTCAGCTTGCGGAGCGCCTGGCTCATGAGGCGCGCCTGGAGACCGACGTGCGAGTCGCCCATGTCACCCTCGATCTCGGCCTTCGGCACGAGCGCCGCGACCGAGTCGACGACGACGATGTCCACCGCGCCCGAGCGAACGAGGATCTCGCAGATCTCGAGCGCCTGCTCGCCGGTGTCCGGCTGGGAGATCAGGAGGTTGTCGACGTCCACGCCCAGCTTGCGCGCATACTCGGTGTCGAGGGCGTGCTCGGCGTCGATGAACGCCGCGACGCCGCCCGCCCGCTGCGCATTCGCCACGACGTGGAGACAGAGCGTCGTCTTGCCGCTCGACTCGGGGCCGTAGATCTCGGTGATGCGGCCGCGGGGCACTCCACCGACGCCGATCGCGGCGTCGAGATTGATCGCTCCGGTGGGGATGAAGTCGACGCGGATCTTCTCGGCGTCCTTCCCCATCTTCATGATCGAGCCCTTGCCGCAGCTCTTCTCGATCTGCGCGATCGCCAGGTTCAGCGCCTTCTTCTTGTCTTCCGATACGCTCGCCGTTGCCATTTTCTCTTAAGTCCTCTCGTTTTCTCGTCCAAACCGTGGCTATCGCAGGCTGAAATCTACCGGTCGCCGAGGTGCGTCCGATACCCGAACAAAATACGAAGAAGGGGACTGGAATTCAAGCCGAATCTCGTTCCGGATTCAGCCCCGGGAGGCGAGGGTGAAGGCGTCCTGCACGTGCCGGACCCTGACCCGATCGCCGCTCACGATTACCCCGACGACGTCGAAACGATACGTCTCCCCCGGCCTGCCATGGCGGTCGATCCAGACCCGCGCCGAGCGCGACAGCTCGATGCGTTTCCGCCAGTGGACGGCCTCGATGGGGCCGCCGAAGCGGTCGTCGCGGCGCGCCTTCACTTCGACGAAGGCGACCGTCCCGTCCCGCTCGACGACGAGGTCGATGTCCCGATGCCCGTTCCGGAACCGCCGGTTGATGGTCCGCCATCCCTGCCGGCGCAGCCACCGTTCCGCGATCCGTTCTCCGATCTCGCCAAAGGCCTGCGTGGCCGCTGACATGGGGCGAGTCTAGCCACAGTCGGGCGGCGGACCGCAACCAATAATTTTCGAGTGGAAGCTGAACCGCGCCCGGAACGGGTATCTCGCGTTCGGAGGAGGCGCGTGGCCTTCAGGTCTTCGTGTTGGCGATGCGCGGCTCGTCCGTCGCGCGCGCCCGACGATCCGCCATCCACCCGTCGACGCGTTGGCTGGGAAAGATCTCGTCGATCACGAAGGGCGGTCGCCGGCGTGTCTCGTCGAGCGTTCGCCAGAGATACTCGCCGAGTACGCCGAGCATCACCATCTGGATCCCGGCCGTGAAGGCGAGGAGGATGACCACCGGCGCGTAGCCCTTGACCGGGATGTGGTGCACGGCCCAGCTGTAGAAGACATACGCCCCGTACACGAACGCGGCGCCGGCGACGAGCAGGCCGAGCGCGGACAGCCCGCGGATGGGCGCGTACGAGAACGCGACGAACGAGTCGATGAACAGCTTGATCTTCTTCCCGAGCGTCCACCGCGAGACCCCCTTCTGCCGCGCGCGACGGACGTAGGGGATGGCCACCGGCTTGAACCCCAGCCAGAAGATCAGCGACATCAGGTTGGTGTTCTTCTCCCGGATGCGGACGATCTCGGCGACCACCTGTCGATCGATGAGGAAGAAATCGAAGCCGCCCGCCGGATACTCCGGCAGCGCGAAGCGCCGCATCAGCGCGTAATAGCTGTTCGAGAAGAACTTCTGGGCGAGCGGCTCCTCGCGGTCTGCGCGCACGGCGAACACCGCCTTCGCGCCGCGCAGCCAATGGTCCACCATCTCGAGGAAGAGCTCCGGCGGATCCTGGAGGTCCGCGGCGATCATGCCGACGCAGTCGCCTATCGCGACGGTGAGCCCGGCGTTGATGGCCGCCATCGAGCCGAAGTTCCTCGTCAGCTTCACGACGGTGATGCGCTCCGGCTCGCGCGCCTGATGCTCGCGCAGCACCGCCAGGGAGGCGTCGCGCGAGCCGTCGTCCACGAACACGAGCTGCAGCCTGAAGCCGGGAAGCTTCTCCTCGAGCGCGAGTAGCTGCGGGATCGTGTCCGGAAGATTGAGCTCGTTGTAGTAGACCGGGACGACGATCGAGAGCGTGCGGGGGGTCGTCATGCGCGACCGTCCACCGCGCTCACGGATTCCGCCACCGCGTCGAGCACCAGTTCCTGCTGCTCGTCGGACAGGTGCGGACCGATGGGGAGGCTCAGCACTTCGTCGTGGATCCGGTTCGCGAGGGGAAAGGCGTCCGCGGGGAAGCCGAGCGCCGCGTACGCCGCCTGACGGTGCGGCGGGATCGGGTAGTGGATCAGCGTGTCGACGCCTCGCTCCGCGAGCCGCCGGCGCAGCTCGTCGCGCTCGCGGCTCCGCACGACGTACAGGTGCCAGCAGCTCTCCGCGTCGGCGTCGCCCGCGATGGGAAGAACGAGGTCGCTGCTCTCGAGCGCGGACGAATAGCGGGCCGCGAGGCGCGACCGTCGCGCGTTCCATGCGTCGAGATGCGCGAGCTTCACGCGGAGCACGGCCGCCTGGATGTCGTCGAGACGGCTGTTGTAGCCCTTCACCTCGTTCACGTACTTCACCCGCGATCCGTAGTTGCGCAGGACGCGGATGCGGTCGGCGACCTGCTCGTCGTTCGTCGTCACGGCGCCGGCGTCGCCGAACGCTCCGAGATTCTTCCCCGGGTAGAAGCTCCACGCGGTGGCGTCGACGAGCCCGCCGACGCGGTGCCCGCGGTAGCGCGCGCCGTGCGCCTGCGCCGCGTCGTCGAGCACGACGAGGCCGCGGCGTGCCGCGATCTCGCGGATGGGGTCGAGGTCGGCGGGCAGGCCGTAAAGATGCACGGGAAGGATCGCCCGCGTGCGGGGCGTGATCGCGGCCTCGATGCGCTCGGGGTCGATGTTGTATGTGCCGAGCACCGGCTCGACCGGCACGGGGACCGCGCCGACGCGACTCACCGCCAGCCAGGTGGCGATGTAGGTGTTCGAGGGAACGATCACCTCGTCGCCCTCGCCGACCCCCAGCGCGAGGAGCCCGAGGTGCAGCGCGTCGAGCCCGTTCGCGACGCCGACGCAGAATCGCGCGCCGACGTACTTCGCGTACTCGGCCTCGAACGCGCGGAGCTCGTCGCCGAGCAGATACCAACCGCTGTCGGCGACGCGGAGCAACGCGGCGTCGATCTCGCGGCGAAGCTCGAGATAGGGCGCGCGGAGGTCGAGAAAGGGAACTTTCATCGGCTAGACCGCCAGCTTCCGGAACGACTCGTGGTCCCGGATGTAGTCTGATTCATCATACTTCTCGGAGGCGAGGCAGAGCACGATCGTGCCGGGCGCGAAGTCGCTCAGCTCGTTCCACGTCATCGGTGGAACGTACAGGCCGCGCGTCGGCGAATCGAGGACGAAGCTGGTACGGCGCTGCCCGTCGTCGAGCATCACGGTGCAGCGCCCGTGGAGCGCGACCAGGAACTGCGCGCATTCACGGTGGGCGTGCGCGCCTCGAGCGCATGCCGCGGGCACCTCGCTGATCGTGAAGTAGCGCCGCGGAACGAACGGCAGGTGGTCATCCACCTGGCCGAAGGTGAGCGCGCCGCGCGCGTCCGCGAGGAGCGGGAGCTCGACGATGCGTGGCTGGCCGCGATCGATCATCTCGCGCGATCCGTCCGCCCGGACATGACCGACGACGCGCGCAGGATTCCCCACGACGATCGCGCGCTCGGGGACGCTCCTGACCACGACGGCGCCGGCACCGACCATCGCGTGGGCCCCGACCGTGATCCCCGGGAGCAGCGTGGCGTTCGCGCCGATCGAGGCGCCACGGCCGACCGTGGTCCGCAGGAACCGGTCGGGGCGGTGACGGCTGCGCGGGAACATGTCGTTGGTGAAGGTCGCGTTGGGCCCGATGAACGCGTCGTCCTCGAGGGTGACGCCGTCCCAGAGCTGCACCCCGCACTTCACGGTCACGCGATCACCGACACGGACGTCGCCCTCGACGAACACGCCGTCGCAGATGTTGCAGTCGCGACCGATCACCGCACCCTTCAGCACGTGCGCGAATGCCCAGACGCGCGTCCCCGCACCGATCGCGTCGCTCTCGACGAGCGCCTGCGGGTGGATGAAGACCGAGCCTTCAGCGTTCGGCATGTGCCTCTTCCAGGAGCGCCAGCAGATAGCTCCCGTAGCCGCTCTTCCCGAGCGGCGCCGCGAGCCGCTGGAGCTGCTCCGCGCCGATGTATCCCATGCGGAACGCGATCTCCTCGACGCAGGCCACCTTGAGCCCCTGCCGCTTCTCGATCATGTGGATGAAGCTCGATGCGTCGTGCAGCGAATCATGGGTGCCCGTGTCGAGCCACGCCATCCCGCGCCCGAACAGCTCTATGCGCAGCTCGCCGCGCTCGAGGTATGCCTTGTTGACGTCCGTGATCTCGTACTCGCCGCGCGGCGAGGGAGTCAGCCGCTGCGCGATGTCGAGCACCTGGTTGTCGTAGAAGTACAACCCCGTGACCGCGTAACTGGACCGCGGCGCGGCCGGCTTCTCCTCGATGCTCAGCACGCGGCCGTCCGCGCCGATCTCGGCGACGCCGTATCGCTCGGGGTCGGGCACGTGATAGCCGAACACCGTCGCGCCGCTCTCGCGCGTAGCGGCGCGCTGCAGGAGCGCCCGCAGCCCGCTTCCGTAGAATATGTTGTCGCCGAGCACGAGCGCGACCGAGTCGCGGCCGACGAAGCTGCGCCCGATGACGAACGCCTTCGCGAGCCCGTCGGGCGTGTGCTGCACCGCGTAGCTGAACGAGAGGCCCCACTGCGCGCCGTCGCCGAGGAGGCTGGCGAAGCGCGGCATGTCCTCGGGTGTCGAGATGATCAGGATGTCGCGGATCCCGGCCAGCATCAGCGTCGAGAGCGGATAGTAGATCATCGGCTTGTCGTACACCGGGACCAGCTGCTTGCTCACCCCCAGGGTGATCGGGTGAAGACGGGACCCTGTGCCACCTGCCAAGATGATTCCACGCATGCTGTCCATGATCCCTAGGCCCGAGTGCCCATGCCAAATCCGGTATTTTAGAACTCATGCACCGACTCCTCGTCACCGGCGGCGCCGGGTTCATCGGCTCGAACTTTGTCCACTACGTCCTGAGCCACACGGACCACCACGTCACCGTGCTCGACAAGCTGACCTACGCGGGCAACCTCGAGTCGCTCAAGGGCCTGCCTGGACAGCGTTTCCGCTTCGTCAAGGGAGATATCGCGGAC
>DASVXU010000002.1:0-15024 GCA_036392515.1 Gemmatimonadaceae bacterium | reverse complement strand
CGCGACGCGATCAACGCCCCGATTCCTCACCCCCACCGCCGCATCCCCGCGATCCACCCCCGCCCGATCCCAGCGCCCCGGGTTGACCGCCCTGTGTTGCTCGCTCGTCGCTCGTTGGTGTTGCTCGCTCGTCGCTCGTTGGTGTTGCTCGCTCGTCGCTCGTTGGTGTTGCTCGCTCGTCGCTCGTTGTAGTCAGCCCTTGCCCCCCGCTCGTCGCGGCTTCTATTGTCCGGCATGTCGGCCCCCACTCAGCACGAGCCAGACGGCGAGCAGCTTCCGCCGCCGCGCTCCGTCTATACTGATCTCGGCTTCGGTCGCGTCGTCGCGCAGCAGGTGCGGGGACGGTTTCTCACGCACGACGGCGAGCCGACGAGCCGGAAGTACGGGCTCGGCGCGCAGCGGATCGAGCGATTCTACCTGCGCGCGCTCGCCGCGCCGCTGCCGGCCTTCCTCGGATGGGCCCTCGGAGCGCTGCTCCTGCTCAACGGCATCTTCGCGCTCGCCTATCTCGCGCTCGGCGACGGCGCCATCCATGGGACGGAGCTCGTCGGTATCGACGATCCGTTCCTCCGCGTCTTCGCCTTCAGCGTCGGCATCTTCACGACGACCGGGACGGGGCCGCTCTACCCGTTCGGCGCGACGGCGCAGTGGCTGGTGGTGTTCGAGTCCTTCTTCGGACCCTTCGTGCTCGTGGTCATCGCGGGGCTGCTCATCGCTCGCCTGACGCGGCCGCGCATGCGGATCCAGTTCAGCGACTCCGCCGTCATCGCGCCGTACGAGGGCGGACGCGGGCTGATGTTCCGGATGGTGAACGCGCGCCCGGGCGACGTGAACGACGTGCAGGTTCGCGTGAGCGTCGCGCTCTTCGAGGAGGAGGATGGGCGTCGCACGCGCAACTTCTATCCGCTCGCGCTCGAGCGGAGCTCGGTGGACCTGTTCACCCTCCACTGGACCGTCGTCCATCCGATCGACGCCGAGAGCCCGCTGCGCGGCGCGACGCCGGACACGCTCCACGCCGCCGAGGCCGAGGTGCTGGTGATGGTGAACGCGCACGAGGAGACCTTCTCGACCCGCGTCACCGCGCGCGCCTCGTACACCTGGGAGGAGATCCGCTGGGACGCGAAGTTCGCGAGCATCTTCGCGACCTCGCCCGACGGCGTCCTCGCGATCGACGTCGAGCGGCTGGGCCGTCTCGAGCGGCTGCCGGAGGGGACGACGAGGGTGCCCGCGGCGATCGAAGGCGTGCCTTCAGGGGCCAGGAGCCAGGCGTAAGGAACCGCGGTTGACGCCGTTCCTGACGACTGGCCCCTGATCCCTGCCGCCGCCTAACGGCGCTCGCCCGCGCCGACGCGCACTGCCTCGAAGTCGAGCTCCTGTTCCAGCTCGTGAAGCACGTCGTCGGAGATCGCGCCTTCGTTGCGCAGGCGGATGAGCATGCGGCGCTCGGCGCGGAGCATCTCGCCGCGGAGACGGCGGCGGCTCTCCGGCTCCCCCGCGCCGTGCTGCAGCAGCCGCACGCGGTCGCTCAGCTCCGCGCGCAGCCAGTCCACGTCGCGGCGGTCCACCCACGGCTCGCGCGAGAGGTCGTCGAGCGCCTCGGCGCCGCGGCGCGTCGCCTCGAGACGGGCGAGACGGGCCTCGTCGTGATGCGCGTGCTCGGGAGGAAACGCGAACGTCCGCACCATCGGCGCGAGAGTGAAGCCCTGCACGACGAGCGTCAGCATGATCACACACATCGTGATCACGAAGATCTCGGTGCGATACGGGAAGGGCGCGCCGGTCGCGAGCACGAGGGGAAGCGCGAGCGCCGTCGCCAGCGAGACGATCCCGCGCATGCTCGTCCACGAGACGAGGAACACCGCCTTCCCCGACGGCACCGGATCGCGGCGCCGGACGTCGCGGCTCAGCCAGCGCGGAAGCAGCGTCGCGATCGGCACCCAGAGCAGCCGCACGACGATCGCGACGAGGCCGACGACGAGCCCGGCGCGCGCGAGCCGGCCGATCTCCCCGGCCGGCACGACGAGCAGCGTCGCGCGGAGCTGCAGCCCGAGGAGGAGGAAGATCATCGCGTTGAGCACGAACACGACGAGATCCCACACCGCGCGGGTCTGCAGCCGTGAGAGCGGCGCCACCGCCGTCGAGAAGTGCCGGCGCAGGTACAGCCCGCCGGCGACGCAGGCGAGCACCGCCGAGACGTGGATCGACTCCGCCGCGAGCCAGGCGACGTAGGGCGCGGCGAGCGTGAGGAGGATCTCCGCCATCGTGTCGCGCGAGAAGCGCAGCGCACGAAGCACCAGCCATGCGACGAGCATCCCGATCAGCACCCCGACGGCCGCGTCGACGAAGAAGCGCACCACCGCCTCGCCGAGGCTGAAGTAGCCCGTCACCGCGGCGGCGACCGCGGTGCGATAGAGGATCAGCGCCGACGCGTCGTTGACGAGGCTCTCCCCCTCGAGGATCACGATCACGCGCCGCGGCACGCGCAGGCGGCCGACGATCGCCGTGGCCGCGACCGCGTCCGGCGGCGAGACGATCGCGCCGAGTGCGACCGCGACGGGCCAGCTCATCGCCGGGAAGAGGAAACGCGCGGTGACGGCGACGGCCGCCGACGTCGCGACGACGAGCCCGATCGCGAGGAGGCCGATCGGGCGACGATTGCGGCTGAAGTCGCGCAGCGAGGTGAAGAACGCCGCCGCCCAGAGCACGGGCGGAAGGAAGACGAGGAAGACGACGTTCGGGTCGAGCGCGGGGAGCGTGACGCCGGGGAGCAGACCGAGCGCGAACCCCGCGAGCACCTGCAGGATCGGGGTCGGCACGGGGAGTCGCCGCGCGAGCGCCGTGACCGCGACGACGACCGCTGCGAACGCGATGGCGAGTACGACGGCGGGAAAGTGCGGCATGGCGACTCGGAGCGCCGGATGGGATGAGGGTGAACGCTCCGGCCCGGTGTCAATATTAGCCGGGCGGCGCGGGGCTCACCAATTGCAAGCGCGCCGGGCACGCTGCAGCTTCGACGTACGCTCAGAGGAGGCTTCGATGGCTTCACGCTCGTTCCGTGTCGCGCTGCTCGCCCTGGCGGTCGCCGCGTCGGGATGCGGCCCGCGCCATGGCACGCCGCGGCCAGTCGAGTACGCGATCATCGTCTTCGCCAACGAATCGCTGAATCAGGCGGACGTGTACGCGGTCGGCACCGCGGGCGACCGGGTCAGGCTCGGGTCGGTGTTCGGCGGGCACACCGACTCGCTGCGCCTCGACCTGCACACGATCAGCGGCTCGGGGACACTGACCGTCTACGCGCGCGTGCTCGCGACGGGCCGCGCGCCGAGCAGCGGGCAGGTGCTGCTGCACCCGGGCGACTTCCTGCGCGTCACGATGCCGAGTTCCGAGACCGTCCTGAACGCGCTCGTGGACCGTCCGGTACCGGCCGACAGCACGGACTGACGCCGGCGCGCGTCCGACGGCGGCCGCCTAACGCGCGCGGAAGTCCGCCGGCCGCTCCGGCGACGCCTTCGCCAGCGCGCGCCTGACGCCGGCCGCGTCGAAGTCGGTGCCGTAGACCGGCGTCGCCGGCTGCTGTCGCCAGGACTCGTCGAGCCCGCCCGCGTCCACCCCGTCGAACCCGAGCTCGTCGAGCAGCGCGATCACGAGCTGCTTCCCGTGCTCGTCGTCGCCGGCGACGGGGAGCGCGATCCGTCCGGGAGCGCCTTTCGGCTTGCCGCGCTCCATCAGGTGCTGCGCGTAGATGTTGTTGAACGCCTTCACCACCGGATGGCCGATCTGCCGCTCCACCCACCGGCTCTCGGTCGTCCCTTCCTCGATCGCGTCGATGCGGCCGTCGCGGTTGCGCGGATAGTAGTTGCCGGTGTCCACCACCACCGTGTGATCGGTGGGGTCGAAGATTCCCTTGGGCAGGCTCGGGATGTTCTTCTCGGGGATCGTCACGATGACGACCTCCTTCCCGCGCGCCGCTTCCTCCACCGTCACCGCCTTCGCGCCGCTCTCCCGTGCCAGGTCGGCGAGCGTCTCCGGTCCGCGCGAGTTCGCGACCGACACCTCGTGGCCGAGCGCGGCGAGCCGCCGGGCCAGCGTGCCGCCGATGTGTCCAGCGCCGATGATTCCGATCCTCATCTCGTCCTCCGCGTGAGCGTGATCTACACCTCCACCGCGGCGCTCGTCTCGCGCGCCGTCACCGTCGCGCCGATGCTCGCGATGATCACGAACACGATCGCGAGCCACTGCGTTCCGAGCAGGCGCTCGCCGAGGAACGCCAGCCCGGCGAGCGCCGCCACCGCGGGCTCGAGGCTCATCAGGATACTGAAGGTACGCGCCGGCAGCGCGCGCAGCGCGACCATCTCCAGACTGTAAGGCAGCGCGCTCGACAGCAGCGCGACCGCGATCGCCGCCAGGAAGAGACGCGGCGTGAGTCGCGCGAGACCGCCGCCCGCGACGGCGAAGGGCAGGATGGTCAGCGTCGCCACCACCATCGCCGCGCTCACCGCCGATCCTCCGGAGAGCAGCCGCGAGAGCCGGCCGCCGAGGACGATGTACGTCGCCCAGCACGCGCCGGCGAGCAGCGCGAAGAGGATGCCCAGCGCGTCCGGCCCCCGTCCGCCCCATGGCGCGATGAGCGCGATCCCCGCCGCGGCGAGCCCTACCCACAGCAGGTCGAGCGCGCGCCGCGAATGAAGGACCGCGACCGAGAGGGGACCGAGGAACTCCACCGTCACCGCGAGTCCGAGCGGGATGCGCGCCAGCGCGAGATAGAACACCGCGTTCATCGTGCCGAGCGCGATGCCGAAGGGGACGACGACGCGCCACTGCGCCGCGGTGAGCTTCGTCAGCGCGGGCCGGAATGCCGCGAGCAGCATCAGCGCCGACAGCCCGATGCGAAGCCCCGCGGTCGTCGTCGCGCCGAACACGGGGAAGAGCGTCTTCGCGACCGCGGCGCCGCCCTGTACGCTGACGATCGCGCCGAGGACGGCGGGGATGGGCGGGATGACCGCGCGCGCCCCGGGACTGGTGGTCTCCATGTCGAGAGAGGAGTCTAGCGACTCGACGCGCGTCCGGGATCGCCCTTCGCGCTCAGGTCTGCGGCCGGACCTCCTTCTCCGCGCGCGTTCGCGCTCCCGGGGCGATCCCCGGAAGTCGAAGGAAGAGCTGCACCCAGTGCCGCAGCTGCGCCAGGTCCACGAACTTGTCCTGCACCCGTCGCTGGGCCTCGCGCCCCCAGCGCTCGCGCGCCTCGCGGTCGCCGAGCATCGCGACCATGGCCTCGCACAGCTCGGCGACGTCCTCGGGGTCGGCGATCAGCCGCCCGTCGATCCCGTCGCGGATCTGCTGCCGCGGGCCGCACGCGCGCGAGTTGCTCAGCACCGGGATGCGCTTCCACATCGCCTCGGAGATCGTGAGCCCGAACCCCTCGCGCAGCGAGTTCTGCACGACGATCGTCGACGCGCGCTGCAGCGCATTCACCATCAGCGCGTTCTCCTCGCGCGACACCATCGGCAGCGCGACGAAGGCGATGTCGCGCTGGATCCCGGCGGGGAGCCGCACGTACGCGTCGCGCAGATCCTCGAGCACCTCGCGCCCCTCGGGGTCGTCGGCGACCGCGGAGGGATCGGGACCGGCGAGCACCAGCCGCGCGAGCCGCAGCCGCCGCAGCCGCAGCGGATCGTCCCCGCTCACGGCGACGTCCCGCGACTGCTTCAGCGCCGCGAAGGCGCGCAGCAGGGGGAGCCAGCCCTTGAGACGGTCCCATCGCGAGATCTGCGTGATGATCGGGCGCGTGAGGAGCCCGATGTCCTCGCCGGCGCTCGCCGGCGCGAACGATCCGTCGCCGCCGAGCCGCGTCGCCTGCGCGGCGAAGGGTGGGTTGAGCAGTGGTCCCGGCGGGGTCGCGAGCCCGCCGCGTGAGAGCGCTTCGACCATCTCGTGCAGCGACAGCTCCTCGTTCTTCTCCGAGAGCGGGTCGATCCCCGGCGCGATCACCGTCGCGCGCCCGGCGAGCCGCGGCGGGATGTACTCGGGCGCCGAGAACACCGCGTGGTCGTAGGCGCCGAGCCAGGGAGCGAAGAAATCCCAGGCCGCGCGCGTCGCCGCGTTCTCGGTATCGAGACCGATGTGGCAGCGCCACACCGTGATCAGGGACATCGAGCGCGCCAGCATCGAGGCGATCGGCAGCGGCTGCGGATCGTGGACGACGACGATGTCCCCCTCCTTCAGGTGCGGGCGCAGCTCTTCCGCGTTCGCGCGGTTCACCCGCTCGAACAGCTCGCGGGCCGCCGCGTCGAGGCTCGGGGTGCCGACGCCGTGCACCAGGTTGTGGAGATGTTTCGTCAGTACGAAGAACTCCGCGTCCTCGCTGCCGATGACCGCCCACTCGGCGCGGATGCCGAGATCGCGCAGGATGGCGATCTCGGTCGGGAGCATCTCGGCCACCCCGCCTCCGAGAGCGGTGGAGCTGACCATCCAGATCGTTCGCCCCGCGAGCAGCGGGACGAGGCGCGACGCCTCGCTCTGGAGCTCCTGCACCGACGGCGCGAGCCGTGCCTCGGCGGCGTAGTCGGCGAGCGAGTGCCGCGCCTCCACGGCGACGTGCTGCAGTAGCGACACCTGCGACCTCCGGTTCCGGTGGCGAGCGATGCGGCAAGTACCGTGCAGCAACGGCTGGGGCCGACTTTCGATGCCCGCCGGAGGGGGGTTGGCTCGGGATTCGCGAGGGTGGGGCACGGTCCCGCGCCCCCGCCGGCGCGGGACGACGACCCGCACCACCGAGGACGCCGATGACGACCAGCCCCGAGACCAACGACCTGAATCATCCCGTGCTGCGCCGCCTCGTCGACGAGGCGAGCGCGCTCCCCCTCGCCGACCGCGTCACCCTGCTCAAGGGGCTCATCCCGCTCGTCGCGCGCGAGCTCTCGCCGATCGAGTTCGAGGGGCTGGTGGTCGAGCTGCGGATGAAGGGGGAGCGCTACCAGGACGCCGCCCACCACCCCGGGCAGGGGCGCGCCCAGCGTCACGTGATGGGAGAGCGGGATCTCGAAGGCCGTTAGGCGGCCGCGATGACTCCGGCCCCGGCCGCGCTGCTCCAGGAGGGCGTCCACCTCTTCGGCGTGAGGCTCGCCGGCTTCTCGCCGCTCACCGGGAGGAAGTTCCTCCTCACCCTCGGCTTCGTCGCCGCGCTGCTCCTCGCGAGCTACCTGCTGCGCTGGCTGCTGCGCGTCGTCCTTCGCGATACCGCGCAGGGACGTGCCGCCTTCTGGACGCGGCAGGCGGTGAAGGTGCTCACCGCGGTGGTGCTCGTCGTCGGCCTCGTGTCGATCTGGTTCGACGACCCGGGACGGATCGCGACCGCGGCGGGGCTCGTCACCGCCGGCGTCGCCGTCGCCCTGCAGCGAGTCATCACCTCCTTCGCGGCATACCTCATCATCCTGCGCGGCCGCGTGTACACGGTGGGCGACCGCATCACGATGGGCGGAGTGCGCGGCGACGTCGTCGCCGTCGGCTTCATGCAGACGACGGTGATGGAGATGGGCGAGCCGCCCTCGGTACTGGCGGGCGCCGAGCCCGCGGTCTGGGTCCAGTCGCGCCAGTACACCGGGCGGCTCGTGCGGATATCGAACGACAAGATCTTCGACTCGCCCGTCTACAACTACACGCGCGAGTTTCCGTACCTCTGGGAGGAGATGCACCTCCCCATCCGCTACCAGGACGACCGCGCGAAGGTGGAGCAGATCCTCCTCGACGCGGCGCGGAGGCACACGCAGCGATTCATGGCCCCCGCGACCGAGGCGCTCGGCGACCTTCGCCGGCGCTTCACCCTCCCCGAGGACGCGAGCCTCGAGCCGACGGTGTACTGGCGGCTCACCGACAACTGGCTCGAGCTCAACCTGCGCTTCGTCGTTCCCGAGCGAGGCATCCGCGCGATCAAGGACGCGATGAGCCGCGACATCCTCGCCGCTCTCGACGCCGCGAAGATCGGCCTCGCCTCGGCGACGTACGACATCGTCGGCTTCCCGCCGATCCGGATCGAGGAGGCGCGGCACGCGCCTCCGCCCCGGAGCTAGCCGTGCCGCTCAGCCGCCGGCGACGTCGGTGAGCCGCGCGGTCTCGCCACGCAGCGCCATCTCGTCGGCGTCGATCTCCGTCTCGAGCCGCGTCGCGAGCCCGTCGCCGATGTGACCGGCGTCCCGCATTCGCTGCACGACGCGGCGCTGCGCGTCGAGCGCGGCTCGCAGCGGGCGCTCGTCCTCGCGCCGGCTGCCTAACGCGCCGACGCTGGCCACGCCGAGCGTCCCCTCGCGGATGCGGGCGGCGAGAACGTCGCAGTGCTCCGCCGCGGCGCGGTCCGTCCGCGCCAGGCGATCGAGCGCGGCCAGGGCGGCGCGCAGCGCACGGGCGCGCACGCGCTCCTCGTCACGCGCCTCCCGCTCGGGATCGCCGACGCCGAGCCTCCGCACGAGAGGAAGGAGCGTCATCCCCTGCACCATCAGCGTGCCGACGATCACCGCGATCGTGAGGAAGATGATCGTCCGACGCGAGTCGCCCGGATCGACCAGGCCAAGCGCGGGGACGGCGAGCGCCAGCGCGAGCGAGACGACGCCGCGCATCCCCGCCCAGCCGAGCACCGTCAGCTCGCCGCGTGTCGGCACGGGGAAATGCTCCTCGAGCCCGATCGCTCGCAGCGCGTGTGGCACGGTGTGCATCCAGACGAGACGGATCACGATCACCGCGAGGGTGACGTACAGCCCCGCGCGCACGAGCGGCCAGGAGAAGCCCGCCGTCGCGACCTCGCCGCCGAGCAGCCCGAGGAGCACGAACACCAGCGCGGTGCTCGCGAATCGCACCGCGCCCCATACCGTGTGCGCCGCGATCCGCGCCACCGCGCTCGACGTCACCGGCTCGTGGCGTCGCAGCATGATCCCGAGCATCACGACCGCCAGCACCCCGGACGCGCCCGTCCGCTCGGCGATCAACCAGGTGAGATACGGAACGAAGAGGGTGATCGCGACCTCGATCGGCACGTCGTCCATCCGCCGGCGAAGCGCGGCGACCGCGCGCCCGATCGCCCATCCGAGCAGCAATCCCGTCGGCACCGAGCGCGCTGTCTCGAGGAGCGCGCCCTTCCACGTGAAGTCGCCAAGCGTCACCGCGTCGAGCGCGACCGTGTAGGCGACGATCGCCACCGCGTCGTTCACCAGCCCTTCTCCCTCGAGGATGACGACGAGGCGATGCGAGAGCCCCGTCCGCTCCGCGACCGCGCTCGCCGCGACGGGATCGGGCGGGGCGACGATCGCGCCAAGCGCGAACGCCGCCGCCCAGGAGAGCCCCGCGGCTTCATGCGCGACGAGGGCGGTGACGGCCATCGTCACCAGCACGAGCCCGACCGCGAGCGTTCCGATCGCGAGCAGGTCGCGGCGGAAGGCGCCGAGCGGCAGCGAGTATGCCGCCGTCGCGAGCAGGGGCGGGAGGAAGACGAACAGCACCCGCTCCGGCGGGACGATGAGCGGCGGCAGCCCGGGGATCAGGTGCCATACGACGCCCGCCACGACCCCGATGATCGCCAGCAGCACCGGCGCGGGCGCTGACGCCCGACGCACCGCGAGCGCCGCGGCGAGCGTCAGGGCGAGCACCACGAACGCGGCGTCGAGCTGGTTCATCGGACGGAGAGGGCCGGGTCTGCCACTACTCCATCACAGCGTGTGCCCCGGCAGCGCCTCTCGTCGTCCGCACGAGGAGCAGGAGGGGAATCAGGCAGAGGATCAGCACCATCGCCAGCATGTAGATCCGCGAGTACGCGATCACGCTCGCCTGCCCCATGAGCTGCCCCTCGAGGAGACGCAGCGCCTGCTCGTGGGCGCGCGCCGGGTCGGCGCCCTTCGCGATCATTCCGCGCGTCAGCATGCTCAGTCGCGCGAGGCTCGCCGGGTCGGTGACGCCGATGTGCTCGCCGAGGACCGCGCGGAACTGCGAGGTGTAGCGCGCGACGAGCGTCGCGATCACCGCGATGCCGAAGGATCCGCCGAGCTGGCGGAAGAAGTTGTAGAGCCCCGTCCCCTGCCCCAGCTCCGCCGCGCTCAGTTCGGCGAGCGTGATCGTCGTGACGGGGACGAACATCAGACCGAGCCCGATGCCGCGCCAGATGAGCGGCCAGAAGAAGTCGCTCTGCCCGCTCTCGCCGGTGATGTGGGCGAGCTGCCACGCGGCCCAGGCGAAGATCAGCGCGCCGCTCGTGATGAGCAGCCGCGGATCGATCCTGTTCGTCAATCGCCCCACCACCGCCATCGAGATCGCGGTCGCGATCGCACCGGGGAGCAGCGTCAACCCGGTCTGCTCGGCGGTCATGTGCAGGTTCGTCTGCAGGAACACCGGCAGCGTGAAGGACATCGCGTACAACCCGACGCCCATCACCACGCCGAGGATCGTCCCCACCCACATCTGCCGGTGGCGCATGACGCGGAAGTCGATCACCGGGTGGTCGGTCGTCAGCTCGCGCCAGAGCAGCGCGACCATCCCCACGACGCCGATCACGACGAGCGAGGTGATGAAGCGCGAGTCGAACCAGTCCTCGCGCTGACCATGCTCCAGCACGTATTGAATGGCGCCGACGCTCACCGCGAGGAGCGCGATCCCCTGATAGTCGATCGACGCCGGCTTGCGCTGCCCCTCGGGGTCGTGGACATAGGCGGCGATCATCGTCGCCGCGAGGACGCCGACGGGGATGTTGATGTAGAAGATCCAGGGCCAGCCGTAGTTGTCGACGAGCCAGCCGCCTAACGTCGGGCCGATCGTCGGGCCGACCATCACGCCGAGCCCGAAGAGCGCCATCGCGGTCCCCGCCTCCTCGGGCGGGAAGGACTCGAAGAGCACCGCCTGCGACACGGTCATCAGCGCGCCGCCGCCGAGCCCCTGGACGATGCGCCAGACGACGAGCGACGTCAGCGAATGCGCCGCGCCGCAGAGGAAGCTCGACGCGGTGAAGATGATGATCGAGCTGACGAAGTAGCGCTTCCGCCCGAAGAAGTTGCCGAGCCATCCGGTGAGCGGGATGATGATCACGCTCGCCAGGATGTAGCCCGTGGAGACCCAGGCGATCTCGTCGAGGTTCGCGCCGAGGGTCCCCATCATGTCGGGGAGGGCGACGTTGACGATCGAGCTGTCGATGACCTGCATCAGCGCGGCGAGCACCACCGCGAAGGCGATGAGATATTTGTGCTCCGCTCCGCGCCGGGGAGCGCTCGCCGCGCCGGCGGCGGGCGCGGTACGTGCCCGAGATGGGGGCGCCACCTCGTCGCTCTCGATCACTCCGGCATCGTGTACCGCTTCGCTCATCGCTCGCTCGCGCTCGACCCGCCCCGGGATTGACCGCTCCGGGGCCCGCCAGTAATATACTTGCGAGTATATTACTCCGGCAACTCGCGCGATCCGGTCATCGGAGGAGGTTCGCATGGCGCAGGCCGACATGATCACCCTCTCGCGGGAGTACGGCGCGGGCGCGGGCGAGCTCGCGAGGCAGCTCGCCGCCATCCTCGGCTGGCGCGTCGTCGGTGAGAACATCCCGCATCTCGTCGCCGACAAGCTGCGGCTCCCCGACGAGGCGGTGGAGGAGTGCGACGAGCACGTGCCGAGCCTGCTCGAGAACCTCGGCAACGCGCTGCTCATGGGAAATCCGGATCTCCTCATCGATCCGGAGGTCGCGCAGCGTCCCGATCCCGAGCGCGTCTTCGTCGCGGCGCGCGACGTGATGCTCGAGGCCGCGAAGAAGCCGCCCCTGATCCTCCTCGGCCATGGTGCGCAGTCGCTCTTCCACGACCGGCCGCGCACGGTGCACGTCCGCCTGGTCGCGCCGATCGAGGAGCGGGTGAAGCGGATCTGCGGCCGCCGCGGCGACTGCACGCGCGACGACGCCACCATCCTCGCCCGCCGCATCGACGCCGACCGCGCGAGCTACGTCCGCCAGCACTACGGCCGCGACGTGCGCGACCCCCTGCTCTACCACGTACAGCTCAACACCGGCCTCGTGTCGATGGAGGACGCGGCGCGCATCATCGTCGAGCTCGCGGAGCGCGACCTCGCTCCGGCCGGACATGCCGCGCGCCGCTGAGCGGGGCACGAAGCGCGGCCGCGGCACGACGTCGCTGCGCTGGGAGCGCCGCCCCGACGCGCGTCCGCAGGAGCTGCTCGAGGCGGCGATGACCGTCTTCGCCGAGAAGGGCTACCGCAACACGCGCCTCGAGGAGATCGCCGAAGCCGCCGGCGTCACGAAGGGTACGATCTACCATTACTTCAGCACGAAGGAGGAGCTGCTCCTCCGTGCGATCGAGCATCACCACGAGCGGATCTTCGGCCGCATCGAGGAGGAGCTGCGCGAGGTCCACGGCCCGGCATCGGAGCGGATTCGTGTCTTCGTGCGCAAAGGCTTCGGCGACGCCCACCCGGCGCGACGCCGCGTGCTCGCGCTGCTCCTCCAGGGCATCGCGCACGAGGTTCCCGAAGCCTACCGCCAGTGGCTCGCGTCGGGTCCCGTGGAAGGATGGAAGCTCCTCGCGCGCCTGGTCGACGAGGGGAAGCGCGCGGGCGAGTTCCGCGACGACGTCGACGCCGAAGTGGCGGCGCGCGTGCTCATCTCCGGCCTCCTCGTGCAGACCGTCTGGCAGCAGCACGCGCCGGGCGTGCGCGGCCTCGCGATCTCCGAGCGGCGACTGCTCGACGAGGCGACGGCGCTGTTTCTCGCCGGGCTGCGAGCGAGCCGGTGACACGGTCTCGGCGAGCGGCTTCCTGAACGACGCACGATCCGCCCGATTCGCGCTGATCCGCGTGCGTCGTGGCCGAAGCAGATCTCCGGCTATCGCCAGCGAAAGATCTTCAGCGCGACCGAGAACGCGACGACGAGCCACACGCCGAGCACGAGGAGCTCGCCGCCTAACGCGCCGAGTCCGGCACCCTGGAGCATCGCCGCGCGCAGCGCGTCCACCGTCGCGGTGAGAGGAAGCGCGCGGATCACCGGCTGGAAGGCGGCGGGGAAGTTCGAGGATGAGAAGAACACCCCCGAGAAGATCCACATCGGCATCATCACGAGGTTCGTGATCCCCGACGCGCCCTCCACCGTCGTCGCGCGCGAAGAGACGAGCAGCCCGATCGAGCTGAAGGCGAGCGCCGCGATGAGGCACACCAGCGCCAGCGTCCCGATCGAGCCGCGCACCGGAACGTCGAACACCCAGTGCCCGAAGCCGATCAGCACCGCCACCTCGGCGATCAGGAACACCAGCCGCGAAGTGAGGAACGAGAGCAGGTACTGGCTGCGCGGCATCGGCGTGGCGACGAGCCGCTTGAGCAGCTTCTTGTTCCGCGCCGTGACGATCGAGAAGGCGATCGACCAGACGCTGCTCCCCATGATGTTGAGGCCGAGCAGTCCCGGGATCAGGAAGTCGATGTAGCGCGAGCCGCGCGCCTGCACCGTCTGCTCCTTCACGGCGATCGGATCGACGCGGCCGGCGGAGCGCTGCAGCGTCTCGTCCACGAGCGAGCGCGCCGAGCGCGCGTCGGGGCGCGACGGATCGAAGCTGTACTCCGCGTTCCCCGCCTCGCCGCGCGCGACGACGAGCGCCACGGTGCCGGTCTGCAGCGCACGCTGGGCCGAGCTGTCCGCGTCGAAGCTCTCGACGATCAGCCCCTTCGACGCGCGCAACGCCTCGGCCGTCTGCCGCGCGGCGGGCGAGGTGCCGACGACCCCGACGCGCACCGTCTCCGGCGGCCGGTTGCGGAAGGCGATGCCGAGTCCCGCGGCGAGGAGCAGCGGGAACACGAACGTCCAGAACACCGCCTCCGGCTCGCGGATGAACTCGCGAAAGCGGACGAGGGTGAGCTCGACGATCGCGGGACGGGGACGGTTGGTGTCAGCCATCGCGCAGCGCCCGACCGGTGAGGGTAACGAACACGTCCTCGAGCGTCGGCGAATGCGTGCGCAGCTCCGTGAGCTCCACGCCGCGCCTGCGCAGCTGCTCGAGCAGCGCGGGCACCGCCTCGTGCGGCGCGGCGACGTGCAGCTCCCATCCTCCATCGCTCGCGCGCGGCGCGTGCGTCGCGCTCACGGCGCGGCCGATCTCCTCCAGCGCGGCGGCGTCGAGCGCGGTCTCGCCTCCCGTGACTGCGAACGACACCACCTGCGCCGCGGCGATCGAAGTGATCAGCTCGCGCGGGGTGCCCAGTGCGATGACCTTGCCATGGTCGACGATCGCGACGCGGTCGCAGAGCCGCTCCGCCTCGTCCATGTAGTGCGTGGTGAGCACGATCGTGCGCCCGTCCGCCTTCAGCGACTCGACGAGCTCCCAGAGCTGCCGCCGCGACTGTGGGTCGAGCCCCGTCGTCGGCTCGTCGAGGAAGAGCAGCTCCGGATCGCCGATGAGCGCGCAGGCGAGGGCGAGCCGCTGCTTCTGTCCTCCCGACAGCGTGCCGACGCGCGACTTCCGCTTCTCGTCCAGCTGGACGAGCCCGATCACGCGGTCGACGTCCTGCCCCTTCGCGTAGAAGCTGCGGAAGAGCCGCACCGTCTCCTCGACGGTGAGCTTCTCGCTGAGCTGCGTCTCCTGGAGCTGGATGCCGATGCGCTGGCGCAGCGCGCGCGCGTCGTGCGACCAGCGCTGCCCGCCGATCGCGACCTCACCCTCGTCGGGGATCGTGAGCCCCTCGCAGATCTCGATCGTCGTCGTCTTGCCGGCGCCGTTAGGCCCGAGCAGCCCGAAGCACTCGCCCTGGCGCACCTCGAGGTCGAGGCCGTTCACGGCGACGACGTCGGCGAAGCGCTTGACGAGGGCGCGGACGGAGAGGGCGGGTGTCCTCTGCACCTCAGCGCTCCCCTGACGCTCCCGCATGCACGGGCAGCTGGTCGAACGGCCCGCGCAGCAGCAACGCGCCGTACACGACCGCGAGAGCGAGCAGGATGACGCACGGCGCCCACATCGCGCGCGGCGCCGCCCCGCCGATGAGCGCACGCAGCAGGCTGAGCGCGCTCACGAGGTAGAGCGC
>DASVXU010000001.1:0-20105 GCA_036392515.1 Gemmatimonadaceae bacterium | reverse complement strand
GTAGCCGGTCGAGTGACCGGTGAAGCCGATTGAGGCCCGGGCCTCGGGGATCGGCGGCGGAGGACGCGAGTCCGACGCGGGGCGAATGGGAACCAACTACTGAACTTCGGAGCACGACAATGGTCGAGATCCTTCCTCTTCTTCAGGGCGCGGTCGACACCGCGACCACCTCGCCCCGCGGCATGATGGCCGTCGGCGCGGGCCTCGGCGCCGGCCTCGCCGTCATCGGCGCGGGCCTCGGCATCGGCCGCATCGGCGGTCAGGCGGTCGAGGGCATGGCGCGTCAGCCCGAGGCGGCTGGCCGCATCCAGACGGCCGGCCTGATCCTCTCGGCCCTCATCGAGGGCGCGGCGCTCTTCGGCGTCGTCGTGGCGTACCAGATCATGGGCAAGATCTAAGTCGTGACTCCTCGCTCGCGCCCCGGGGCGCGAGCGAGGCACTTCTCTCAATCGGTTTCTTTCATGCGCGCTCTCATCGTCGCTTCCGCTCTCGCTCTCTCCGCCGCTCCCGCCCTCGCGCAGGAGGAGGCGCAGTCGGGCGGCGGGCTGCTCGACCCGCACGCGGGTCTGATGTTCTGGACGCTCTTCATCTTCCTGATCCTCTTCGGGGTCCTCGCCAAGTTCGCCTTCGGTCCGATCACGCGCGCCGTCGAGGCGCGTGAGCAGGCGCTGCAGGAAGCGATCGACCAGGCGAAGCGCGATCGCGAGGAGGCGGCGCGCATCCTCGCCGAGCACAAGACGCAGCTCGAGGGCGCGCGCGGCGAGGCGCAGCGCATCATCGCCGAGGGGCGCGCGGTGGGTGAGAAGCTCCGCTCCGAGATGCTGGAGGAGACTCGCGCGCAGCAGCAGGATCTGCTCGAGCGCGCCCGCCGCGAGATCGAGTCGGAGCGCGAGAAGGCGATCGCGCAGATCCGCGCCGAGGCCGTCGATCTGGCGATCGCCGGCGCGACCAAGGTGATCGAGAAGAACCTCGACGACCAGACGAACCGCAAGCTGGTCGAGAGCTATCTCTCCGGGGCGCCGGTGCGCCGCAACTGATGCGCGACACGACGATCGCCCGCAACTACGCGGAAGCGCTTCTCGCCCTCGCGCAGAAGGCGCAGGATCCGGCCGGCTGGGGGAAGATGCTCGCCGACGTCGCCGCGGCGATGGGGAGCGACCTCACGCTGCGCCGCTTCCTCGAGAGCCCGAAGGTCGAGGCGAGCCAGAAGAAGGAGATCCTCCGCCGCGCGCTGCAGGACCGCGCGCCCCGGCTGATGGTCCGCTTCCTCGAGACGCTGATCACGAACCGCCGGCAGATGCTGATCCCCGAGATCTCGACCGAGTACTTCAACCTGCTCGACGAGCTCGAGGGCCGCATCCACGCCGACGTCACGCTCGCGAAGACGCCGTCGGACGACGAGAAGTCGCTGATCGCGGCGAACCTCAGCCGCACTCTGCGCAAGACCGTGGTGCCGCACGTCCGCATCGATCCCGCGATCATCGGCGGCGTCGTGGTGCGCGTCGGCGACACGGTGATGGACGGCTCGGTGCGTCGGCGGCTGGCGACGTTGAAGCGGCGGATGCTCGCGGGGAACAGCTGACTACAACGAGCGACGAGCAACCGAACTACAACGAGCGACGAGCGAACCTTGCGAGTCGCTCGTTGTCGTTTATCGCTCGTCGCTCGTTGCCTGTTGAGTCGCTCGTCGCTCGTTGTAGTTTGTAGTACCCAAACCCCGCGACCCGATGCTCGCTCTCGCCGCGCTCCTGCTCGTCGTCCAGCAACAGCAGCCCGACACCTTCGTCACCGCGCCGAGCGGGCGGCCGCCCTCGACGGCGCGGCAGTCGGCGGAGTACCGGATCGTCGCCCGGCTCGACGAGCAGGCGCAGAAGCTCGTCGCGAAAGGGCTCCTGATCTACGTCAACAACTCGCGGGACACCCTGCGCGAGATGTACGTGCATCAGTACCTGAACGCCTTCCGGCCGGGGTCGAAGTGGAGCGCGGTGGACGAGCGCGAGGGGCGCGTCCGCTTCCAGCATCTGAAGGACCCGGACTACGGCTACGAGCGGTTCACGGCGCCGCCTAACGTCAACGGGACGGCGGTGCGCGTCGACTACCCCGGGGCGCCGGACAGCACCGTCGCGCACTTCATGCTCCCGCGCCCGGCCGCTCCCGGCGACACCATCGCGGTGCGCTTCGAGTGGGAGGCGCGCGCGTCGACGACCTTCCGTCGCCAGGGCCATCGCGGGCGGAGCTGGGATTTCTCGCAGTGGTATCCCAAGGTCGCCGTCTACGACAACGGCGGATGGGAGCCGTACGCGCTGCGTCCGGCCGGCGAGTTCTACGGCGAGTTCGGAACCTTCGACGTGACGCTGCTTCTCCGCGAGGACCAGGTCGTGATCGGCACGGGGCTCGTCGTCTCCGGCGATCCGGGGTGGGAGCGGGTGAAGCGCTTCGGCGAGGTGTACCGTCCCTCGCTGGCGAGCTACCGTCTCCCGCTGGAGTCACTCCCGGGGGCCCACGACAGCGCGGGGCCTGGGGAGAAGGCGGTTCGCTTCCACGCCGAGAACATCCACGAGTTCGCGTGGTCCACGTCGCCGGACTACCTCTACGAGGGGACCTTCTACCTCCGTCCGCGCGGCGAGGTCGCCCCGCCTGACGGCGTGACGGTGTGGGACACGGTCGCGATCAACGTCCTCTATCGCCCCGGCGACGAGAAATCCTGGGGGAACGGGGGAGCGATCGCGCGGACGAAGGTCGCGCTCGAGTGGCTCGAGCACATCTACGGCCCCTACGTGTACCCGATGATGGGGAACATCCACCGGCTCGACGGCGGCGGAACGGAGTTCCCGATGATGATGATGAACGGCTCCTCGGGGCAGGGGCTGATCCTCCACGAGGGGGGACACATCTTCACTTTCGGCATCCTCGCCAACAACGAGTGGCGCTCGGGCTGGATGGACGAGGGGCTGACGTCGTATCAGTCCTCGTGGGCCGAGGGTGTGACGCCGCAGGATCGGGCGAGGCGCGGTGGTCGCGACAGCTCGGAGTTCCAGCCGAAGGGCTATCGCGCGCTCGCTCCGCGGCCGAGCGGCACCGACAACCTCCAGATGTACCACTACCGGCTCGACATGCTCGGTCGCGCGCAGCCGGTGGGGACGCGCTCCGATCTCTTCCGGGAGTTCGGGATCTACAACGACATGGTCTATTCGCGCGCCGAGCTGATGTACGGCGCGCTGCGCGACGCGATGGGCGACAGCGCGTGGGTCGCGTTCATGCACCGCTACTACGCCGACTGGGCGCTGCAGCACGTGGACGAGCGCGCGATGCGCGCGACCGCGGAGCTCGCGTCCGGCCAGCAGCTCGGCTGGTTCTTCGACCAGTGGCTGCGGCACACGGGGCTCACCGACTACGCGCTGCTCAAGGTGGAGAAGAAGCGCCAGCCGGACGGGAGCTGGATTACGCGGGGCAAGGTGAAGCGGCGCGCCGAGTACCGCGAGCCGCCGCCGTTAGGCGTCCTGACGAGCGCCGGGTGGACGATCGGGCGCGGTTCGGCCATGGCGGACGAGCAGTGGATCGAGGTGCGGACGAGCGAGAAGCCGAAGGCGGTGCGCCTCGACCCGCTGCGGACGACGGAGGACTGGGATCGGCGGAACGACCTTCGGCCCGGACTTTCCGGCCTCTGGCGCGACGAGGACACCCCCGTGCGCGTGCGCTTCGACTGGCCGTTCCTGGATCAGGTGAGCCGCGATCACGTGATCCTCGCGCTGACGCCGATCGGCTGGTCGTCGACGCCGAACGGGCTGCTTCTCGGTCTGCGGAGCCGCTCGAACTATCAGGGGCTCGTCGATCGCGACGAGACCGGGATCGTATGGGCTGCGGACCGGCCGGCCGCGGCGGCCGGCCATGTGAGCGGCAGCTGGTACGGCGAGGGCACGCAGCTCTGGTGGATCCACGAGAACCCGACCATCGCGTGGAGGGGGCGACCCCTGATCGGCCTGCGCACGGCGGCGTGGACCTTCGACGGGGCGGCGGGAGGCGAGATCTCGTATTCGTGGGACGCGAGCCGGTTCCTCTACGCGCGCGGTACGAACACGTCACGCTCGGTCGGCGTCACGTACACCGCGCCGCGCGGCTTCGGCTATCTGCCGGCGCGCTGGGAGGAGGCGCGCATCGCGGAGGCGAAGCTCGATCAGACGATGCGCTTCTCGCGGGCCCGGTGGGTGCCACAAGTCGGCGTGAGCGTCGCCGCAGGGCTCACGCGGCGCTCACAGGCGAACGGCCCGAAGAATGACGGCTACGGCCGGGGCGAGCTCTGGGCGCGAGTCGCGCGTCCGTTCGGGGCCGACAGCGCGGGGGTGCTCTCGCTACGCGGCTTCGCCAGCGTGGTCACCCGGTCGACGCCGTTCCAGCGCCGCGTGTTCGTCTCATCGCGCGACCCGTACCAGACGCTCTTCAACCACTTCGTTCGCCCACGCGGCGGGCTGCTGGCGCCCGAACACGTGGCGACGGTGCCCCTCGGCGGCGCGGGGCTCCGCGGCTACGATCCGGCGCTGAGCACGGGGGACGAGATGCTTGCGCTCAACGTCGAGCAGGGGATCCGGATGACTGCGCTCACGCGGGGCTCGCGTCCCCTCGCGATCTGGGCCACCGCGTTCGGCGACGTGGGGAGCCAACACGCCCTGCGCGGTGCCCCCGTGGAGTCGATGCTCGCCGACGCCGGCGTCGGGCTGATGCTGCGGGGCTGGATCTACGACCGCGACGTGCGCGTGCGTCTCGACGTGCCATTCTACGTCCACTACGGCGATCTCGCCGCGGCGCGCAACGGACTATTCCCCGGCACGACGCAGGGAAGCGTCAACAATCTCACGACGAGCCGCGTCCAGCTCACCCTCGGCAGCTTCTGGTGAGGCGCCGGTCCTCGCCTAACGGCGGACGCGCGTCGCGGCCGCCGGGGCGAGGCCAGGGAAGATGAAGGGCACCACCGTGATGTGCTCCGAGGGCGCCTGCGTCCCCCACCAGCGCTCCACCTCCGGGAGGAGCGCGATGCACTCGCCCACCGCCGCGGCGTGACGCGGTGCGCCGCGGCCGAGGAGGCGGGGTCAGCTCCTCCCGCGGCATCGAGCGGAGTGCCGGCACTTCCTGCCTAACGATCGCGCCGGGACGACCCGCGGTCGGTGATCAGGATGTTCACCACCATCCAGATCGAGATCACCGCCGCGATCACGAACCCCCACGTGCCCAGCACCCGGCGGTAAGGGAGCAGCATTCCGCTCGCGATGAGGATCCCCGTCAGCACGAGCCCCGTGAAGATCCGGTTCGCGATCTTCTGCAGCCCACGCATGAGCGACGAGAGCTGCGGCGCGTCCACGGTGAACCCGAGCTCGTTCGCGGCGAGCTTCGAGGTGAAGATGTCGAGCCGGTGCGGGAGCGCGGCGACGAGGTTCGTCGTCTGGCTCGCCGTGCGCCACACCCGGCGCAGCGACATCTCGTCCTTCGCCCGCTCGTTGGCGATCCGCGTCCCGTACTCGCGGATCGCGCGGATCGGGCTGTACGTCGGGTCGAGCGAGGCGCTGATCGCGTCGAGGTTGAAGAGCGCCTTGGCGAGCAGCGTCAGCTCGGCGGGAAGCCGCAGCCCCTGGCCGTACGAGATGTTGATCACTTCGTAGAGCACGCGGCCGAGCTTCACCTCGCCGACCTGCAGGTCGTAGTTCTGCGCGACCAGCGAGGCGATCTCGCGGATGTAGCTCTGCCGGTCGAAGTCCTCGAGCGGCATCCCCATCTCGATCATCGTCTCCGCCACCTCGCCGCCGCGATTGTCGGCGAGGTCGAGGAGGAGGGTGATGATCCGCTCGCGCACCGGACCGGCGAGGTGCGCCGTCATCCCGAAGTCGATGAGGGCGAGCTTCGGCTCTTCGGCCGTGGGCAGATCGGTCTGCGCCTCGTCGCGGGCCTCGGCCTGCGCCTCCTGCTCCATCTTGGAGAGGGGGGTGAGCGCCTCGCGTCTCGTGCCGCGGCGGTCGGTGGCGACGACCTCGGCGGGGGTGCGCGGGTTCTCCATCCCCGGCATGACCACGAAGACGTTCCCCGGGTGCGGGTCGGCGTGGAAGTGCCCGTCGATCGCGATCTGCTTGAGGTAGGCCTTCGCGAACTCGTCGGCGACCCTGGTGAAGTCGTACTCGACGCGGCTGATCGCCGGGACGGCGTCGATCTTGATCCCGCGAATGCGCTCCATCGTCAGCACGCGCGGCGAGGTGTACGCCTCGATGATCCGCGGGACGAGCAGCCGCGGGAACTCGGCGAGCGCGCGTCGGAAGGTCGCGGCGTTGCGCGCCTCGATGCGGTAATCCAGCTCGTCGGAGAGCGCGCGCTCGAGCTGCTGGATGACGCCGACCATGTCGATCCGCCGCCCCGCGTCGGTGTGCGAGGTGAGGAAGTTCGCAACCTCGCGGAAGAAGGCGACGTCGTCCTGGAGCTGCGGACGGATTCCCGGCCGCTGGATCTTCACCACCACTGGGCGCCCGTCGCGCAGCGTGGCCGCGTGCACCTGGCCGAGGCTCGCGGTGCCGAGCGGCTCCTCCTCGAAGGAGCCAAAGAGCTTGCTCACGCGGGCGCCGAACTCCTCCTGGAGCGTCTGCTCGACGTCCTCGAAGGGGATCGGGCCGACGTCGTCCTGCAGCCGATCGAGCTCGCGGACGAAGGGCTCGGGGAGAAGGTCGGGGCGCGTCGAGAGGACCTGACCGAGCTTGATGTACGCCGGTCCCAGCTCGACGAGCCGTTTGCGGAAGGCGCGCGCCTTCTCGGTGATCTCCCCCGATTCGGCGTCGTCGATCTGCCCGTCGGGGGTGAGGGCGATGAGTCCCTGTTGCTTCGCGAAGTCGGAGAGGCCGTACCGTGTGAACAGGCCGACCATTGCCGCGAGGCGCGGAATGTATCGTGGTGCGAGGAGCATGACTCGACCGGTGGCAGAAGGCATGCCGAGCGCGGGGGGTAGACCTGCCGCGGGGCGCGTTCGGCGTCGATATTGCTCGTGCCGGACCACCGACCACCCTGAGCTGCCGATGAGCGGACCATCCGACGTGACGACCGTCCCAAAGCCGTGGGGACACGAGACCATCTGGGCGAAGACCGACCGCTACGTCGGCAAGATCCTCCACGTGAAGGCGGGGCACGCACTGTCCGTGCAGTATCACAACAAGAAGGACGAGACGGTCTACCTGCTCTCGGGTGAGCTGATCTACTGGGTGCAGCTTCCCGGGACGGAGGAGCTGCGAGACATGAAGCTCAAGGTCGGCGACGCCTTCCGGATCACCCCCGGGACGATTCATTACATGGAGGCGGTGACGGACTGCGACATCCTCGAGGCCTCCACACCGGAGCTGGACGACGTCGTCCGGATCAAGGACCGCTACGGACGCGAAGGGACGAGCAAGCCATGAAAGTGATCATTCCGCTCGCGGGGAAGGGAACGCGCCTTCGTCCGCACACGCACGTCACGCCGAAGCCGATGCTCAAGATCGCCGGCAAGCCGGTGATGGACTACATCCTCGACGACCTCGAGAAGCTCGGCGGGATCGACCAGATCATCTACATTACCGGGCACCTCAAGGAGAAGGTCGAGGAGCACGTCCGCGGCGCCTACAAGTTCGACTCGGTGTTCATCGAGCAGAAGGTCCAGGACGGGACGGCGGGGGCGGTGGAGCTGGCCAAGCCCTACGTCCACGATCCCGTGCTCATCATCTTCGTGGACACGATCTTCGACGCGGACCTCTCGGTGATCAACCGGACCGACGCCGACGGGATCATCTGGGTGAAGGAGGTCGAGGACTACCAGCGCTTCGGCGTCGTCGTCACCGACAAGGACGGCAACATGACGAAGATCGTCGAGAAGCCGTCCACGCCGATCTCGAAGCGCGCGAACATCGGCCTCTATTACGTGCGGAACTGGAAGCTGCTCTTCGAGGGGATCGACCACACCCTCAAGCAGCCGGCGAACAAGGGCGAGTTCTTCCTCACCGACGCCTTCCAGTACATGATCGACAAGGGCGCGAAGATCAAGGTGATCGACGTCGAGGGGTGGTACGACGCGGGGAAGCTCGACACGCTGCTCGAGACGAACCGGATCATCCTCGAGCACGGCGCGGCGACGAAGGGCGTGAAGGGCGAGGGCTCGACGATCACGGAGCCGGTCTACGTCGAGGAGGGGGTGAAGATCACGAACTCGCGCGTCGGGCCGAACGTCTCGATCGGGAAGGGGAGCGTCGTCGACGGGTGCGAGCTGCGCGACACGATCGTCGGGACGAAGTCGACGCTGAAGAACGCGCGCCTCGTGAACTCGATGATCGGCGACTCGGTCGTGATCGAGAACGTGAACGGCGAGCTGACGGTCGGCGACCACTCGGAGGTCCGCGCGGGGGCGCGGAAGGGCTAGGCGTTGGCGAAGCCGGGGACGAAGGGCCACCCCGCGGGCGCCGCGGAGGAGCCGGTCTGGACTCCCTCCGCCGGCCAGGTGCGCGACGCGCGCATGACGGGGTTCATGCGCTTCGCTCGCGAGCGGGGCGCCCTCGGCGTCATCGACTATCAGTCGCTGTGGAAGTGGTCCGTCGAGCGCCCCGAGGAGCTCTGGCCGGCGGTCTGGAAGTGCCTCGAGGTGATCGCGCAGGAGCGTGAGGCGGGCGATCCCTGGGACGAGGTCGTCGTCGGCCTCGAGCGGATGGCGCCTCCCGATCCGGAGCTGGGTCCGCGCTGGTTCACCGGCGCGCGGCTCAACTTCGCGGAGAACCTGCTGCGGCACCGCGGACCCGAGGAGGCGATCACCGCCTGGAACGAGCGCGGGCCGCACGCCTCGTACTCCTTCGACGAGCTGCGCGCCGAGGTGGCGCGCGTCGCGCACGCGATGCGCGGGATGGGCGTGACGGCGGGCGATCGCGTCGTCGGCTTCCTGCCCAACATCCCCGAGGCGGTGATCGCGATGCTCGCGGCGGCCAGCATCGGCGCGCTCTGGTCGTCGTGCTCCCCCGACTTCGGGGTGAAGGGAGTGCTCGACCGCTTCGGGCAGATCGAGCCGAAGCTCTTCTTCTGCGCCGACGGCTACCGGTACGCGGGGAAGGAGATCGACTGCCTGGAGCGCGTGAAGGAGATCGTGGACGCGCTGCCGACGCTCGAGCGCGTGGTCGTCGTGCCGTATCTGAGCGAGGATCCCGACGCGCGACTGGTGAGGCGCGCGACGAGCTGGCGCGACTTCGCCCCCGACGACGGGTACCCGCCGGCGCTCGACTTCGAGCGGCTCCCCTTCGATCACCCGCTCTACATCCTGTACTCGTCGGGGACGACCGGGCTCCCGAAGTGCATGGTGCACGGCGCGGGGGGGACGCTGCTGCAGCACCTCAAGGAGCTGGCGCTGCACACCGATCTCGGCGCGGGAGACCGGCTGTTCTACTTCACCACCTGCGGGTGGATGATGTGGAACTGGATGGTGAGCGCGCTGGCGCTGGGGACGTGCATCGTGCTCTACGACGGTGCGCCGCTCGCGCCGCGTCCGGAGATCCTCTGGGACATGGCGGAGCGCGAGCGGCTGACCGTGTTCGGGACGAGCGCGAAGTACCTCGCGCTGGCGGAGAAGGCGGGGGTCGTTCCGCGCGAGACGCACGACCTCGGCGACCTGCAGGCGATCCTCTCCACCGGGAGCCCGCTGGCGGCGCACAGCTACGACTGGGTGACGCGAAGCGTGAAGCCGAACGTGCGGCTGAGCAGCATCAGCGGCGGGACGGACATCGTGTCGTGTTTCGCGTTAGGCAACCCCATCGCGCCGGTGTGGCGCGGGGAGCTGCAGGCGCGAGGGCTCGGGATGGCGGTCGAGGTCTGGAACGAGGCGGGGAACCCCGTCGCCGGCCAGCCGGGAGAGCTCGTCTGCACGAAGCCCTTCCCGAGCATGCCGATCGGCTTCTGGCGCGACCCTGACGGCGCGAAGTATCGCGCCGCGTACTTCGAGCACTTCCCGAACGTCTGGCGGCACGGCGACTGGGCGGAGCTGACGGAGCACGACGGGCTGATCATCCACGGGCGCAGCGACGCGACGCTCAACCCCGGCGGGGTGCGCATCGGCACCGCGGAGATCTATCGCCAGGTGGAGCAGCTCCCCGAGGTCGTGGAGTGCCTCGCGATCGAGCAGACGATGAGCGAGGACGACTCGCGCGTGGTGCTCTTCGTCCGGCTCCGCGAGAAGCAGAAGCTCGACGACGCGCTGCGCGAGCGGATCTGCAGGCGCATCCGCGAGCACACGAGCCCCCACCACGTGCCGAAGAAGGTCGTGCAGGTGGCCGACATCCCGCGCACGATCAGCGGGAAGATCAGCGAGCTCGCGGTGCGCGAGGTGGTGCATGGGCGGCCGGTGAAGAACACCGACGCGCTGGCGAATCCCGGCGCGCTGGAGCTGTACCGCGACATCCCGGAGCTGCGCGACTGAGGAGCCGCTCGGCGCGGGTCGCCCGCGGGTCCGGGATGGCGTGAGCGGGGGCACAGCGGCCGATTTTCAGGGTATCGTCCGGGGTGCGCGCCCTCTCAGCAGCGGCCGCGTCGGGCGTTAGATTTGCCGTGGATGGGAACGGCTCTGGCCGCCCCGCCTCGGGAAGGAATTCTCGATCCCGCAGCATCCCCAGGAGAGCACCGTGACCTCAGCGCAGATCGACCGCGGCGCCGCCCTTGGCACGTCGGGGCTGACGACGACGAAGGCGCACTTCATCGAGCAGGCGCAGGCGAGCGGGCAGCTGTACATCCACCAGCCGTACGAGCTGTACAGCGAGGACAACCACGAGGCCTGGCGGCGGCTCTACGACCGCATGGCCGACCGCTGGCGGAAGTACGCGAACCACCGCTTTCTCCAGGGGATCGACGTGCTCTGCCTCGACCCCAGGCGCGTGCCGCGGCTGGAGGACGTGAACAAGTTCATGGCCCCGCTGACCGGCTTCCGCGCGAAGCCGGTGAGCGGCTACGTCCCGGCGTACCTCTTCTTCGACTGCCTGCGGCAGCGCGAGTTCCCGACGACGATCACCATCCGGGACAAGGAGAAGCTGGAGTACCTCCCCGAGCCGGACATCTTCCACGACATCGCCGGCCACGTCCCGATGCACACGGACAAGGCCTTCGCCGACACGCTCGTGCGATTCGGCGAGGCGGCGCGGACGGCGGCCGACATCGTGGCGAGCGTGAAGGATCGTGAGGAGCGGGTGCGGCGCGTGACGAGCATCTTCAAGGCGCTGGCCCGCTTCTTCTGGTTCACGATCGAGTTCGGGCTGATGAAGTCGGAGGACGGGAAATCGCTGAAGGTCTACGGCAGCGGACTGCTCTCGAGCCATGGCGAGATCGCGCACTCGATCGACAGCCCCGAGGTGCAGCGCTTCCCCTTCCAGCTCGAGTGGGTGATCAACCAGTACTTCGAGATCGACCATTACCAGCCGCTGCTCTTCTACGTGGACTCCTTCGAGCACCTGTTCGAGCAGGTGGGAGTGCTCGAGCAGTGGATGAAGCAGGGGAAGCTGAACAACGTCTCGCCCGGCGAGCCGAGCATGAGCGAAGCGGATGTGCGGAGCTTCCTCGAGGCGGGGCGCGCGGCGTAGGCACGAATTCAACGGAGATTCACATGGCGACCACGATCGAGCGCGCGACCGAGAGCGCGCAGGCCCACGACACCTTCCCGATCAACGGGACGGACTACATCGAGTTCTACGTCGGCAACGCGAAGCAGGCGGCGCACTACTACCGCTCCGCGTTCGGCTTCCAGCTCGTCGGCTATCGCGGGCCGGAGACGGGCGTCCGCGACCGCGCCAGCTATCTCCTCCAGCAGGACAAGATCCGCTTCGTGCTGACGACGCCGATCCGTCCCGACCTCAGCGACGAGGCGAAGACGATCGCCGATCACATCTACAAGCACGGCGACGGTGTGCGCGACCTCGCGCTCTGGGTGGACGACGCGCGCGACGCCTTCAACAAGGCGGTGGAGCGCGGCGCCCAGCCGGTGTCCCAGCCGAAGGTGATGAAGGACTCGGAGGGCGAGATCGTGATCGCCGCCTTCAAGACCTACGGCGAGACGATCCACTCGCTCGTCGAGCGGAAGAACTACAAGGGGCTGTTCATGCCGGGGTTCGTCGCGGTGAAGCAGCACTACAACCCGGCGCCGGTCGGGCTCAAATACGTCGACCACTGCGTCGGCAACGTCGAGCTCGGGAAGATGAACGTGTGGGTGGACTTCTACGCGCACGTCATGGGCTTCCGCAACCTGCTCACCTTCGACGACGAGGACATCTCGACGGAGTACTCGTCGCTCATGTCGAAGGTGATGGCGAACGGGAACGACCGCATCAAGTTCCCGATCAACGAGCCGGCGTCGGGGAAGAAGAAGTCGCAGATCGACGAGTACCTCGAGTACTACGTCGGCCCCGGCGTCCAGCACATGGCGCTCGCCACCGACGACATCGTGCAGACGGTGACGACGCTGCGCGACCGCGGCGTCGAGTTCCTCTCGGCGCCGACGAGCTACTACAACGACCTGCAGAAGCGCGTCGGCAGGATCGACGAGCCGCTCGAGGTCCTTGCCTCGCTCGGCATCCTCGTCGACCGCGATCCGGACGGGTACCTGCTGCAGATCTTCACGAAGCCGGTCGAGGACCGTCCGACCGTCTTCTACGAGATCATCCAGCGCAAGGGGGCGAAGAGCTTCGGGAAGGGGAACTTCAAGGCGCTCTTCGAGGCGATCGAGCAGGAGCAGGCGAAGCGCGGGAATCTGTAGACCTCCGGGCTGACCGAAGCGTGCTCGTTTCGTTCGTGCGGCCCGGCGGCGGCTCGGCGTGCGTCGGGCTGCTCTCGCCCGACGGCGGCCGCGTCGCCGACCTGACGGCGATCGGGATGGAGGACGTGTACGCCGCGCTCCCGCGCGCGGCGCAGCTCGAGAAGCTGCAGAAGCACCTGACCATGACGCCCGGCGCGGTGGTCTATCCGGTCGGCAACGTGCGGCTGCTCGCGCCGGTGCCGTACGCGCGGCTCGTGCGCGACCTCGCGGCGGTGACCGCCGAGGGAGGCGTCGAGGAGCTGCGCTTCGCCGATCCGCGCGAGGTCGCGGGACCAGGCGCGCGCATCGTGGTCGGGGAGGACGACGTGCTGGTCGTCGGCATGGCCGCGGCGGTGGGCTCGGGAGGGCGCGACCTCGCCGCGGGGAGCGCGGCGTCGCACATCGCCGGCGTCACGCTCTTCGCCGAATGGCGCGGATCGGGCGCTCCCGACGATGCGCCGCGCGAGCGGCTCGTCATGGGACCCGCGCTCGCGCCGCTCGACGCGATGGACGACGAGGTCGAGATCGTCGTGTCGCTGCCGGGCGAGAGCGTTCGGCGGATCGCCCTCGCGCGCGTGCGGTCGCTGCTCACCGCCGCCGTCGGCGCGGCGTCGCGTCGCTACACGCTGCGGGCGGGAGATCTCTTCCTGCACGACGCGGGAGTCGTCGACGTCCCGCTCGCCGCGGGCGAGGAGGCGGAGATCATGATCGAGGGACCATCGGGGTCGCTCGCGCACGTCGCGAGCCGGGCCATCTAGATACGAGGACCGACACCATATGCCGATCTACCACACGTTAGGCAGGATCCCGCGCAAGCGGCACATCGCCTTCCGCAAGCCGGACGGCGGGATCTACGCCGAGCAGCTCGTCGGACACGAGGGGTTCACCGGCACCTCGGCGCTGCTCTACCACGTGCATCCGCCGACGACGGTGAGCGCGGTGCGCCGCGTCAAGGAAACGCCCTTCGAGGCGGACCCGGACCAGACGCTCCGCCACCGGCACTTCCGCACCTCGCTCGTGAAGGCCGGCGGGAGCGCGACGCTCGACCGCATCCCCCTCCTGTTCAACCAGGACGTCGCGATGCTCTACGTCGAGCCGGACAAGACCGACGCGCACTTCTACCGCAACGCGCAGGCGGATGAGCTGGTGTACGTCGCGAAGGGGAAGGGGACGCTGCACACGCAGTACGGCGATCTTCCCTTCGGCGAGGGCGACTACCTCGTCATCCACCGCGGCATCATGCACCAGTACGAGTTCGACAAGGGCGCCGAGCAGCCGAAGCTGCTCATCATGGAGAGCCGCGGCCACATCCGCTGGCCGAAGCGCTACCGCAACGAGTTCGGCCAGCTCATCGAGGGCGCGCCCTACTCGGAGCGCGACATCCGCCGCCCGCAGAACCTCGTCACCCACGACGAGAAGGGCTCGTTCTCGATCTACGTGAAGCAGTACGACGGGATCAACGAGCTCGTGCTCGATCACCACCCCTTCGACGTCGTCGGCTGGGACGGCTACTTCTATCCGTGGGCGTTCAACATCCGCGACTTCGAGCCGATCGTCGGACGCGTCCACCAGCCGCCCCCGGTGCACCAGACCTTCCAGGGCGACGGCTTCGTCGTCTGCTCCTTCTGCCCGCGCCCGTACGACTTCGATCCCGAGGCGGTGCCCGCGCCGTACAACCACAGCAACGTCGACTCGGACGAGGTGCTCTACTACGCGTCGAGCGAGTTCATGTCGCGGAAGGGGATCGAGTTCGGCAGCATCACGCACCATCCGGACGGGATCCCGCACGGCCCGCATCCGGGGCGCGCGGAGGCGAGCATCGGCGCGAAGTACACCGAGGAGCTGGCCGTCATGATGGACACCTTCCGTCCGCTCAAGGTCGCGAAGCAGGCGCTCCCGATCGAGGACGAGAAGTATCACAGGAGCTGGATCGACGCGCAGCACGCGCAGTTCAATCCGCCGACCACCTGAGCGACATCACGTGCCACGCCTCACCGACCGATTCAAGAGCCTCCCAGTCTACGCGCTCGCCGCGATCCCGCAGAAGAAGCGCGACCTCATCGCGCGCGGCGTGGACGTCATCGACCTCGGCGCGGGAGACGCCGACCTCGCGCCGCCGAAGCGCGCGCTGGAAGCGCTGACGCAGGGCGCGCATACCCCCGCGCTCAACCGCTACGGCTTCGGGCTCGGCCACGTGCCGTACCGCGAGGCGATCAGCGCGTGGATGCAGACGCGCTTCGGCCACAGGTTCGACCCGATGTCGCAGGTCGTGCCGCTCATCGGCTCGAAGGAGGGGATCGTCCATCTCGCGCTCGCGTACCTGCAGAAGGGCGACGTCGCGATCCTGCCGGAGCCCGGCTATGGCGCCTACATCGGCGGGACGCTGCTCTCCGAGGCGCAGCCGTACAAGTACGCGATCCGCCCCCGCACGAACTTCCTCGTGGACCTCGACGAGATCCCGAAGGACGTGCTCGCGAGGACGCGGCTGCTCTACCTGAACTACCCGAACAACCCGACCGCGGCGATCGCGCCGAAGGACTACCTCGAGCGCGTCGTGCGCGTCTGCCAGGCGCACGACATCCTGCTCGTCTACGACAACGCGTACTCCGAGCTGACCTTCGACGGCTACGTCGCGCCGAGCATCTTCGACATCGACGGCGCCGAGGAGGTGGCGCTCGAGTTCCACTCGCTGTCGAAGACGTACAACATGACGGGGTGGCGCTGCGGCTGGGCGGTGGGAAGCCGCGAGCTCTGCGGCGCGCTCGCGAAGACGAAGTCCTTCATCGACACCGGCCAGTTCATGGCGGTGCAGGCGGCGGGCGTCGCGGCGATCGAGAGCTGGAAGGAGTTCGTCCCCGGCAACGTCGCGACCTTCCGCGAGCGTCGCGACGCAGCGGTCGCCGCCTTCCGCGCGAATGGCTTTCAGTGCGAGACGCCGAAGGCGAGCATGTACCTCTGGCTCCCCCTCCCCGAGGGACTGCCGAGCGCCGCGTTCGCGGACAGGCTGATGGAGGAGGAGGGAGTGATCGTGCTCCCGGGCTCTTCGTTCGGCGCCGGCGGGGAGGGCTTCTTCCGCATCTCGTTCATCGCGGGGCCCGACCGGATCCGTCAGGCGGCGGAGCGGGCGGGAAGAGTGTTGTCGGCGATGCTGGCGGCGGTGTAAGGGGTCGGGGGTCGGGCGTCAGGGGTCGGCAACTGCCATGAGCGCTGACCGCTGACCCCCGACCCCCGACCCCTAAATCACGACGCCCGCCGTGCAGCAAACGACGGTCAGCGCCCGCGCCAGTCCCACGGTGCCGTCGACGTTGTCGAACCACTCCTGCATCGTGTGCGCGCTGCCGCCGCGGCCGCCGGCGCCTAACGCGATCGCGGGGATGCCAAGCGAGATCGGGACGTTGGCGTCCGTCGACGCCGCGCCGAGCTCGGGCTCGCGTCCGACCAGCCGCGTCGCCTCGCTCGCCGCGACGACGAGCGGATGCGAGGCAGGCGTCTCGCCGCCCGGGCGGTCGCCGATCACCTCGACCGTCACCGTGAGCGGAGGAGTGCCGTGCGCGCGACGCGCGTTCTCGTCGCCGAGCGCGACGTCCACGCAGGCGCGCACCTCGCGGGCGATCCGCTCGATCACCTCCTGCGAGACGGACCGCAGGTCGATCTCGATCAGCGCGTCGCCGGGGATCGCGTTCACCGACAGCCCGCCGACGATGCGCGCGACGGTGAGCGCGCTGCGCGGCTCGGCGGGGATCGGCAGCACCGCGAGCATCGCCGCCACGGACCCGGCGGCATTGAGGGGGTTGGGAAGGCCGTACGCGGACCAGCTGTGCCCTCCGGGGCCCGCGTAGCGCACGCGCCAGCGCCGCGAGCCGACGGCGCGATGGATGACCCGCTCGTCGCCCGGCCCGTCGAGGATGACGGCGGCGTGCGCGTCGCGCCCCGCCTGCTGGAAGTGATGCTTCGCGCCCCGCAGGTCGCCAAGCGCCTCCTCGCCGACCGTCGCCAGGAAGTCGATCGGCCGCTCGGTGCGGAGCGCGCCGCCGTCGATCACCCGCGCCAGCGCGAGCATCGCCGCCAGCCCGCGCGCGTTGTCGCCGATCCCGGCGCCGGCGAGGCGCGTCCCCTCGCGCGTCACGCGCACGTCCGCGTCGCGCGGGAAGACGGTGTCGAGGTGCGCGCAGACGACCACCGGCTCGATCTCGCGCGCGCCTGCGCGCCGCCCGATGACGTTTCCGACGGAGTCGGTGTGCACCGCGAGGCCGAGCTCGCGCATCCGCGCCGCGACAGCCTCCGCGCGGCGTGATTCGGCGCCCGTCGGCGCGGCGATCTCGCTCAGCGCGATCTGCTCGCGGACGATCGCATCGTCCTCCGCGGCGAGACGGGCACGCTGCTCGCGAAGCAGCACGTGCGTCCGCGCAGTATCATTGGGAGCGAGGGCGAGCGTCATCCGCCTGTATCTCGCCCGCATCGATGACGGGCGCAAGGGGGAGGGGAAGCTGACCGAAACATCCACGAAGGATCCGGCCGGCGTCGCCGAGGTGCACCGCTCGCCCGCCGCGCCGCTGCCGCGCACGGTCAAGGCGCTCGCCCTCGTCAGCCTGTTCACGGACGCGTCGAGCGAGATCATCTATCCGCTCCTCCCGCTCTTCCTGACGAGCGTGCTGCACGCCGGCGCGGAAGCGATCGGCGTCATCGAGGGCGCGGCCGAGACGACAGCGTCGCTCCTCAAGCTCGCCAGCGGCTGGTGGTCCGATCGCGTGCGACGCCGGAAGCCGCTCGTCGTCGCGGGCTACACCCTCGCCTCCGCCGTGCGCCCGCTCGTCGCGCTCGCCAACAGCGCGGGCACAGTGCTCGCGATCCGCCTCGCCGATCGCGTGGGGAAGGGGATCCGCACGTCGCCGCGCGACGCGCTGATCGCCGACGCGGTCCCTCTCGCGCAGCGCGGACGCGCCTTCGGCCTGCATCGCGCCGGTGATCACATGGGAGCGGTGATCGGCCCGCTCATCGCCTTCTCGGTGCTGCACTGGACGACGCTCTCGTTGCGCGCGCTCTTCCTGCTCGCCGCGATCCCCGGCGCGCTCGCCGTCATCGCGCTGGTCGTCGGGGTGAAGGAATCGCCGCGCGCGGAGCTCGCCGGGCGCGCGACGGGCGCGAAGCCGCGGCTCGGCGGGGGACTGCCGGGACGCTTCTGGGCCTATCTCGCGGTGCTCGTCGTCTTCACCCTCGGCAACTCGAGCGACGCCTTTCTCCTGCTGCGGGCTTCGCAGCTGGGGGTGACCGAGGCGCTGATCCCCATCCTCTGGGCGATGCTGCACGTCGTGAAGGCGAGCACCAGCACTCCCGCGGGGACGCTGAGCGACCGCGTCGGCCGCGTGCCGCTCATCGTCGGTGGGTGGCTCGTGTACGCGCTCGTCTATCTCGCCTTCGGGCGCGCTGGCGCGACCTGGCAGGCGTGGGCGCTCTTCGCGGTCTACGGCACGTACTTCGGTCTGACCGAGGGGGTCGAGAAGGCGCTCGTCGCCGATCTCGTCCCGAGCGACCGACGCGGCGCCGGATTCGGCTGGTACAACCTCGCGATCGGGCTCGGCGCGCTCCCGGCGTCGGTGATCTTCGGGGTCGTCTGGGACCGTTACGGCGCGGCGCGCGCCTTCGAGCTCGGTGCCACGCTGAGCGCGATCGCCGCGGTGGGGCTCCTCCTGGTCATGCGCGGGCGGCGCGTCGCGCCCGCGCGCTAGTCAGCAGCAGCGTCCCCCGGGTCGCTCGGTGCGCTCGCGCAGCCGCCGCTCGAAGAGCTCGCGCTCGCTGAGCGGGGGTTCGCCGGGGTGGCGCTCGCGCATGTGGGCGAGATAGCGCTCGTAGTCCGGGGCGCCGACCACGACGCGCAGCGTGCGGCCGACGCGCGCCAGCAGCGCGCCTAACGCGACGCCGCTCACGACGCCGCTCACGATGCCGCTCCCGCGACGCCGCGCCCGCCGAGCGCGGCGCCCGCGTCGAGCTCGGGCGGAGTCTCCGTGCTGCGCGCGGGGACGCGGCCGCGCCAGAGCCCGATCCACTCGCGCGCCGAGTCGGCGAGGATCACTACCACGGAGATCAGGAAGAACGCCGCGACCGCCGCGTCCAGCCGTTCGTTGAAGATCATCCGCCGCACCTCGGCGGCCGTGCGTCCCGCGGGCAGGCTCCCCGCCGCCAGCGCGCGCCCCAGTGCGTTCGCCTTCGCGAGGAATCCGAGCGCGGGGTCGGGGGAGAAGAGCTTCTGCCAGCCGGCGGTGAGCGTCACGATCACCAGCCACGCGAGCGGGGTGAGGGTGATCCACGCCCAGCGGCCGCGTCCCATCTTGATGATCACCGTCGTCCCGACGCAGAGCGCGACCGCGGCGAGGAGCTGGTTCGAGATGCCGAACAGCGGCCAGAGCGAGTTGATCCCGCCGAGCGGATCGAGCACCCCCTGGTAGAGGAACCAGCCCCACATCGCGACGAAGAGGGCGCTCGTGATCACGACCCCCGGGTACCACGAGGGGCGGCCGAGGGGCGCCCAGATGTGCTTCACGAGGTCCTGCAGCATGAAGCGGCCGACGCGCGTCCCCGCGTCGAGCGTGGTCAGGATGAAGAGCGCCTCGAACATGATCGCGAAGTGGTACCAGAGCGCCATCGCCCCGCCGCCTAACGCGCGGGAGAAGAGGTGCGCCATCCCCACCGCCAGGCTCGGCGCCCCGCCGACGCGCGAGAGCAGCGACTTCTCGCCCACCTGCGTCGCGAGCGCGCTCAGCTCCTGCGGCGAGACGGTGAAGCCCCACTGCTGGATCGCCCGGGCCGCGCTCTCGACCGTCGTCCCGAGCGCCGCGGGAGGCGCGTTGATCGCGAAATAGACCCCGGGGGTGAGCACGCACGCCGCGATCAGCGCCATCACCGCGACGAAGCTCTCGACGAGCATCGCCCCGTAGCCGACCATCCGCGCGTCGGTCTCGCGCTCGAGCAGCTTTGGCGTCGTCCCGCTGGCGACGAGCGCGTGGAAGCCGCTGATCGCCCCGCAGGCGATGGTGATGAAGGCGAAGGGGAAGAGCTTCCCGGCGAACACCGGCCCCGTGCCGTCGACGAAGCGGGTGAGCGCCGGCATCTGCAGCGGGGGGAGGACGAGGACGATCCCGAGCGCGAGGGCGACGACGACGCCGATCTTCACGAACGCCGAGAGATAGTCGCGCGGCGCGAGGAGAAGCCAGACCGGGAGCACCGACGCGGCGAAGCCGTACCCCATGATGAGGAGGGCGAGCGTCGTCCCCTGGAGGGTGAACACGGGCGCCAGCGTGGGATG